>JAZNMH010000011.1:0-253625 GCA_045579505.1 Paludibacteraceae bacterium
GGCCCCCGACTTGGTAAGGGTTCATTGCATACCTTCGTGGCTAAGCATTGCGAGTTTGCTGTGGCTATTTACCACAATAGAGTGGTGAACTATACGGAGGTTCCTGCTGAGGGTAATGTGGTATTGAGCAAGGCTATTTTGGCTCCATTGGCACAGTATGTAGATGCTGATGGCTACTTGTATGTGCGTTTCTTGACCGAGAAAGAGGGTCAATTGACCACTGCGTTGGCAGAGTAATATATGATTTGTTCGCGTGCCGTGCATCTGCGCAATCGTGCGCCTATGCACGACACGCCTTCCGTACTCCTGCCTTTAGCCTCTCGCCTCTCACCTTTAACCTAAATAGCAGCTCTGCTGCCACCAACGTGAGCAAAGCGAGCAAAAAAGCGATCTTTGAAATATTGAAATTACCGCATATACGCAAGAAATATAAATTCTTGTGTATATCAAACTGCATGGTGTTTACCACAATTTTTCCAAACTTGTGCCCAAAAATGTAAAACGAAATGCCCCAAAAATGTAAAATAAAATACCTCAAAAATGTAAAATAATTTGCATAATTCAATAATTATTAGTATCTTTGCAGCGAATTTGAAAAGTGATATAATTATGAGGTATTTTAAGCGTATTTCGGACAGATTATTGTTGCAACGGTTAGAGTCGATGGGTGCAGTGTTGATTGAGGGTCCTAAGTGGTGTGGCAAGACTACTACTGCTGCCCAACAGGCTCAATCGATCATTCGTTTGCAAGACCCTGATGAGCGTGGTAATTATGATGTGATTGCCAAAAATAGTCCTTCGTTGTTCTTGCAAGGTAACACCCCTCGCCTGATTGATGAGTGGCAGGATTACCCCGTGATATGGGATGCTGTGCGCATCGAAGTGGATAAGCGACAATTATCGGGTCAGTTTATTCTAACGGGTTCTAATGTTGTTGATGAAACGCAGATACGCCACTCTGGTACGGGACGCATTTCTCGATTGCAGATGGGTACGATGAGTTTGTGGGAGTCGCAAGAGAGCAATGGTACGATTTCTCTTAGTGCATTGTTTGACAATCCTCAAATGGAGTTTGAAGTATTGTCAACTCTTTCAGTAGATGATTTGATATTTGCTGCTTGTCGTGGAGGATGGCCTGCTGCTGTTTGTGCAAAAAGTAAAAAAGCTGCATTGTCTGTGGTGCGTGATTATGTGAATACCGTTTGTAATTCTGATATAATGCGTATAGATGGTGTTCGCCGTAATTCGCAACTTACACGTCAGATATTGCGTTCGTATGCACGCAATATATCCACATTAGCAAAGACAAGTCAAATGTTGCAAGATGTAGTAGCATCAGATGATATGGATTGCACTCGCCCAACGTTTATGGATTACGTGAATGCTTTAGAGCGACTGTTTGTTATTCAAGATGTAGGAGCATGGTGTCCAGCCATACGTAGTAAGACCACTATCCGTAGTGGCTCAAAACGTGGGTTCTGTGATCCTTCTATAGCAGTTGCTTTGTTGGGATTAACGCCAGAGTCAATGCAGATGCAGCTGAATACATTTGGCTTTATTTTCGAGCAATTATGTATTCGCGATTTGAAGGCATATACAGCCGACCAATATGCTACGGTGTCATATTATAATGATCGTTATGGTTTGGAGGCTGATATTGTTTTGCATTTGGATGATGGTCGATATGCACTTATTGAGTGTAAGTTAGGAAGCGCTGATGTAGATGCAGGTGCCGCTCATTTGTTGGAGTTGCAAGAGTTGATTCGTGAGCATAATCTGATGGAAAAGCAAGTGCCTATTCGTGAACCAGACTTGTTGATTGTTCTCACAGGAGGCAAGGTCGGATTACGCCGAAAGGATGGTGTATATGTTATTCCAATTGGCTGTTTGAAAGACTAATCCAATTGTCTATAGTGTAATTTTAGCGGTAATTTCAATAAAAACGGAATTACCGTTTTTTGTTATTGTCCATTGCAACTACCCGCCCTTTGGGCGACTAACATAAAAAGCTGACGCTTTAGCCACTATTCGTGAGCGCAGCGAACCATTTTCGCAACGCCACTTTCGCGACTCTGTCGCCATCAACGTGAGCGTAGCGAGCAAAAGAGCGATCTTTGAAATATTGAAATAGAATAAATGTAGTTTCATTTATGAGATAGAGTGCCGAAAATTCGCCAAACGCCTTAGTGATTTTTCGCCAAACGCCTCAATGATTTTTCGCCAAACGCCTTAAAAATTTGCGTAAATACTTGCAAATGTGAAAAAAATGTAGTACCTTTGCAGCGTCAAATTTTATAAGGTAAATTTATGGCTGAAAAGAAGTATAAAAGGCGTGTTGTGGACCAATTGTTGGCAGAACGTTTGGAAGAAGTAGGTGCGGTGTTGATAGAGGGGCCTAAGTGGTGTGGCAAAACAACCACGGCTCTCCAGCAGGCGCGTAGTATGGTCATGTTGGCTAACCCTGAAGTGTTGCAGCAAAGCAAGAGTATGATCGCTACGAGTGCTTCGCATCTACTGAGTGGACCTGTTCCTCGCTTGTTCGATGAGTGGCAAACCCTTCCCGAATTATGGGACAATATTCGTTATGAAGTAGATGCTCGTAATGAGGAAGGACAATTCATTCTCACAGGCTCTGCCGTTCCAGTAGAAGCGGATAAGATTGTGCATAGTGGTACTGGACGCTTTGCGTGGATTACCATGCGACCGATGAGTCTTTGGGAGTCTGAGGAATCTTCTGGAGATGTCAGCCTACAGACGCTCTTTGATGGTGATTTGGCAATCAAAGGTGAGAACAAGCACCGATTGGAAGACATTGCTTTCATGCTTTGTCGTGGTGGATGGCCTTCATCCTTGGGGCGTTCTGCAAGAGCAGCTTTGCGTGTAGCGAGTGACTATTATGATGCTGTGATAAAAACTGATTTTGTGCGTGTGGATAATACTCTTCGTAATCAAAATCGTAGTCGTATGTTGCTTCGCTCATTGGCGCGTTTGCAAGGAACGCAAACTTCTATTGGTGTTATTCGCCAAGATATGCTTTCGAATGATGATAATACTTTGGCAGAAAATACCGTAGCTTCGTATATAGAGGCATTGCGTAAGATATTCATTGTTGAAGATATGCCTGCATGGAGTACTAATCTTCGTTCCAAGACCGTTATTCGAACTTCGCCAACTCGCTATTTTGTCGATCCCAGTATCGCAGTGGCTGCTATGGGTATTAGCCCAAAGGATTTGATTAGCGATTTGAATACTTTTGGTTTTCTATTCGAAGCGATGGCTATTCGTGACTTACGAGTATATGCGGATGCGTTAGATGCCAAAGTATATCACTACCGTGATAAGGATGAGTTGGAATGCGATGTGGTGATGGAGTTACGCAATGGCAGATATGCTTTGATAGAAATCAAATTAGGTGGTCAAGATAATGTGAATATGGCAGCTCAGCAGTTACAGCGATTGGCATCTAAAATTGATACAGATAAAGTGGGTAAACCTGCTTTTCGCATGGTGTTGACTGCGGTTGGTGAAAAGGCGTTTCAGATGCAAGATGGTACGTTAGTGGTGCCGATAGGCTGTCTCAAACCATAGAAGTACACATCTCGTGAGATACAAGCAGAGTTAGTGATTACTACTACTCCTGCTATCATAAATGAAATAGGGCATATGGCTCTATTTCTATTTTTATTCTATTTTGATACCGCCCCCGGGCGACAACATAAAATTTGAGCGTTAGCGATGAAGCCATTGCCTATAGCCAATTACCTATAGCCAATTGCCCAAAGCAACACTCTAACCTTTAACCTAAAACAGCGGCTCCGCCGCAAAAGTGCTCTTTGTAATCATATAATGTGCTTATGACTTGCCCCCTATGTACCCCTTATCTCCATCGAGACCTCATCGTGACCTCATCGAGACCTCATCGGAATCTGATAAAGAGATAAGCATGAGATAAGCATAGGATAGGTATGGGATCGCTCTCCTCTCTATGTCCATTACCCCGAATGTCATTCGGGTAATCGCAGAGGGAGAATGAGCGCCCCGCGCATTCGCGACTGTCCCGCGTGTTCCCGCAGCAGTTTAGCTCTCGCGGTTCCATCCGCGAGAAAACCCCGCGCCCCCCTAGTACTACTAGTCCGGCTAGCGCAACTATAACAACTATAGCAACACCCCCGCCCTTTGGCGACAACATAAAAAATAGTTTAGAGCGAAGCGATAAAAGCTCCTTGCCTTTAACCTCTCGCCTCTAACCTTTAACCTAAAAAAGCGTTTTGAAAAAACGATTGAACATATTATTAGTAATTCTCCTGCTCCTCCTCGCAGGCACTTTCTCCGTATCCGCACAGATTGTGGATGCTGAGGGGCAGTATGTGGATACGGTCTTCCACGATAACGTGGATCGCACGGCGGAGGATTTTGTCATTGCTTCGCTTTTGGTGGCAGATCCTGGCACGGTGATGTATACTGTCCTTGGGCATGCATGCATACGCCTACAATGTCCTGCCTTCGGCATGGACTACTGTTTCTCGTACGAGAGCGAAGGTGTTAAAAATAGGGTATTGAACTTCCTTGCGGGCAAACTGATGATGGGCTTGTTTGCTATTCCAGTGGATGAGTATTGTGATTTTTATAGAGGTGAAGGTCGTGGTGTATATGAATATACGCTCAACCTCCCTATAGAGGTCAAGCGCGAACTATGGCGCGTGTTGGATGAGCATGTCGCTGAAGGTGCCTGTCTTCCTTACGATTACTACCACCGCGGTTGTGCAACAACAGCAATGGAGTTTGTCAAGGAGGCATTAGGCGAAACAGTGATAGTGTATGATAGATCGTTGTACAAAAACTCGCCAACAGCGCGTGAGTTATGTATTAAACATTCGCAAAGGGCATTATGGGTACAGTTCTTCGCCTTGTTTATTGTGGGTAATGAAGCAGATGAACCACTCGTGGGTGATAAACAATTGATAATTCCTACTGACTTAGTCCACGCTTGGCAGCAAGCCAAGGTAAATGGCAAACCATTGTTGGCAAGCGAGCCAATGGTATTAGTAGCAGGCGAACCACAAACAAGCGATACATGGTTTACCCCAATGGTATTGGCTATCTTGTTGCTTGTGTTATCCATTGCTAACCTCTTGTGGAAACGCCCCTATTTCGATTGGCTAATGTTAGCAGGGCAGACAATTTTAGGTTGCTTTATGACCTACTTAATTTGCTTCTCCGATCTCTGCTGTACCGATTGGAACTGGCTAATAATTCCTTTCAACCCATTGCCTGCAATCTTTTGGTATTGGCGCAAGTATTGGGCATTACCATACGCAGGAATATTAGCAGTATGGTGTATCGCTATGTCAGCTGTTACGCTATGGGGACATGTCTTAGTAGATTGGAGCCATATCCTAATGGTCGTAGCATGGGTAATAATAGTGATTAAACAATATATACTTAATAAAATTATTAACATAGAAAGATTAGAGTGCCAATGTTAGGTCTCGTGCCTTTACACCTTACACTCTACACTATACACCAAAATGCGGCTCAGCCGCCCCAAAAGAATATTAACTAAAAAACAGAATGATATGAAAAAAATGTTTTCTCAAATGATTAAAGCAATCTTCGCTCCAACCAAGCGATTGATGCTTGTATTGAGTCTGTTATTGACCATTTCGGCAGTCTATGCTGGAGGTGGTGGGTCCAAAACCTATTACGCCAAAGCAACTGTAGCGGTGGCTGGTGAGTCAACAGGTATGGGATTAGTCTATGTCATTGACAAAGATGGCAATCACTTTCCAACTAATGCAACCGCAGCAGCAACTGCAGAAACAGAACAAATGCAACAAACAGACGAGTCCAACTTTTCCATAACGATTGGTGCAATCGCTACAAACCCTGACTATTGTGTGAAAGAGTGGAAAAAGGATGGTACTACTGTGATTACAGCTACAGGGCAGGAGATGGCTCAAACGATATCAGGTGCAGAAGACAATACTAAAACTACTGCCTTCGTGGCTTATTTTGTCAAGCAAATTACTCCAAACAGTACCAACTTAACCATCAATGCCGCTACGGGAACGGCAAGCACAAATATTACCGTTTATAACACCACTTCATTGACTGTAGATGCGCTGTCGGCTGAATTGGCAGCTAAATTTACATGTACGGTTGCAAAAGTTGATGAAAAGACATGGATATTGACCGTGAATTCTACGGATGCTGCGGTCAGTGGAGATGAAGTCACACTTACATTGAGAAACAATAACGATGCAACTGCGCAGGTGGTGGTAAACTTTGTTGAAAACCAAAAGGTAACATTCAAGGGGTCGGCTCTTGGTACCTACCGAGTGTCGCAGGGCGATGCCTATACGCAAGTAATTGAAGAGACTACGAACGCCGAGCCTCTGACAATTACGGATCCAACCAACTTTATTCTATCCTTCTCGGAGATAACACCCGTTTCGGGCTATCGCTTCAATCGCTTCAAACTGACACCAGAAAAGGGTACACCTTACTATATATATGACGATGAGCAAGACGGCAATGCGCAATCGGGAAATATCATCGAAAATACCACGATAGAACCTGAGTTCGTGCCTACCAACTATGCTCAATTTATCATTTTAGGTTCAGACACTTCTATCCATTATAGCACTCTTGACCGTGCATTGGAGAAAGCAGCAGAACTGGGGAAAACAGTGGTAGCAGTGTATCAACCAGGTACGATGACTATCAAAACAGATGAAAATGGCAATGCTTCAACAATAACTCGTCCTACGGCATATAAATATGAATGGGTACTTCCTAAACCTGCTTCTGGTACATATACTATTCCTGCTGGATATACCTTATTGGTACCAGGCTTAGACAAATCAAATCTTACAGGTACTGCAAGTACGAGCAATATAGTAAAGCAAATAGGTTATGTATCACTGTTGGGTAAAACTACTGCGTCTGACTTTTTAGAACTTGCTCCAACCCCAGTATGTGTGTGTAAATTGACCGTAGAGTCTGGAACCACTATACAGGTGAATGGAAATATATCTGTTTATTCGTGTCTCTCAGCCTCAATGGGTAAGACGGGTCGTCCTACGGGTTATGGACAAATTCACATGGCGAATGGTAGTCATATCCAAGTCAATGCAGGTGGTATATTGCATGTATTAGGATACATCACAGGCGACCCTATGCAGTCAAAAGTAACTGCTAAAAATGGCTCAAATGTGTATGAAGCATTCCAGTTGACCGACTGGCGTGGTGGTAGTGGTATGGCTGGTGGAAGTATTACAAACTTTGTGTTTAATAAAAGTAAAACTCTTATAGACAATAAATATGAGGTATTTCCTGCAGGTCAATATTATGTGCAGAGTATCGAGACGATGTTGCAACTGGAAGCAGGTGCTATGGAATACTTAACGACGGGTGTGGATGTTAGTTCTCCATTCCCCATAACCTCCCCTTTTGTTACTAAAAGTACTACAGGTGAAGACATGGGATTATTTGCTTTGGGAGATAGTACGATAATGCAAAAGTATTATGATGGAGCAACCGATCGATTGAAAATCAATATTATAGGTTTAGGTGAGAATACGAAGACGGAGATTAGTTATATGTATTTGGAAGTAAAGGTTATGGGCGTTGATGCTACGTTAGATTCTCGAAATTATGTGCTTCCAATTAATAATAATATAGATGTATTGATTGACAATGTCACTATGGATTGCCCTTACAAACTTGCGTTTATGGCAGGATCGACAATGAATGTGACAGAGGATGCAAATTTGAATATTCTAAATGAATTATATGTATATGATAGTGAGTTGAATGTTAGACCTAATTTTACTACACCAACTCTTGATGCTACTGGCAAACCTATAAATTCAGGTGGATATTATGGCTCTGGCAGTCATCCTCTTATGCCGATTACTTATACAGCCTATCATGGTAAAGCACCATTTGTGAAAATTAATAATAAAGAAGTTGCTATTCGTACATCGGAAGCTGTGCGTTATCCAGAAGGTTTAGAGGATGCAATATTAATTATTGATGGTACGCTTACTATGGATGGTAAAGGTGCACTTTATACTACCACCTACAGTAGTGACATCCAAGGGCTTACGGATACCAGTAAAGATGCATTAACTCGTGACTTTGGTGCCAACATTACATCTAATGGAGGTGGTGTGATGAATTTTAATAGCATTGGTACTGATACGACAACCAATCAAATAGATCAAACAGGTACGAGCCCAACTTATGTTACAAACATACCTGTTTGCAACGCATGGTTGCGCAACGCAGATGGTTCGCGTTCGGGTGGTACGGATGCTAAGCAAGGCGAAACCTATATGTATAGCGAAGGCAGATGGGAGGTGCCAAATGCTGACTTGCGTAATCCTAACGGTAATGTGTTCTATCTTACTTTGCCAAAGGATTCTACACAAAATGTGGTAGCAGAAATCATGGAGCATGGTGTGGACATTCAAAGTTTCTCTGTGCAACTTTCTGGAACACAATTTGCGTTAGTCGGCAATTATGAAGGAAAACCATACAAGCGCGAGGGAGATAATCTCATTATCCCTGTAAAATATACCCATACAGGCAAGCACAATGTGGCTAATCCGAATACGGGTACTATCCAAGTAACAATCAACTACAACGACCCATTAAAGGGTGCGCAAACCAAAACGGTTCCTGTTGCTTTGAAAGCAACCGAGGACTACAAACCTGCTTTCAGCGTGGCTATTGTTAGTCAAGCGGGCGACACCGTGAAGATTGATGACTACACCAAGTCCTACACGATGGCGGGATATGTGAATATGCCTACTACAGCGAAGGTAATTCTCACGCCTGCGACCAACAATGTAGCACAAACTTTGCCTGCTAATGGTTGGAAGAAAGAGGTCGCTGCTCCGTTTGCATTTGAATATGGTGCTGATGCTGCATTGCTCACCAATGCCACACTGACATACACACCAACTGCCGCAGGTACGCAAACAGCAACCCTCCAACTGACTGCCTCTTATACCGATGCTACACCACAACAGGTAGATAGCACGATCACCATTACGCTCACAGGTAATGCGCAGAAATCATTGAGTACATTGGCTTTACAACCATACTTGGCTACGGCTGCTGGCGATTCTATTATCCAAGGAGAAGTAATTGATGCTATTTTCTCTACAATGGGTAATAGCAAGCCAGTTACCTTTACCTATAACGGAGTAGCAACCAATGATTTGGTAACGATAGAGTCTTATAATGGCAACTATCGTTTAACCGCGCATGAGGTAGCAGGAGTGGACGAACCACAACTTATCACTATTGTAGCTACACAAGAAGAGGATGAGGCTATGAATGGTACGACACTAACGATGAAGTTAACCGTGTTGCCTTCTGTAGCATGGAACTGGGGTACATTGTATTTTAATTCTACTACAACCACCAAACCAGTCATTACACAGAGTGCGGATCCATGGACCTTAACGGTAAAATCAGATCCTAATAATCTGATTCAATCGCTCACTTCTGACCCAACTAATGGCTATGTGGCTAAGATTGCAACACCTGCAGATGCTACGCAAACATATACAGTTGACTTTACATTTACGCAAGGTCATCTCACCAAAACCTTTACATCTACCATTTACGCAGACCCTCGTATCGTGCCTTATTGTGTGGACAACGAGCGTACATACAACGAGGTGACTGTCGCTTTGGCAACAAAGGCTGTTACCTATAATAGTGGTACAATCACCTTTGCTTCCACTGTTAACGAAACTTCTGCATGGGTAATCGAAATGTCGGGTGTACCAGATATGTTGCGCTTTACTCCTACCGTTACAGAAAAAGCATGGCGTGTGGAGGAATTCAATGGTGAGTATTGGCGCACTATCATGCCTTGGAATACGCTGACGGCACAAGAGCAATACGAATTGTCGCTCAGTCCAAATACCAAGCAAGTTCGTTTCACCTATGCTGCGGGTGAGGGAGCTGCAGGTCAATTGACCAATGTCTGTGTGACTGCATTAGATTTGAATATTGGGGGACAAGATGTCGGTATAGGTTCGGTGAAGGCTAATGTTGCTAAATTATATATGCCAGTAGCTAAAGATGCGCAAGGCAATGTAGTGCCTACTACACAAAAAGTTACCTTCTACTCTACAATGGATCGTGAGGTGCAACTTTCTCTCAGCAGTAATACCATGTTGTTGGATGTTACAACAATACCCGCTAAAACGGGTGCATATACGACTCAAGAAGTTACAATCACAAATCATGGAGATGCTGATGAAATAGTTGATTTAACTGCTACTATAACAGAAAGCGGATATGAAATTGCTATCGCACGCGTTCATGTTTATCCGTTTGAGTTCCGTCAAGGATTACCTGTTGATTTGGCAAAGGATACGCTGGATCGTTACCACTTCTTGACTACTGCATCTTCTACCGACACTTGGGCTGACTCTACTATCAATGTAACATGGAATGCTAACAACCGTGCAATCGCTTTCGAAAACCCTGATGACATCAATGCGCGTCGTTCGGTAGTATTCGCATTCGAAGGTGCTGCGGATTATATCCAATTCCATACTTCAATCAATGCGAATCGTTCAGAGTGGATGATCCAAGAAAGTGAAGACGGATTGGGTTGGAAACCTGCGGTAGATTCACTCAAGACTACCATCAACGAGGGTAAGGGTATTCGCCAAGCATTGGATTACAACACACGCTATGTGCGTCTTTCCTATAGAACCCAAAACTTAGCTCGCGTATTGGTAACAAATGTGAAAATCGAGGGTACTCCACACTTGATTGTTGAGCCTGAGAGAATGTTCTTTACCGATGATAGCGACCAAACCAAGATGGGTCTGCTTACCCTGACGGCTATTAACCTTCAAGAAATTCGTGTGGTGTCAAATGATCCAGACAACTTCAAGATTCTCTACGATGAGACCGACCTAAGCCAACAAGTCAATGCGTTTACTGCTACAGATACAGCATATCCTCATGCTTTGGGTACGAACAAGGTGGGTGATGTCATGCTGGGTGTGGCTTGGCAAGCAAATAATACTATTGATGATGCTACCCTCACTATCTACAACGCGGACAATGATTCCGTTATGGCAATTGTACCACTTTTGGGTACCAAAGGTATGCTGACACTGGATAATGCAACCAAGACAGGTGTATTCACAGGTATTCCTGATAGTTGTACCTATCACGGAGCTAAATACACGGATTATCCACACCATCAGGTTAATCTTACTAATGCCTTCGTGGCTGACGGTACTGCTATCTTCGATTACCTCTTTATCTATGGTGAGACCACTCCAGCTACTGGTACCAACATTACCCCTCCGGGTAAAGGTAGTGCAAATGCAGCTACAAATGAGGGCTCCAATGCTGTGACACCTTTCTATATATACAAGCGTGCTGCCGATTCCAATGGCAAATATGTGGGCTATCAGTTCGCTGGTAAGGTGGATAACGCCAATGTGGCTCTGAAAGATACGGTGGAAGGTATTATTACTACCGATTCACTCGGTACGGTATATATACCAGTAGATGGTTCGATGCGTGTATATATGACAGGTTTCTGTCCATACGCTACCACGGGTTATCAAAAGAACCAAGAAGGTGTATTCCTTTTCCGTGGTAAACATGGCGCAAAACTGGATGTCTATCTCGAAGACTTCCATGTCTTTAGCCGCAACAAAACCGAAAAAGGTAACGGCTTCTATGGTGATAAAGAAGGTGGTCGTACCTTCTCCGAGAAGTATGCACGCGGTTCAGGCGGTGTGTTGGTGTTCGAAAATACAGATGCGCAACAGCTATTGAATAATTATACACCTTTCGAGGTGAATGTGCATACTGTCGGACACAACTTGCTCAAGAGTAACTATGGCTGCTTCTTTGCACTTGTAGTGGGAGGTTCTGACGCCATGAGAGCATACCAAATCTCTGCACCTATTTCCATCCACATGCAGACGGACAAACATGTGCGACAAACCAAGACAACGCTCAATTTCGATGACTGCTGGCCTACTGCCGTAGATGCAAATGACTCAATCATCGTAACGAAGCGCACCAATGGCTATCTCGGACTTAAGAAGCAAAGCAATAACGCTCCTTCTGTTGATATGGGTAACCCACATACGATTGTGAACTTCAATGGTGGTCGAGTAGAGTTGCAAAATGCACAAATCGTGTCCTCTAACTACAAAACCACACTTGCCATCTCTCACCGTTCTGGATATTATGGCGGTGATGATGCAGGTATTCAATTGTCATTTGGTATTGGTACTGACTCTGTGGGCGGTACGGTTTACTTCAACGATGGTACTGTCACTGTAGAACCAATGTGGGTGAAAGAGGGTTATAAACAATACTACCTAATTGATACACTCCCAGATGGCTCTGAAATAAAGAAAAATGTTGGTACTGCGGCAAAACCAATATATGAATACCAAACCTCCTGCTTGCGTACACCTAAAAATACCTATGTGCAAGGTGGTTCGCACTGCCGTATCCGTGCTTGCCAGCATGTAACATCCAAGGGTGGTGCACCAAAAGATAAGGAGAATGGTAGTTTCTTGGGTCAGTATGTATATACCGCAGCAGATGGCTACACCCTTGACCCTGTTACTAAGTTGGTAACGCAGATTAACTTCCCAGGCAGTGTGGCTAAATTGCCAGAATATCATAATTCTCGAGGCTATACATACGGACTACATTCTATTACACCAGATACAGTTGGCAACCTCTACTTCTGGATACCCGATGGATTTGGCGGCGTAGAAGCTGAGCAGGATAAGTTCCTTTCTACATGGAAGGCTTGTATGACCGAAATTCGGGCTGGTTTGGCTGGTGTTGTAGAAGGTGGTGTAGGTGGTGATACACCTGTAGAGCCAAACGAAGAGATTAAATACTTCCTCTACTGCCAAATAGACAAGAATATCCATGATGTGATTAATAGAAAGGATAGTGCAGGTAACTTCCTCTATCAAGCACCTGTAGCAGTGCCTTCCGTAGCAAAAGATTATTTCGAAGGTCAAGACTATACTACTATTGCTCCTATGCAAGTCGGAGACTCGTTGCAATACCAAGTAACCAGTGATACAACCTATACTATCACAGATAGGGTATATTATGTGACCAATACACTTGCGGATATTTGGCAAACCTTTACCGCTCCATTCGATGTGGAGAATATCTATGTAGTAGAGACTTACGATGAAGAGGCACTTTCGTCTATGGAAGGTGGACGCTCGCAAATATTATTAGAGCAAGCACGCCACAATGCGGACTTTGCTGCGTTCTTTGCCGTGGCTATGGCTATCGGTACGACAGATGATTTTGAGGGTATCTATAAGTCGTATATCAAATGGGCAAAAAACCAAGATGGGGAAGACGACAATGCTAACTATACCAAGCGTGGCAAAAAGAAGTTGATACCTTATATTGTAGATCCTGCAACGAACAAAGGCAACTGGCGTGATGCAAACTTCTACCTCAATCACAACAGCGGAGATTGGTCGTTGAATCAAACAACAGATGTATATGGCAATACAGAATATGCCTTTACTACGCAATGGAGAACACTTGCTCCTGCTGATACAACAGACGGTATTCTTCTCCATAAGGGTCAAACATATTCAATGCACTTCCCATATTGTACAGGTTGTGGCGATTTGGTAAGCCGTGAGGAATGGGATTATTGGTCTGGTAAGTTCCTCATCTTTGAGAGTACTAAACAGCCACAAACTATCAATGGTCGTGATTTCTTGAACGATACTATCGCAGGTAATATCTTTGCTACCAAGCCAGGTTCTGCGAAAGCTATCGTGACGGGTAATAGTACATTTGCGCAATTGCAAACAGAGAAAGAATCGGTATTTGTGTACGACAATGGTTATCCTGCGTTGAACTCAGAAGGTTTCACGCCAAATGATACTAAGACAACCATCATGCCTACTACCGCATTCCTCTATGGCGATGTGCCAACGAATGCTCAAGGAATGCCAGCCCGTGGTGTTAAACGCACTGGTGAGATTATTTACGATAAAGAGAATACCTCTACCGATGTAAACCAAGGTGGTAATATTCCAACCGTAGGTGCTGGTAATGACCTCTTTATTACTTCGACAGTGGAGGGTATCAACATCGCTGTGGCAGAGCCACAACATGTACGTGTACTCTCATCCACAGGAGCAGTCCTCTACAGCGGTATGGTACAAACCGCAGTAGATGTCGCACTCCCAACCACAGGTGTATATATCATCACTGGCGAAAACGAAGTACACAAGATACTGCATTAAGGACCTACCCCAAACCCCTCCCTGAAAGGAGGGGCTTAACTGGGGGGATTGGTTATTGGCAATTGGCTATAGTTTATGGCTCGCTGAGCGAGTTAGAGAATAGAGAAAAATCGCAGAAAAGATAAGTTTCTGCGATTTTTCTTGCAACCCTTAATGGAGGCAATGTGGGGAATAGGTTTTATAAGTGCCATAGATGTTTTTTGTCGGGTATGATGAGGGTATGATAGATCTTGCCTATTTATAAATTAACATCTATTGGTTATTGGCGATAGGCAATAGGCGATTGGCTCGCTGAGCGAGTTAGATAACAGAGAAAATGAGGACCTTCTACACAAACAACTCCTCCATGGTTATCACCTTTTGTACACTGCGCAAATATATATTCTCAATAGGAGAGTAGGTGGTCAGTAGGATAGGGTGAACTGCTTTAGTGGTCTTGGTGTGATGAACAAACACCGATTGACGACGATGAAGATAATTCTCATCTTCCTGCGACATACAGTATGGCATAGCGGAGAATTTAGCTTCACATATATTAACAATGCCATCTTGACGGTCAAGTAGCAAATCTATTTGAGCACCAGGATAATCATCCGTGGCTTTGGTCTGCCACGAATATACATTAGTCAAGACACCTTCAATGCCTAAAGCCTTTTTTATCTGTATAATATGCTGCATACACACTCTCTCAAATGCAATGCCTGCCCATGCACGATGGTGAACACTGGACAATGAAGAAGACCAGAAATGCTCATCATTATGTTCGTTGGCGCGAATATATTGATAGTAAAACAAGGTGTAATTGTCAATTAGTTGATAGATAGCATCTTTCCTTTTTTTATCGTATGCGTAGTATTTGCGAATAAAACCGCAATACTCTAATTCGTTGAGTGCCTTGCTAAATACACCACTATCGCGTAACTGAGCAATATCCAAAATCTCTTGGCGCAGTAGTCCTGCTTTGCGTTTGCCCAATGCTTCTACAATGGAGATATGTAATGTGGCATTCTTGAATAATGATGCATATAGCGCCTGAAACTCTAAGTACAACTCTCCAGAAGATTGGAAAAAGAGTCTGTCTATGTTTTGAGCCAATGACAAACCCCTCTGTAGAAATGTCCAATAATAAGGGATGCCACCCATAATCATATATGCCTCTACCAGATCTTTTCTGCTAAGAACCAAGCCCTGTGCTTGTGCAAATAATTCACATTCGCGCAAAGTGAATGGCTGTAGCAATATCCTGCCCGTCAGTCGATTGTGTAGTCCACCGTGGTTGAGAATCACTTTGTCCATAATCCACGATGTCGCACTACCACAAACAATCAATATGATGTCTCTTCGAGCAGATGCCCACGCGTTCCAAAAATGTTCTAATGCACTGATGAAACCACTTTTGCTGGTATCCATCCATGGCAACTCATCAATAAAGATGACTTTCTTTTCGGAGGATAGGTTTGCCAATAGCTCTTGCAACTGCGCAAATGCCTCGTACCAAGATTTAGGGGTTGCCTGTGACTTGTGACCATACATGCGCAAGGATGTTTGGAACTCGCGCAGTTGGTCACTCATTGAGGCACCATATAACCCCGTGTGCTGAAACGCAAACTGATAATTAAAGGTTTCGCGCACAAGATAGGTCTTACCCACACGACGGCGACCATAAAGAGCAATAAACTCAGATTTGCTTGATTGCAATAATGCTTTCAAACGTGCAGCTTCTTCTATTCTTCCGATTAACATATCAATATCTGTTTTTTTAGTTGCGCTGCAAAGGTAATACTTTTTTTTGATATACACAACATTTTCTTCGGAAATGTAGTCAAAAAAGTGATATTTCCGAAATAAATAGCAGTAAAAGTTGTTTATAACATTCGGAAATGTGGTCAAAAAAACACGATTTCCGAAAGAAATAACTTTTAATGGGACACGTCCGCGCGTTGCAGCTCATTGCGGGCTACGCCCTCGCGTAGAGTGGCAATGTTGTACCTTCGGACGCCGCCTGTGTATGGGCATTCTTATTTCACTATCGTTCAAAGATTGCCCTTACACATTCCCCCGAAGCTACTGCCACCCTACGCAGCCCATACACAAGTGTTTTTTTGCTTGAAAATAAATTTTCGCTCAAAACACTTGTGTATGTGCATATTTTTTTGTACCTTTGCGCGCTAATTTGGAGTGGAATGCTCCATTTGCAACAAATTGAAATCCCAATCCGATGGGAAAACAAATAGTAAATAGTAAATCGTCAAATTGTAAATAAATATGGGTTTAGTAGAATTTATTACTAAGTTATTCGGCAACAAATCGCAGAAAGATATGCGCGAAATTATGCCGTATGTAGAGAAAATCAAAGTAGTCTATGAGGAGATAGATGCGCTCAGCAACGATGCTCTCCGCGCTCGCAGTGCTGCGCTCATGTCGCGTATCCAGGAGCGCGTGGCAGATAAGAAAGCTCGCATCGCCGAACTAAAAGCCAATATCGAAGATCTCGAAATAGACAAACGTGAGAAAGTTTACAACGAAATAGACCATATTGAAAAAGACATTAAGTCCACCTACGAGGACGTGCTTCGTGAGATTCTTCCTGAGGTGTTCGCCATTGTCAAGAGTACCGCTCGCCGCTTTGCTCAGAATGAGGAAATAGAGGTAACAGCGATACAGATGGACCGCGACTTGGCTGCCGATAGCCGTTTCGACTTTGTGGAGATAGACGGCGACAAAGCCATTTACTTTAACAAATGGACCGCAGGTGGCAACGAACACGTATGGGATATGGTGCACTATGATGTGCAGCTCATAGGTGGTGTGGTTCTTCACGAAGGCAAGATTGCCGAGATGGCTACGGGTGAGGGTAAAACCCTTGTGGCTACGCTGCCTGTTTTCCTCAATGCTTTGACCCACGAAGGTGTACACGTGGTAACCGTCAACGACTACCTCGCCAAACGTGACTCCGAGTGGATGGGTCCTCTCTATATGTTCCATGGTTTGACTGTGGATTGTATCGACAAGCACAAACCTAACTCCGATGAACGCCGTCGTGCATACGCATGCGATATTACATTTGGTACCAATAATGAGTTCGGTTTTGACTACCTGCGCGACAATATGGCTACCAGCCCAATGGATCTCGTGCAACGTGGTCATAACTACGCTATCGTGGATGAGGTGGACTCTGTATTGATTGACGATGCGCGTACTCCACTGATTATCAGCGGTCCTGTGCCAAAAGGCGAAGATCAAATGTATGATGAGTATAAGCACCGCGTAGAACTACTTGTTCGCACACAAAACACCCTGACCACCAAACTTCTCACCGAAGCCAAAGCCAAGATGCAGAGTGCCGATGAGAAAGAGCGCGAGGCAGGCGAATTGGCACTCTTCCGTGCATTCAAGGGTATGCCTAAGAGCAAAGCACTCATCAAGTACCTTAGCGAACCGGGTGTGAAAGTGCGCTTGCAGAAGACCGAAGAGTACTATATGCAAGAGAATGAGAAACATATGCACGTGGCTACCGATGAGCTCTACTTCGTGATTGATGAGAAGCACAAGACCATCGAACTCACCGACAAAGGTATTGATACGCTGACGGGTAATATGGAAGATACACAGTTCTTTGTGCTTCCTGACGTAGGTAGCGAGGTGGCAGAGATAGAGAAAGCAGGGCTCAGCGATGAGGAGAAACGCCAAAAGAAAGATGAGATTTTGGCTAACTATAGCGTGAAATCCGAACGCGTACACACCGTACACCAACTGCTGAAAGCATATACCCTCTTCGAGAAAGATGTGGACTATATCATCGATGATAACCAAGTCAAAATCGTAGATGAGCAGACGGGTCGTGTGATGGAAGGTCGCCGTTGGTCGGATGGTTTGCACCAAGCGGTAGAGGCCAAAGAGAATGTGAAAGTGGAAGCAGCCACACAGACCTTTGCTACCATCACCTTGCAAAACTACTTCCGTATGTACAACAAACTCTCGGGTATGACGGGTACTGCGGAAACAGAGGCAGGCGAGTTCTGGAATATCTATAAACTGGATGTGGTGGTTATTCCTACCAATCGCCCTATCGCTCGCGAAGATATGAATGACCGTATCTATCGCACCAAGCGCGAGAAATACAACGCCGTGATTGATGAGATTACGGAGTTGGTTAAAGCAGGTCGCCCAGTGCTGGTTGGTACGACATCCGTGGAAATCAGTGAGTTGCTGAGTCGAATGTTGAACCTGCGCAAAATCTCGCACAACGTATTGAATGCCAAGTTGCACCAACGCGAGGCGGACATCGTAGCCGAGGCAGGTCGCAAGGGCATGGTAACTATCGCTACGAATATGGCGGGTCGTGGTACGGATATTAAACTTACGCCTGAAGTGAAAGAGGCTGGCGGTTTGGCTATCCTTGGTACCGAGCGCCACGAGAGTCGCCGTGTGGACCGTCAGTTGCGTGGTCGTGCAGGACGTCAAGGCGATCCAGGTAGCAGTGTGTTCTTCGTGAGTATGGAGGACGACCTGATGCGTATGTTCGGTTCCGACCGATTGGCAGGCTTGATGGATAAGATGGGCTTCCAAGAGGGCGAGATGATCGAGCATAAGATGATTTCCGACTCCATCGAGCGCGCACAGAAGAAGGTAGAGGAGAATAACTTTGGTATCCGTAAACGCCTCATCGAGTACGATGATGTAATGAACCAACAGCGCAATGTCATCTACGCTAAACGCCACCACGCTCTCATGGGTGAGCGTATTGGTGTGGACATTACCAATATGATTTACGACACTGCTGCATCCGTAGTGGCAGATGCCCGCGATGTGATGGACTACGAGGGCTTGCAGATGGATGTCATGCAGGTTTTTGCTATGGAGGTGCCATTCACCGAGGAGGAGTTCCGTTCTTCGCGCGAGAATGTCTTAGCCGATAAACTGGCAGAAGAGGCATTAGATACCTTCAAACGCCGTATGGAGACCTTGCAAAAGGTAGCATACCCTGTCATTAAGAAGGTGTATGAGGAGCGCGGTGCAATGTATGAGAATATCTTAATCCCAATTTCCGATGGCAAACGTGCGTACAACGTGGCAGTTAATCTGAAATCTGCATACGAGACCGAGTGCCGCGAGGTGGTGCGCGAGTTTGAGAAACGCATGCTCCTCTTCGTGATTGATGATGAGTGGAAAGAGCATTTGCGCCAATTGGATGAACTCAAGCAATCTGTTCAGAACGCAAGCTACGAGCAGAAGGACCCATTGCTCATCTACAAACTGGAGTCGTTCAATATCTTCAAGCAGATGCTTGATCGCTTCAACCGTCGAGCTATAGCCATCTTGCTGCGCGGTCAGATTCCAACCCGCGACCCACAAGAAGTGCGCCAAGCGCATGCGCAACAACGCCACGATTACTCACGTTATCGTACTCAGAAAGATGCTGTGGCTCGTGCCGCTGCTGCCAGTGGTCAAGCTGCTGCGGCTAACCGCGATACACGCGAGATGCAGCGCCCTGAGCCACTCCGCGTAGAGAAGAAACCTCGTCCAAACGACCCATGTCCATGCGGTTCGGGCAAGAAATATAAACAATGCCACGGCAAAATGGAAGCATAATTTTGAGTTAAGAATTATGTTATCAGCTATAGTTTGGGACATAGACCCAATCCTAATTCATATCGGCAATGGGGGGATTCGTTGGTATGGCTTGTTGTGGGCGATAGGCATTTATCTATGCTATCTCATTCAGGTTAAACTATACAAGAATGAGAACTGCCCTGCCGATTGGACGGACAAGCTCTTCATGTGGATGGTCATAGGCTTGATTATCGGTGCCCGCGTAGGACACTGTTGGTTCTATGAGTGGCACGATGTTACTTTGCCAGGCATGAAGGCATATTGCCAGTATATGGGTATCTCTACCGAACCCGTACAAATCTTCGGTTGGACAATCAACTATCGCAACCCTTATATCGAACACCCATTCAAGTTGCTCAAGATTTGGGAAGGCGGTTTGTCCAGTCATGGTGGCGCTATTGGTCTGCTGACGGCAGCATGGCTGCTCAATAAAAAGGTGTTCTCCAAAGAGCCTAAGTTCCATACCTCTCTCCTGTGGATTATGGATCGTCTTGTGGTGGGTGTATGTGTAACTGCCACACTGATTCGCCTTGGCAATCTCATGAACTCCGAGATTTACGGTACGCCTACCGACCTGCCATGGGGCTTTATCTTCGTGCGTGACGGACAGACAGTGCCATGCCATCCTACACAAATCTACGAGATGCTTTATTGCATTGTTGCCTTTGTGGTAACATGGCTGATGTATTGGAAGGGCAAGGCATACAAGCGCGAAGGACTGCTTTTGGGCGTGTTCTTGGAGATAATCTTCTTTACGCGTTTTATGTTGGAGTTCATCAAGAACGACCAAGAACTGTTTGAGGCTAATCATCTGCTTAATATGGGACAATGGCTATCCTTGCCATTCATCATTTGGGGTATATACCTTATTATACGCGCGTATAGAAGACCGATAGCGAAGTGAAACGACTAACCTACATATGGCTTCTCCTTACTTGCATCGCTCTATCTACCTGGGCGCAGGATGTGATGGATATCCGTTGGTTGCATACTCTCGCCAATGATACAAATCGTGTGGATAGTTCGCAGGTGCTTACCATTTCTCATGACACAGTGCCTATGCAACTCCCTGACTCGGTGGCAATGACCATTGATCATCAAGACACCATTATCGTGATACGCGGGCTGTTGGATAGCCTGAATGCACCTGCCACGTTGGACGAAGATGCCTTCCTCCTCGAACTGGTGGCACGCCAGAGCCAGTTGCTGCATGCCAACGATACAATCTGGGACGAGTATCCGCATCCCTTATGTATGCAACTCATGTATATACCACCGACTTTCCCTCTGCTCTCTGATACAACAAAGTATGACGAATATACCATTCCTGCTATTCGTGCCAAGGCCAGACGCTATATCACTACCCACCATGCACATTTCTATACGGCTGTGAGTGATACCAATCGTCTAAAAACCATGGTATTAGAGAATATAGATGTCAAACGTGCTATCGTCAAGGACTTAGAGGAAGACCGCATGGATATTGAGCGTGCGATACGCTACCAGAACTCGCCGTGGCGAAAGGAACTCAACCTCTCCCTGCAAATCACCCAGAACTATGCTTCCGAAAACTGGTATCAGGGTGCAGCTAATTCGTTTGCTATGTTGGCAAGTGCGAAAGGAAAACTAACCTATAATCAGGATAACCTATCGTGGGAAAGTACGGGTGAATGGCGTGCGGGTGTCAGCACTGTCAGTGGAGACTCGCTGCGCATCATCAATACAACGGATGATGTCTTCCGCATCAATAGTAAGTTTGGCTATCAACTCCACAAAATGTGGTATGTCTCCACGAACGTTGAGTTCCGAACCAACCTGATGAATAACTGGCGCAAGAACACCACGGAGTTAGCCTCGGCTTTCCTAACGCCTATACGATTCATGTGGGGACTTGGTATTGATTGCAAACCAATTAAGGGACTGGATATCAATATCTCTCCTGCCACATACAAGATGGTGTATGCGCTGAATGCTGACCCTGATAAGGTCAATGTTACCGAGTATGGTATAGAGGCTGGAAAAAACAGTTTGAACGAGTTGGGTAGTTCGGTGCGTATTGATTGGAAGTGGCGACCTGTGCGAGAGATTATTATAGAAACTAATTTCTATTTCTTCACCAACTACAAGCGTGTTGAGACCGAATTGGAAGTAGATGTGGATTTCATCATTAACCGCTATTTCTCTGCTAAAATGATGATATATCCGAGATACGACAGCACTGTAGAGTTGCCAGAAGGCAGAAAGACCAAAATACAATTCAAGGAATTTATCAGTGTGGGCTTCTCGCATACGTTTAGGTAAGGCGTAGAGTGTAATATGTAAAGGAAAGGGTATATGAATAAAAAGGATATAAGAATAGTATATATGGGTACTCCCGACTTCGCAGTCGAGAGCCTTCGTGCGTTAGTGGAAGGAGGATACAATGTGGTGGCTGTTGTCACCATGCCCGACAAGCCCGCTGGACGCGGACACCAGTTGCAGTTCTCTGCCGTGAAGCAATATGCCCTTTCTGTGGGGCTTCCCATTATGCAACCAGAACGCTTGAAGGATGAGAACTTCCTTGCGGAACTTAAGTCCTACAATGCTGATTTGCAGATTGTTGTGGCATTTCGTATGTTACCCGAGGTGGTGTGGAGCATGCCTCGTTTGGGTACGTTTAATCTCCATGCCTCTCTCTTGCCACAGTATCGTGGTGCTGCGCCTATCAACTGGGCTGTTATGAACGGCGACCGCGAAACGGGTGCTACCACCTTCATGCTCCAACACGAGATTGATACGGGCAATATCATTCTGCAAGAGCGTATCGCTATTGCCGATGACGAGAATGTCGGTTCCGTTCACGACCATTTGATGATGATGGGCGCAGGTCTGGTAACTCGCACTGTGGATGCTATCATCGAGGCGGACAATCAGGGAGTGCCTGTCGCTACGACGGCGCAGGATGAAACGATAGAGCTGCGCCCCGCACCCAAAATCTTTAAGGACACTTGTACCATTGACTTCTCGCGCAATGCGGAGCAGGTACGCAACCATATTCGTGGTCTTAGTCCCTACCCAGCAGCATGGATTAGTGAGATGCCTGCCAACCATCCTTTGTCCGATGTACTTCGTGGGGCTAAAGTCTATAGGGCGGCTATCACGCAAATGCCTGAGCAGAAGGGACATATCATTGTACCTTGTGCCGATGGATATATTGATTTGCTTGAACTGCAACTCCCCGGTAAGAAACGTATGGACGCTGCGGCTCTGCTCAATGGTATCCGTGTAAATAACTAATGATGGATTCTGGAATCCGGACACCGGATGCCTAAATTAAAAAGAAATATGACTATCGCTATTTTTGGAAATACCCTACGCTCCGACATTGTTCGTGAGGTGAAACACATCATTGACTACTTGCAGCAGCGCAATGTAGAGATTGTCTTGTCGCAAGAGTTACGTCACGAGACCTATGCTCGAGAATACCCCTCGGTGGAAGACTATGTGGCGCATACGAGCAATACCATTGATTTTGCCTTATCTTTGGGTGGCGATGGCACTTTTTTGACTACAGCTTCTTTAGTTGGACATCTGGATATACCTATCTTAGGTATCAATTGTGGACACTTGGGGTATCTGGCTGAAGTACATACAGATAATATTGAAGCGGTGCTTGATCAACTCATAAGCAATAACTATACTATTGAGCAACGTCGCATGTTGGAGGTAACCTGCCAACAGGACGGTAAGATTGCTTCGCCATACGCTCTTAACGAGGTAGCCATCCTCAAGTCGGGGCTGAGCAGTATGATCACGGTAGATGTGGCTATCAATGGTGAGTACCTGCATAACTATAAGGCAGATGGCTTGCTTGTGGCTACACCCACGGGCTCCACAGCCTACAACCTCAGTGTAGGTGGTCCTCTCTTGGACCCACATGTGCACGCCATCATCCTCTCACCCGTAGCAACACATAGTCTCAATATTCGCCCTTTAGTAGTACTGGATGATAGCAAGATAGATGTCAAGATCTCCAGCCGCAATGGCAATTTCCTGCTCAGTGTGGATGGACGAAGTCAGGTGCTGAACCAAGATATACACTTGCACATAGAGCGTTCCCAACGCACCATCAAACTCGTTCGTATCAGTGGACAGACCTTTATGCAGTCCCTCAAAGAAAAACTGAATTGGGGCAAATGATAGATTACGAAGCAATTATAAGCAAATATTGTGCGGGTAATATCGAACTCCAGCATATTCTACTGACCCACTCCCGTCAGGTGGCTGATCGTGCATTGGCCATCCTGCGCTTACATCCCGAGTGGGTGGAGCAGGGTAAGGTAGATCCTATTTTTGTGGAAGAAGCAGCTATGTTGCACGACGTAGGCGTGGTACTTTGCGATGCGCCTAAGATTCACTGTGTTGGCACGCATGCCTATATAGAACATGGCTATTTAGGGGCAGAGATTCTCCGCCAAGAAGGTCTGCCCAAGCATGCTGCCGTAGCAGAAAGACATACAGGAACAGGTATCACCATGGAACAAATCATGCGCGAACAACTGCCCATTCCTATGCAAGACTATACTCCTCGCACCCTTGAGGAACGCTTGATCTGCTACGCCGATAAGTTCTATTCCAAAACACGACTGGGCGAGGAAAAGCCGATGGCTAAAATCCGTCTACACTTGTGGAAATATGGTTCGGATACTGTCAATCGTTTCGACGAAATGCAGCAGTTCTTTGAACCATAATGAATGGTGAACCTTCATTTTGCCTTATTGAGGGCTAAGGAGTACTTTTTTTTGTCTTTTTTGGTTCACATCTTGCGTATGTGCAATTTTTTTTGTACCTTTGCAGCGATTATGACCCGATTGAGTGTAAATATTAATAAGGTAGCCACATTGCGCAACGCGCGCGGTGGCAACTTGCCTGATGTGGAGCAGTTTGCTAAAGACTGCGAAAGCTTTGGTGCAGAGGGAATTACGGTTCACCCCCGTCCCGATGAGCGTCATATCACCCGAGCAGATGTTCGTGCCCTGAAGGAGATTGTAACAACGGAGTTTAATATCGAAGGCAACCCCGAACCTGCTTTTATGGATTTGGTGTTGGAGGTCAAGCCTACCCAAGTAACCCTTGTGCCTGATGCGCATGACCAATTAACGAGCAATCATGGTTGGGATACGAAGGCGCATTTTGCCAAACTGACTACGATTATTCAGCGTTTCAAGAATGTGGGTATCCGTGTTTCTGTGTTTGTGGATGCTGATGCAGAGATGGTGGAGTACGCTGCCAAAGCAGGAGCGGATAGGGTAGAACTCTATACAGGTCCTTACGCTGAACTATATGACAAAGATCCAGAGACTGCGATAAACATGTATCGTGCTGCGGCAGAGAAGGCACGCGACTTAGGGTTAGGACTCAATGCGGGGCACGACCTCAACCTACGCAACCTCCGCACCTTTGTGACGGCCTTCCCATGGGTGGATGAGGTGAGTATCGGACATGCGCTCATTGCGGACGCATTATATTTAGGAATACAAGAAACTATTAAACAATACAGATATGCTCTTTCAAATTCAAACTAACATGGATACAGCCATGACTGCTGTACAAGACTCATTGGCAACGATGGAACAACCAATGCAAGAATCAATCAACCTCTTTACGATGGCTCAGTATGGTGGGTGGATTATGATTGTGTTGGCATTGATGTTGGCGTTTGCCCTTTATTTATTCATTGAACGTATGGTGGTGCTGACCAAGGCTACCAAGGAGGATAAGACCTTTATGAACCGTATCCGCGACTATATCAAGGAGGGTAAGATTGACTCTGCGGTCAAACTTTGCCAACGCACCGATACACCTTCTGCACGTATGATAGAGAAAGGTATCTCGCGTATTGGTCGCCCTATGCAAGATGTGCAAGTGGCTATTGAGAATGTGGGCAACTTAGAGGTTAGCACTTTGGAGAAAGGTCTGGTGCTGATGGCTACTATTGCTGCGGGTGCGCCTATGCTTGGCTTCTTGGGTACGGTGCTGGGTATGGTGCAGACCTTCTTTAATATGGCGCAGAACGCCAGTGGTGTGATTGAGATTTCCACCTTGTCTGAGGGTATGTACCAAGCCATGGTGACTACGGTTGGTGGTTTGATTGTGGGTATCTTGGCTATGTTCGCATACAATTTCTTGGTATCGCGTATTGACCGTGTGGTGCGCCAATTGGAGTCGCGCACGATGGAGTTTATGGACTTGCTCAACGAGCCAGTATAACCCATGCCTTTAAACTTTCAACTATAAACTTTCAACTGAAGTATGGCACTAAAAAGACGAAATAGAGTGGAGGCAACATTTGCCATGTCATCCATGACGGACTTGATATTCTTGCTATTGCTCTTCTTTGTGATGGTGAGTACCATGTCTTCGCCCAATGATATTAAGATTAACTTGCCACAGGCACGTGCCAAGAGCACTACCAAGCAGGTGGTGGCTAAAGTAAGTATTGACAACTTGGGTAACTACTATGTGGCCCTTGGTCGTCAGAAACCTATGCCTATCTTGGCGGAGGACTTGGAGGCATATCTCTGCACGATTCAGCAGCAAGATAGTGCTATGTATATCGCTCTGCATGCGGACCAAGATATTGCCTATCGCGAGGTCGTGAATGTGCTGGATATTGCTAATGAGCACAAGATGAAGATTGTTTTGGCTACGAAGAAGTGAAAGAATATCAATCACATATCATAGCAGCAGGTGGAACGATTGTTCTGCTGTTGCTGTTGTTCTTGTTGCTTTTCAAACTGACGATGGTGGCACCCGTACAGTTGGAGGATGAAGGTATTATTATCACCTTTGGCGATGCTGATGAGGGTGGTGGTACCCCCGATGTATTGCCTATGCCTGACCCTATTACGCAAGTAGAACAGCAGCCTGCTGCTCCCATGCCTACGCCTCTACAACCTTCTGATAATGATTTGATGGTGCAAGAGGATGAGGAGTCTTTGGCGCTTGCACAGCAGAACGAGGATCTCATTAAGCGTGAAGCGGAGGAACAAGAACTGCTTCGTAAACAACGTGAGGAGCAGGCACGTATTGAAGCAGAGCGCATAGAGCGTGAGAAGGCTCTTGCCGAGCAGAAAGCCCGTGAGGAAGAAGCCATCAAGAAAGCCCAAGCTATGGCTGCCCTATTTGGACAAGCGGGCTCTACGGAGGGCGCGAATGCCGAGAATGCTACGGCTACACCTGCTGCTACCAGCAAGGGCAATCCTGTGGGCAAGAGCTTCGGACAGGTGGATGGCAATATGTGGTCTTTGCAGGGACGGAGCATGAAGAGTATGCCCAAACCATCTACTGATTTTAAGGAAGAGGGTAGAGTGGTCGTTTCTATCCGTGTGGATAAAGCGGGTAATGTCATTAAAGTTTCTCAAGCTGGTGGTACAACCATTAGTGACCAATACACTATCCAATTGGCTTTGGATGCTGCCCGTAGGGCTAAATTTTCGGAAGGAGATAAAGAACAAATAGGTTCTATTACTTATAATTTCAAACTCAACTAAATGTTTTTATCATGAACTACATTTTTTTAGACAATGGCTTTGAAGAAATAGAGGCTATCACCACGATAGATCTCTTGCGTCGTGCTAATATTGCATTGACCACTGTTTCTGTGACTGGACAAGAAATGGTGATGGGTGCACACAATATCCCTGTGAAGGCAGATACACTGATTGCCAATGCAGATTTTGCGGATGCTGAAATGTTGATTTTGCCAGGCGGTGCTACCAAACTGCATGAGTGTGAGGCTTTGTGCCAATTATTGCTGAAGCACAACGAGCAAGACAAGTTGATTGCTGCTATCTGTGCGGCACCATCCGTGTTAGGCAGATTGGGTATCCTTGAGGGCAAGCAAGCCACTTGCTATCCTGGTTTTGAGGAGTATCTGGGCGAAAGCTATGTAGATGGATTGGTCGTTGAATCCAAGAACGTCATTACTGCTAAAGGTCCTGGACTCAGTAGTGATTTTGCTTTCTGTTTGATTGAAAAGTTAGTTGGCAGCGAAATAGCAGACCAAGTATATGACGCTGCTCAATATTAAATATTGAATTAAGAATTTTGAATTAAAAATTAAGAATGAAAAAGTATTTACTCTCTTTATTTGCAGTAGCAGTTGCTGCTACGATATTTGCACAAGAGGCTGAAAAAGAGCCCAGTGCATGGAAATGTACAGGTGTATTGGGTTTGAATGCCAGTGCTACAGGACTGGTCAATTGGGCAGCAGGTGGTAACAACAATGTTACGGGAGTTGCTTTTGGCAAGGTGCGTTTGTTGTACGCAGAGAATAGTATGTCGTGGGAAACCAATCTTGATTTGGAATATGGACTTTCGTATATAGACCAAGAGTTTGACCCATTCCAGAAGTCAAGCGACAAGATTAACTTCACCACCAAGTTCGGTTGGGAGATGGCTAAGACGTGGTATTTGACTGCTTCCGCAGGATTCCAGAGCCAGTTTGCCCCTGGTCGTAAATATGGCGTTTCGGAGGCATACGACCCTATTATCTCTAAGTTCTTGGCTCCTTCTTATACGGATATTTCTGTCGGTATTGACTGGAAACCTAATGATATTTTCTCGGTGTATATCTCTCCTGTTGCTGGTCGTCTGCGCACTGTGTATGTCAGCGATATGTTGGCTGAGAAATATGCTACAGACCAAGCCGAACTCGAAAAGGACTTAAAGGAGAAATACGCTGTATGGAAATACGAGGTGAATGATCAAACGGGTATGGTAGTGAAGAGTTACGACTGCAACATGCGTGCAGAGTTGGGTCTTTCTATCAAAGGTGCCATCAACTATACCTACAAGGATCTGAAGATTATCACCTCTGTGGGACTTTATACGCCATACGCTTGGAACAAAACGAAGATTTATAAGGATGCTGCTGGACAATACTATGCTGACTTAGGTCTTGGCAATCAGTCATACGAAGGTATGGAATATATTGGTTACCAAGATAATAACCAACGATTTGGTAATTTCGATGTGGACTGGGATGCTGCTATCTCGTACCAATTCCTCAAATGCCTGAATGTTACGCTCTCTACTTCGCTCAAATACTACAATGGTGTGAAGATTGCCGATGCCGATGGCGTAATGGCTGAGCGTGTACAATTCAAGGGAACACTTGGATTGGGTGTTGGATATAGTTTCTAATCACTATCATTGGCATTACCGTGAAAGCATTATCAACGCTCGAAACGAATCTGCAACTATTGATTCAGCAGTATCGTGATTTGCAGAAGCAACTGGCTGAGTTGCAGAATGAAAACGAGCGTCAGCGCGAGGAGGTTTTGCGTACACACGCAGAACTTGTGCAGTTGCAAACGGATTACAAACACCTTGAAACGGCTCATGCACTCTTGGCGGAGAATACCGATACAGAGCAGCGTGATCGTGTCAGACAACGACTTTCTAATCTCATTGCTCAGGTGGATAGAGCAATCGAGGCTCTGAAAGCCTAAATTATGGAACAGGCAAGAAAACAACATATCACCCTCCAACTCGATGCGCACCATATATCGCTGAATGTGGTGGCGGATAAAGAGGTGCTCTACCGCAATGCCGCAGAGCAAATCAATGAGCGTTATCGCCATTATCGCAAGATGTTGCCTACCCATTCAGCGGAACAAATATGGGTGTTTGTCGCACTGGAGATGGCAGTCAATCTGCAGGCCGATGCGCATGCCCATCGCTTGCAACCCATAGAGGAGAAAATACAAGAACTAAATCAATTGATACTAAATACATTACAAAATAATAAATTGTTAGATTAATTATGAATACTCTTTCAGTAATAGTCGCAATAGTAGCGTTATTTTTAGGAGCAGGTATTTGCTTCCTCATTTTCCGCTACCATGCATCAGGCATTCTCCGCAAGGCGGAGGAACAAGCCGAAGTAATCAAGAAGAACAAAATCATTGAGGCAAAAGAGAAGTTCATTTCGCTCAAGCTCGAACACGAAAATCAGGTGCGTCAAGCCGAGCAGAAACTTCATCAACAGGAGCAACGCGTACAACAACGTGATCAGCAACTCAACCAGAAACAAAGTGAGGTGCAACGTGCTCAAAATGAGTTGAATAATCAACGCCAAAACATTGAGAACCAACAAAAAGCCATTGAGCGCAAGGCACAAGAAATTGACCGCCTGCACAAGGCTGCTGAGCAACAATTGGAGCAAATATCGGGTCTCTCTGCGGAAGAGGCAAAGAAGCAACTCGTGGATGCTCTCAAAGATGAGGCCAAGACGGCTGCCATGGCATACATCAATGACACCATGGATGAGGCGCGTCTCACTGCCAATAAAGAGGCTAAGAAGATTATTATCCAATCTATCCAGCGTATCGCCTCTGAGGCTACAGTGGAGAATGCTGTAACGGTATTCCATATTGATAATGATGAAGTTAAGGGTCGTATTATTGGTCGTGAGGGACGTAATATCCGTGCCTTGGAGGCTGCCACAGGTGTAGAAATTGTGGTAGATGATACACCAGAGGCGATTACACTTTCTGCATTTGACCCTGTTCGCCGTGAGATTGCACGCTTGGCGCTTCACCAATTGGTGCAGGACGGACGTATCCACCCAGCACGTATTGAGGAGGTTGTGGCTAAAGTGACCAAACAGGTAGAGGAAGAGATTATCGAAACAGGTAAACGCACTACGATTGACCTTGGTATACACGGTATGCACCCCGAGTTGGTTCGCTTGATTGGTAAGATGAAGTATCGCTCCAGTTATGGTCAGAACTTGCTCATGCACGCCCGCGAGACGGCTAACCTCTGCGCTGCTATGGCTGCGGAGTTGGGCTTGAATGTTAAGAAAGCCCGTCGTGCAGGTCTGTTGCACGATATTGGTAAGGTCAGCGATGAGGATATGGAGATGCCACACGCACAGTTGGGTATGAAACTCTGCGAGAAGTATGGCGAGAAACCTGATATTTGTAATGCGGTAGGTGCTCACCACGAGGAGTGCGAGATGGAGTCAATTATTGCTCCTATTGTCTTGGCTTGTGATGCTATCTCGGGTGCTCGTCCTGGTGCGCGTCGTGAGATCGTAGAGGCATATGTGAAACGTCTCAACGACCTTGAGCAAATAGCCATGTCATATCCGGGTGTTACCAAGACCTATGCTTTGCAGGCAGGTCGCGAACTGCGTGTGATTGTAGGTGCGGATAAACTCAGTGACAAAGATACGGAGTTGCTCTCATTTGATATTGCTAAGCGTATCCAAGACGAGATGACTTATCCAGGTCAGATCCGCATCACTGTCATCCGCGAGACACGTGCCGTAAGTTACGCGAAGTAATAACCTACCACATATCCAAAATGGCTGCCTTCATGGTAGCCATTTTTGGTAATCATAAGTATGACAAAGTAGATAATACGCAAGTTATGACTATCCGTCAGCGAATCCTATTCGAACTGGAGCGCCTTCGCCGCAAGAACCTCCAAGACTGGCATCCACTGCAACAACTCTTTTGGGAGAGTACGCTGCGCTGCAATGTGCATTGTCTTCACTGTGGTAGTGATTGTAGTAGTAGCGAAGTAACGCCCGATATGCCAGCCGAGGATTTCCTTCGTGTGATTGACCAGTCCGTTACCCCTCATGTGGATCCCCATAAAGTGCTGATAATCATTTCTGGTGGCGAGCCACTGATGCGAACTGATCTGGCTCAGGTAGGCAAGGCACTCAAACAGCGTGGTTATCCTTGGGGTATGGTCACCAATGGTCTGGCGCTTACCGAAAAACGCTTCAAGGAACTCCTGCAAAGTGGTCTTCGCTCTATGGCGATTAGCTTTGATGGCATGGAACTCGATCACAACTGGCTTCGCCAACATCCCCTCGCTTTTGAGGGTGCCACTCGCGCCATCAAACTCGCAGCGGCACTACAGCGCAGCGATCTACCATCTACAGGCGCAGCCGTTCTACAGCGTAGCGCTCTCACTTGGGATGTGGTAACATGCGTGAATCAACGCTCTATCCGTCATTTGGATGAGATGCAGCAATATCTATGGTCTATTGGTGTGCGCCATTGGCGACTGATTACGATTGACCCTATGGGGCGCGCAGCAGAAAATCCCGAACTATTGCTCACGCCCGAGCAGCACCGCTACGTATTGGATTATATCCGCGAGAAACGCAAAGAGGGTTTGCATATCTCCTACTCCTGCGAGGGCTTTATGCCTGATTATGAGGGGGAAGTGCGCGACCATTTGTTCCATTGCGCAGCAGGCGTGAGTGTGGCAAGTATTTTGATTGACGGCAGTATTTCGGCATGCACGAGTATCCGAGGTAAGTACTATCAGGGCAATATCTACCACGATGATTTTTGGGATGTCTGGGAAAATCGCTTCGAACCCTACCGCAATCGTGAGTGGATGCGTAAGTTAGAGCCCTGCAAAGACTGCCAACTCTTCCGCTACTGCGAGGGTGGGGGCATGCACCTCCGCCGAGAAGACGGCTCGCTCATGCTCTGTCATTATAACAGGGTAGAGGCTAAAGGCTAAAGGTGAGAGGTTAGAGGCAGGTAATAGAACAAAAAACGCTCCATATCGTGGAGCGTTTTTTATATTCCTTGCTTTCAACTTTTGCCTACATGCGATTTGGCACCTCAATGCCCAGCAATGCCATGGCGCTCTTGATGACTTTGGCTACGGTTTGAGCCAAGACAAGGCGCAAAGCGCGTTTGTCGGCATCAGCCTCGTTGAGGATACTATGATCGTGGTAGAAACTATTGAAGTCGCATGCCAACGCATACGCATAGTTGGCAATCACCGCAGGCGAGAACTCATCGCCTGCTTGGCGTACCGCCACAGGATAATCTACGAGGCGTTGGATGAGGGCAAGCTCTTTAGGCGATAGCCCCTCGCCTTTAACCTCTAACCTCTCACCTTTAACCTCTTCCCCTGCCTTGCGCAGCACACTTTGAATACGCGCATAGGTGTATTGGATGAACGGACCTGTATTACCATTGAAATCGATACTCTCCTCAGGGTTGAAGAGCATGTTCTTGCGGGGATCGACTTTCAGAATGAAGTATTTGAGCGCACCCAAACCTACCACGCGAGCAATCTCGTTGGCCTCTGCCTCAGTGATGTCGGGCAGGGTGTTCACTTTGTCTTTGGAGATCTCTTTGGCATTGGCAATCATCTGTGCCATAAGGTCATCGGCATCTACCACCGTTCCCTCGCGGCTCTTCATTTTGCCGTTAGGGAGTTCCACCATACCATAGGAGAAGTGCACCAATTCCTTGCCAAATGGGAAACCAAGACGGTCGAGGAGGATGCTCAGCACCTTGAAGTGGTATTCCTGCTCGTTGCCCACCACATAAACCATCTTGTCGATAGGGTAGTCCTCGAAACGAAGTTTGGCGGTACCTATGTCTTGGGTCATATATACGGATGTACCATCAGCACGGAGAAGCAACTTCTCATCGAGTCCGTTTTGTGCGAGGTCAGCCCATACACTACCATCCTCGCGGCGGTAGAAGTCGCCTTTGGCGAGACCGCGTTCTACTTCGCCTTTGCCTACGAGATAGGTGTCGCTTTCGTAGTAAATCTTATCGAAACCCACACCCATTTGCTTGTAGGTCTCATCAAAGCCCGCATATACCCATTCGTTCATCTTTTGCCACAGCGCACGTACCTCTGGGTCGTTTTGTTCCCATTTCACGAGCATAGCTTGTGCCTCTTTGATGAGTGGTGCCTCTTTCTTGGCAGTCTCCTCATCCATGCCTTGTGCCATAAGCTCTTTGATTTGAGCCTTGTACTCCTTGTCAAAACGGACATAGTAGTCGCCAATGAGGTGGTCGCCTTTCTTGCCACTATTCTCAGGTGTCTCGCCATTGCCGAACATTTGCCATGCGAGCATAGATTTGCAGATATGGATACCGCGATCGTTCACGATATTGGTCTTGACTACGTTCCATCCGTTGGCCTCTTGGATCTTAGCGATGGAGTAACCAAGCAGGTTGTTGCGCACATGTCCGAGGTGCAAAGGCTTGTTGGTATTGGGTGATGAATATTCCACCATCATGAGTGGCTTTTTAGGCGATGAGGCGATAAGGCTATCAGGCGAAAGGCGAGATAATTGTCCAAAACTGTCATTCTGGGCAATCTCTTGCAATTGCTCTATCCAATAACTTTGTGCGATGCTGAGGTTGAGGAATCCTTGAACTGCATTGTACTTCTCGACGAGTCCACCAACGAGTGCTTCGCCTACTTCTTGTGCCACTTGTGCAGGTGCTTTGCGTGCTGCTTTCACGAATGGGAAAACAACGAGGGTGATGTCGCCATTAAACTCTGCGCGAGTCTTTTGGAATTGCACTTGCGCAGGGGTAATCTCTACGCCGTATAAGTTCTTAACAACCTCTTGTACTTGAGGAATCAGTATTTCTTCTAATGTCATGTCGTTGTGGAATTAAAATCGGGTGCAAAGTTACAAAAAAAATGCCACTTATGCAAAGAAAATAGGGTTTTTAGGTAAAAAATACTTGTATTTAACAAATATATATCTGTGTGTATATTATTGAAATAATCACTTCCTCCACAATGCTCTGGTAAAGAGTAGCAACACAGTGAAAATCTCCAGACGGCCAATCAGCATAACGAAACTCATTACCCATTTCGCTACCACAGGGAATTCGGCATACGTACCCGCTGGACCAAACTGCCCAATACTGATACCCACATTGCCAATTGCCGAAACAGCAGAACCAATAGCCTCATCAAAATCTACACCTGTAGCGCAGAAAATCACCACCGTCACCACGATGATAAAGACATAGAAAATCAAGAACGCCATGATATTATTGATTGTCTGCTGCGGAACGGTTTTCTCGTTGAGTTTCACAGGGATAATCGCATTAGGGTGAATACGGCGTTGGAACTCCGCCACACCATTCTTCATGATGATTGCCAATCGCACCCACTTGATACCACCAGCCGTACTACCTGCACAGGCACCTGTCAGCATAAGGAAGAAGATCACCACCCATGCCACCACTGGCCAATACATATAGTCGGAAATAGTGTATCCTGTTGAGGTCATCGAACTAATAACGGTGAAGATACTATCGCGGAAAGCGCGCTCCATCTCGACACCCGACCAACCTGGGCGAGCCACATACAAGCCCACAGTCAGCAATACCGCAAACATGGCCACCGCTACGCTATACCACCTTAGCTCCTCATCTTTGAAGAAATAGCGGGTCTTGCCACGCAGCAGATAGATAAGTAGCACGAAGTTGATACCCGAAATAAACATGAAGAACGTCACCGTATAGTGAATAGCCGCCGAGTCGTAGAACTCCAGACTATTGTTGTGCGTAGAGAAACCGCCAGTGGCAATCGTAGAGAACGAATGGCATACGGCATCAAACACATTCATACCGCAGAGCCACAATGCCACCACCTCAGTGACAGTGAGTAAAACATATATACTCCACATCATTTTTGCTGTATCAGCGATACGGGGCGACACTTTCTCGTAGGTCAAGCCCGACACCTCAGCTGCGTAGAGCTGCATGCCATTGAGCCCGAAGATAGGCAAGATAGCAATAGACAGCACAATGATTCCCATACCACCAATCCACTGTGTGAGCGACCGCCAGAAGAGCAGTCCGTGGGTGATTACCTCCAAATCAGGAATAATAGTGGCACCCGTCGTGGTGAAACCCGACATACTCTCAAACCACGCATCCGTTAAACTCGGCACTTGTCCGCTGAGGTAATAGGGTAGCAATCCGAAGGCGGAAAACACCACCCACACCATTGCCACAATCACATAGCCTTCTCGCTCGCCCATGCGCGATTCGGCACGGCGACCCACCAACAGACCTATCACACCTGCCAACAGCGTGATGATAGTGGACAGCAGAAACACACCGCTATCGGCTTCGCTATACCATAGGCTGACAAACAGTGCCATTGTCATAAACACCGCCTCAATGAGCAGCAGTGCACCCATCGTGCGGAAGACCATTCGAGTGTTAAACGTGCGAGTCATGTGTTTATGCGATTGGGCAATTTACAAATTACGATTATTGAAAGAATTTTTCTAACTGGCGGATGACTTGGTTTTTACAGAAGACTACCACTTGGTCGCCTTGCAGTATTTGTGTGTCGCCATTGACCAATATACCTTCGCCTGCGCGAACGATAGCACCGATATTGGCATCTTTAGGCAATCGCATGTCGCGTATCTTGCACTTGGTAATACGGCTGCCCTCCTCTGCCATAAACTCCACCAATTCAGCATCCGCACTGGTCAGATTGCGCACGTTCAGCACGCTGGCATCCAGTAGCATTTGGTAGATATAGGATGCAGCGATAGTTTTCTTGTTGAGCACCGTACCAATGTCCAAGCCCTCTGCCATAGCGATATAGTCGATATTCTCCACTTCGGCGATGGTTTTCTTCACACCAAAGCGTTGCGCAGCCATGCAGGCAAAGATGTTCGCTTCGCTGTTATCCGTAACAGCCACAAAAGCATCGGCATCCTCTATGCCCTCATCTTTCAGTACAGCCATGTCGCTACCATCTGCGTTGATAATCAGTGCGTTGTTCACTTTCTCGCTGAGGTGGTAGCATAGCTCGCGGTCGGCTTCAAGAATCTTGATATTGAGGTCATCCGAGAGGTTCTGCACTGTTTTTTGTGCGATCTTTGACCCACCAAAGAAGATAATCGTATTTATATCGCGTTTCTGCTTGCCCATTTGTTCGCGCAGGTGCTTCATATTCTCGCGCGTACATACGGCATACACCATATCATTGGCTTTTATCTCATCTTGACCTGTTGGGATGATAGTCTCCTGTTCGCGTTTGATAGCCACTACGCGGTAGAAGCCATGATTGAAGAATCCCGACATAAATGGTTTGCCAATCACCTCTGCTCCCTCGCGCACTTTCAATACGCATAGCTCTAATGCTCCGTCGCATAGGGTAAGGTGATAGCGCATCCAGTTGGTTTTGAGCGAAGCGGTAATCTCCTGTGCAGCCAGCAGTTCTGGGTAGATGAGGTGGTTGAGTCCCATTTGCTCAAAGAGACGTTTGTTCTCGGGCAGGAGGTATTCGTAATTATCAATACGTGCCAATGTCTTCTTGGCGCCCAATCGATTGGCGAGCAAGCAGGCTGTGATGTTGTCCGACTCGGATGGGGTAACGGCTATGAAGAGGTCCACATCTTTAACACCAATACTCTTGAGGTCGTGAATAGACATCGGACTGCCCACTTTGGTCAAGAGGTCATAGTTGGCATCAAGATCACCCAAACGATCTTGTCGGTCATCAATCAGACTAATCTCCATATCCTCGCGGGATAGCAGTTTGGCTAAGTGGCGTCCTACTGCTCCAGCGCCTGCAATAATGATTCGCATATACCTTCTTTATCTAATTTCAATAGTTGATATAGTTCTTTGGTGCTACCGTGCTCCACAAACTGGTCGTTTACGCCAAGGCGAATAACACGTGGTTTCTCGCCTTTAACCTCTTGCCTTTCGCCTACATACTCCGCTACAGCGCTACCCAATCCCCCATTAATGACGCCGTCTTCCACCGTAACGATAGTATGGAAATGCTCTGCCACCTCCTCCAATATGAGTTCATCTAATGGTTTGAGCCAGCGCATATCATAGTGAGCAAAGAGATTTTTCTTGTCAATTCCCATACTATTGATAGCATCGATGACGGTATTGCCTATTGCGCCTATGCTTAATACGGCTACTTGGCTACCATGTTTGATACATACTCCTTGTCCTAATACTACAGGTGGCACCCCTGTGCGATTGATGCTACGACCACGGGGATAGCGGATTGCAATCGGACCATTCACATTTTTTGCCAATCGCATCATTTGTTGCAAATCTGTGCTGAGCATGGGGGCTCCAATAATCATATTAGGAATAGGGCGCAGGTATGCCAAATCCAGCAGTCCGTGGTGCGTAGCGCCATCGTTGCCTACAATGCCTGCACGGTCGATGCAGAAGACTACATGCAATTTGGGCAATGCGACATCGTGGATGATATTGTCATAGGCGCGTTGCAAGAAACTGCTGTATATATTGCAATAGGGTACTAATCCCGCTTTAGCCATACCTGCGGAGAATGTAACTGCATGTCCTTCGGCTATGCCGACGTCAAAGACGCGATCGGGCAATTCGCGTTGCATGATATTCATGCTGCAACCACTGGGCATAGCAGGCGTAACGCCCACCACACGTTGGTCATCGTGCGCCAGTTGGAGCAGTTGGTTGCCAAACACTTCTTGCCATAGCAATTCTTGCCTCATCGCCTTCTCGCCTTCTCGCCTCATTGCCACTTTTCTCTCACCTGTCTCGACGCAGAACTCTCCTGGTGCATGCCAAGTCGTCTGGTCATTCTCGGCAGGCTCATAGCCCTTGCCTTTCTTGGTGATGATATGGAGCACTTTAGGACCCTCATAGTCTTTGATCTCGCTGAAGATGCGCACCAAGTTGAGCACATCGTGTCCATCTGCAGGACCAAAATAGCGCAGATTGAGTCCTTGGAAGATATTGCTCTCCTGTCTGGTTATCAGGGCCTTGAGGTTATTGGTGAACCGTTGTACCAGCCCTTTGTTGTCTTCGTTGAGGATACGCATTTTGCGTGCCAAGCGATACCCCCACCAACGCCAACGGTTGTAGCGTGTACTGGTGGTCAAATCTACTAAGTATTGCGTGAATCCGCCCTTGATAGGGTCGATAGCCATATTGTTGTCGTTGAGTACGATGAGCAGGTTGTTTTTGAGCATAGAGGTGTTGTTGAGTCCCTCGAATGCCAATCCGCCCGTCATGGCGCCATCGCCGATGATTGCCACCACTCGTTTTTTTGCCTTGGTTGCTGACCGCGCCTCATCGCCGAGTTGCCCATTGCCGATAGCCAATAACCAATCACCTATCTCCATTCCTAATGCTGCCGAGATACTATTGCTGGCGTGTCCTGCCACGAATGCATCGTATTCGCTTTCGGCGGGGGTAGGGAAGGGGGCTAATCCTTTGAACTGTCGGTTGGTATGAAAGCGCTCGCGCCTGCCGGTCAGAATCTTATGGGCGTATGCCTGATGTCCCACGTCCCAAACGAGTTGGTCGTTAGGCGTATCGAAGACGTAATGTAGTGCAACGGTCAGTTCCACTGTACCCAGCGAGGAACCCAAATGCCCAGGGTTTTGGCTCAGTTGCTGAATGATAAAATCGCGCAACTCCTGACACACCTGTGGCAGTGCCTCTTGGGGCAAACGTTTCAAGTCGCTGGGATATTGTATTGTATGTAGGTATTGATATTCCATAAAATGCGTGCAAAATTACGAAATTATTTGCAATCTACAAAATTTACACCATATAATTTGCAAATTTTCTGCCAGCCGAGTTATAATCTAATCATTATTCGTAGAAATAACTACGTTGTACGCGGCGTGAGATGGATGTTAGTACTTCGTATGGAATGGTGTTGAGTTTGTGGGCAAGTTCCTGCATAGGTAGTTGGTCGCCAAAAATAATAGCGTAGTCGCCTGGTTGTGCATCGGTGCCTGTTACATCAATCATAGCTTGGTCCATGCACACATTGCCGACCACGGGGCAGCGTTTACCGCGCACCAATACTTCGCCTGCGTAATTGGAGAAACGGCGGTCAAAACCATCAGCGTATCCGATAGGAATCACTGCTATTTGTCGTGGTTCGCTGAGGGTTGTATGGCGACCATAGCCAATAGTGGCATTGGCGGGAACGGTCTTTATGCTGAGTATGGTGGTCTTGAGCGTGCAGACGTTCCTGATGTCTGGCTGCCGGCTTCTGGTATCTAACGCTTGGCTTCCGGCAGCTGGTTTCCGGCATCCAGTAGCTGGCATCTGGAGGAATGACATACCGTACAGTCCAATCCCCAATCGACACATATCATAGTGATACTCAGGAAAACGTTCAATGCCTGCGGTGTTGCATAGGTGTTTGATAATGGGGTAGTTTAGTGCTTGTTGTAGTTCTGTGGCACAGGCATTAAAATACTGCGCTTGCTCGTGGGTGAAGCTGTCGAATTGTGCTTCGTCGCTGCCCGCGAGATGGGAGAAAATGCTCCTGACGTGTACTGCCTTCTGCTCCTGCAGTCGGGCTATCAGTGCGGGCATATCTTCTTGATAGAAGCCCAAGCGGTGCATGCCCGAATCTATCTTAATGTGTACGGGTAATGCTTCCAATCCTTTGGCTTCGGCTGCATGGATAATTTCCTCCAGCACTTGAAACGAATAGATGTTAGGCTGTAAGTTATTCTCTATAATGAGATCCAACGCAGCCACCTCAGGGTCCATGATGATGATGGGCAGTGTGATGCCTGCTTTGCGCAGTTCCACGCCTTCATCTGCTACGGCTACTGCCAAATAGTCCACCATGCCACTGTCTTGCAGTGCACGACTAATATCCACACTACCAGCACCATACGCAAAGGCCTTAACCATGCAGGTGAGTTGTGTAGAGGGACGTAACAGCGAGCGGAAATAGCGTACATTATGCACCAATGCCGATAGGTTGACTTCCAGTATGGTCTCGTGTGTCTGTTGCAGGATACGCTGTGTGATGGTTTCCTCATTATAGCCTAACGCGCGCATGACGGCTGCGCACGTGCGTATATTTTGATGTGTCGGATCCTCGATAATCGTTGGGCAATTGGAGAAAAGTTGCATTTTCTCTGCGCGTTTGATGGCGATTGAGGGAAAATTCTCTCCATGTTCTGTGCCGATATAGGTGATGACTCCTATTGTGGGTTGGATGATAGGTTGCAGGCGTGCCATTTCGCCCATTTCGGATATGCCTGCCTCAAAAATGGCGAGTTCGGTCTGCTCGTTCAGTTGCCATACGCTGAGCGGTACGCCTATCTGCGAGTTGTAGGAACGTGGCGAGCGGGTGATATGGTAGTCATCTTTGAGCAGTTGGTATAGCCATTCTTTGACTACTGTTTTGCCATTGGAACCTGTGATACCGATGACGGGGCCCGTGTATAGCGAACGCTTGTATGCTGCCAGTTGCTGCAAGGCGGCGAGGGAGTCCTCGACTACGATAATGGCTTCCGGCTGCTGGTTATGGTTTCCGGCTGCTGGCTTCCGGCTTCCTGAATGATGGTCCCCAGCTTCCGGTATCTGGTATCCGACTCCTACTACGAACGCTTTTACCCCACGTTCCACAAGTTGCGGGATATACTTTGCGCCATCGTTCTTGTGGGTCTTGAGTGCAAAGAAGAGGGTTGCTTCAGGTGCATTGCCCAGTTGGCGACTATCGGTAAGGAGATGCTGAATATCCAAACCCTGCAAGTCGTCGGTGTTGCCAACAACTTGCAGAGGATGAATAACCTGTATGATTTCATTTAATATCATCCGTGCCTCTCGCCTCTAACCTCTCGCCTTTAGCCTCTAACCTCTCGCCTCATTTAACATCCCTCAAATTGTTGGAGGAAGCGAACATCGTTTTCGGAGAACAGACGGAGGTCTTTGACGCGGTATTTGAGGTTGGTGATACGCTCCACGCCCAAACCGAAGGCGTAGCCTGTATAAACTTTTGAGTCAATGCCGCAGGACTCCAGTACGTTAGGATCTACCATACCGCAACCGAGAATCTCTACCCAACCTGTGCCTTTGCAGAATGAACAACCTTTGCCTCCGCAGAGGTCGCACGAGATATCCATCTCAGCCGATGGCTCGGTGAAGGGGAAATAACTTGGGCGGAGGCGAATCTGCGTCTCTGGACCAAACATCTCTTTGGCGAAGTATAGCAGCACTTCGCGAAGGTCAGCAAAACTGACATTTTTGTCAATATAAAGTCCCTCTACCTGATGGAAGAAGCAGTGTGCACGTGCCGAGATGGCTTCATTGCGGTACACGCGACCAGGACAAAGCACGCGGATGGGAGGCTCTTGGCTGAGCATAGTGCGTGTCTGAACGCTGGAGGTGTGCGAGCGCAATAATATATCCGATGGCTTCTGCACGCCTATCTCCTTCTCGATGAAGAAGGTATCTTGCATATCACGAGCAGGGTGCTCGGGCGCGAAGTTTAGCAACGAGTAAACGTGGTTATCATCTTCCACCTCGGGGCCCTCCGCCACGGTAAAGCCTACACGCGAGAAGATATCTATGATTTGCTCGCGAACCAGGGAGAGTGGATGACGTGTACCCAAGGCTATTGGGTCAGGGGTACGGGTCAAGTCCAACTCTTCGCCTTTCGCCTCTTCGCCTAATAGCCTTATCGCCTCGCGCATTTCGTTGATGCGCGCCTCATATGCCTGACGCAGCGCATTCAGCGCTTGACCTATTTCGCGCTTCTCCTCTTTGGGAACTTCGCGAAACGCATTAAAAAGTTCGGTTACTAAACCCTTTTTACTCAGGTACTTAATGCGCAGAGCCTCTAATTGCTCCGCATTACTTGCTTGCAAATCAGCCACTTGGGCGAGCAAGTCTTGTATGTTTTCTTTTATAGCCATAATCGTGTAATGTACTACCAACCTGCAAAGGTACAACAAAATTTGCAAATATGCAAATAGATTGCGTTTTTTTTAGAAAAATAATAGATTTCACTTGCGTATATACGATTTTTTTACTACCTTTGCCGCGAATTTATGAACCCCGCTCGAAAGGGCGTAATTATTTAATAGATATGGCAAATGAAAAACAACAGTTCGTCAATGAACTAAAGGAACTACTACAGAAGAATGTAGCGGAAGTGAAAGAACAAGTAGAAACGTTGAAAACACAATTCTACCGTCAGTATCATCAAGAGTTAGAGGCAGAAAAGAAAGCAGCAATGGAGGCTGCACAGGCTGCGGGCGAGGTGCTCGAGAACTGGCTGCCATCGGTTGATGAACTGGAGCAGGAGTTCCGCGAATTGTTGAATCAATACAAGCAACGCCGTGCGGAATTGCAGAAGCAAATCGAGGAAGAACAAGCACAAAACCTCCTGCGCAAAGAGAATATTCTTGCACAAATGAAGGAGATGGCTGATGCGGAAACAGCGGACGTCATGGACAACCTCAAGAAAATGCGCGACTTGCAAGCAGAGTGGAAGACCATTGGACCAGTACCGGCTACCAAGAACCAAGAGATTTGGAAAAACTACCAGCAATATCAAGAACGATTCTATGACCTCGTGAAAATCAATATCGAATTGCGTGATTTGGATTTCAAGAAGAACCTTGAGATGAAGACCCTCCTATGCGAGGCTGCCGAGAAACTGCAAGAGAATCCAAATATCGTGGAGGCCAACCGCGCTTTGCAACAGTTGCATGACGAGTGGGCGGAGATTGGTCCTGTAGCACGTGAGTTGCGCGAGGATTTGTGGAATCGATTCAAACAGGCAAGTAGTGTGATTAACAAGAAACATCAAGCCTACTTTGATGAGTTGCACGCTAAGGAGAACGAGAACTTGGAGAAGAAGCAAGCATTGATTGAGCAACTCAAAGAGTTGGATATTAACAAGTTGAAATCCAACAAACAATGGGATGAGGCCACCGAGAAAGTCCAAGCAATCCAACAAGAGTGGCGCACTATTGGCTTTGCTCCTAAGAAACATAACCAAACTATTTACAACGAATATCGTACTTTATGCGAGGCATTCTTCAAGGCTAAAACCGCTTATTATAAAGGAATACGCGATGAGTTTAGCGAGAACTTAAAGAAGAAACGCGAACTCATTGAGGCTGCGGAGGCTCTCAAGGATAGCATTGAGTGGACCGAGACTACCAACAAACTTATCGAACTGCAACAGCAATGGAAGAAAGTAGGACCTGTCGCACGCAAGTACTCGGATGACCTTTGGAAGAAATTTACTACTGCATGCGATACTTTCTTCGAGGCAAAGCGAGAGGCTACTAAGGAACTCCGTGAGCAATACGCGCAAAAACGTGCAGAGGCTAAGGAGCGTTGGAACAAAAAGGTGGACCAAATGACCGACCGTCAGAAATTGATTAAGATGTACGAAAATCTGGTACAAGAAATCAAGACGGCTGAGAATAATATCCTCTTCTTTACGGGTAAGTCCAAACAAGCCAACAAACTGGTGGACGATATGCGCAAGAAGATTGATACCCTCAAGAGCCAACTCACTGACCTCGAGAACAAAATCAATCAAATGGATGCTGAATGAGTGAACTCATTAAATATCGGAATGTAGAAATCTGTCAGGACGAGCAAATCGTTCTGACAGATGTCAATCTCTCCATATCCTCGGGCGAGATGGTTTATCTCCTTGGGCGTGTAGGTAGTGGTAAGTCCAGTCTGATGAAGACCATTTATGGCGAACTGCCTGTAGAGGGCACTATGGCTACAGCTTTGGACTATGACTTGCTTAAGTTGCGCCGTCGCGAGATACCTTATCTGCGCCGCAAGGTTGGTGTGGTGTTTCAGGACTTCCAACTGCTCAGCGACCGCAATGTGGAGGAGAACCTCCTGTTTGTCTTGAAGGCAACTGGTTGGAAGGACAAGCGTGCCATGCGCAGCAATATCATGGATGTGCTCAAACAGGTGGGTATGGAGGAGAAAGCGTATAAGATGCCCTACCAATTGTCGGGTGGCGAGCAGCAACGTGTAGTGATTGCGCGTGCCTTGCTTAATGCACCAGGGCTGATTCTTGCCGACGAGCCTACGGGTAATTTAGACCCTGAGACGGGTAGGGGAATCATGGAGTTGCTTTATAGCATTAGTCAGGCGGGTATGACGGTGATTATGTCCACGCATAATCCTGCATGGCCTGAGCAGTTCCCTGGTCGTAAACTCCAATTTGCCGACGGCAAGATCTCCGAGATATAGGTTATTGGCTATTGGTTATAGGCTATTGGTTATTGGTCATAGGCTATTGGTTATAGGCAATTGGCTATAGGCTGGATATATAAACAACTGACACGCATGAGGGTGTCAGTTGTTTTTTGCATATGGCTTGTACACTCTCCACTCTACACCCTACGCCCTCTTATCGGGTGGATAAGCGGTGGATAAGCGGTGGATAGCCCATTTTTGTTTTTCAAAAATAAGACAGCAAGACGGGACGTTTTAAAACTTCTATATTATCATTATACACATATATACTTTTTAAATTTATCTGTCTTACTGTCTCACTGTCTCACTGTCTCATTTTTCTTATCCGAGCCTTTAGCCTTTAGCCTTTAGCCTTTCGCCTCATTGCCTCTAACCTCTCGCCTATATAACAATACAATGCATATAGAGGTACATTGTCTATAACTTCGTTACCTTTATATTGTTTGAGAGAGGTCTTGATTGCTTTTCCTGATTTATTTTCAAGTATAAACTGCTTCAATGATTTAGCTTGCAAGTTTTCTCCCGCTTTGGCTTCTACAGGAATAGCACAATTCTTTATATCAATCAAAAAATCAATCTCTTGTTGCGAGTTTGGCTTGGTGTAATAATAAACAGGCAAGTTTGGCACACACTTCAGTTCTTGAAGTACTAATTGCTCTGTCAACGCGCCATTATACTCCTCAAAGATATTATCCGTCAGCATGGCTTCTGTGGCATCTGTCATATTCATTGCACCTAATAATCCGCAATCCAACAAGAACAATTTGAATGCATCCGACTCTTCATAAAAGGTCAATGGGGCTTCTGGTTTGCTAACTTGACACACTTTGTGCACCAGTCCTGCATCCATCAACCATTGGATTGCCAATTCAAACTCCTTGGCTCTTGCGCCTTTTTTGAGCATTCCAAATACAAATTTCTTGTTTTCTTTGGCTATTTGTGCAGGAATAGATCGAAATACTTGCGTTATACGAACCACTTGCTCCTTAGGGGCGTGCTTCGAAAGGTCGTTGATATATGCCGTGAGGATTTCGTTGTGAATGCTGCGAATCTCGCGCAAAGGCATATTGTTGCAATATGCTTGCACCGCCTCTGGCATGCCACCTACATAGAGATACATGCGCAAGTGCTTTACAATCTTTTCGTGTACTGTATTTGTTACGTCCCATTCTCTATTGCGGAGTTGCTGGTACATCTTATCCTCTCCTATTGCTTTGAGAAATTCTAAGAAAGTCATTGGGTACATTTGCAACATATTCACTTTGCCAACAGGAAAACTCTCACCTTGGTGCAGCAATAGTCCCAGCAATGAACCAGCAACGGCAATGTGTTGCTCAGGTGCATTTTCAGCAAAGTACTTCAGTGCATGCAGTCCTCGTGGAACCTCCTGAATCTCATCTATGATAATGAGTGTTTTGCCCGCAACAATCTGGGTGTTGGTCATCGCTTCCAACGCTTGAATGATGCGTTTGACATCATAATCTTCAAACAATTTGGCAGCCAGCGACTCCTTATCGCAGTTGATATATGCTACATTGTCATAATGTATTTCTCCAAAATGCTTTAGGATCCATGTCTTACCCACTTGTCGCGCCCCATTTAGTATCAATGGTTTGCGTCGTGGACTTGTTTTCCATTGCAACAATTCTTCAATAATTAGCCGTTCCATATGTGTGTTTTATCGATATGTTTTTAAATTCGCTGCAAAGGTACTGAAAATAAATGATATATGCAAATGATTTGCACTTTTATGAACGACTTTTTGTGATTTTCTACATTTTTATGAACGACTTTTGTGTGATGATATACACTTTTATGAACGACTTTTTGTGATTTTTTGCATTTTTATGAACGACTTATCCGTTCCCCTCGCCTCTAACCTCTCGCCTTTTGTACCAAATCTCAAAAGTAGACAAAAATGAGTTGGACATCATCCAACTCATTTTTCTTATCCGAGCCGTTCGCCTCTCGCCTCTCGCCTCTCACCTTTCGCCTCATCGCCTTATCGTCTCTAAACTGGCAGCCCTGCTGCCCTACATGAACATTGTCATATATAGTGGTAGATATTCTATCAGATTATCCTTTTCTGATAAAAAACGAGATAAAACTATTGCACGAGAGATTCGTTCTGATTGGTTTGCCAATGCATTATCCAACGCAGCATGTTGTTTGTAACTGCTGCCGGATTTTACCTCTAAAACAGTCAACGAATTATTCTCTGCAATCAAAAAATCTAATTCGTTTCGGCTCTTATGATCGTAATAATGCAAATGATGCCCATGTTTTATTAGTTCATTTGCTACAAAATTCTCTGTCAATGCACCTTCATTGATATCTATCTCGCCTTGTAATATCTCCCATTGTATTTTCCCGCTCCACATGGAGCATAGTAATCCAGTATCAAGCAAATATACTTTGAACAAGTTTAGATTTTCATATTGCTCGAATGGCAATTCTAAAGAATGGGTATTATAACAGAAGTATGCAACTCCTGCATCGTTTAACCATTGTGCAGCATCGCCATACTTTTGCATATTGCCTGATTTCTCTAAATCCGCCAATACATAACGTTTATGTGCCTTGCTTAGTTGCGAGGGTATTGCGTCAAAAAATCGTTTCGCTTTAGCTTTTTGACTTGCAGCATACTTAGCAATATCTAAACGATAACTATCAACAAGGATGCGTTGTTGGCGTATTACTTCGTTAAAATCAGGATTTTCCAAATATGTCGCTACTACTTTAGGCATTCCACCTACCACCAAGAAATTACGATAATGTTTCATTAACTGGTCGTGCAAGATAGGGTCAAGTGAATTGCCATTTTCGTAAACCAATCGCAAATCATCAATGACTTGCTGCGCTACACCATTCGCCCAAAGAAATTCCTCAAAATCCAAAGGAAACATTTCTATTTGACTCTCAAAACCTACAGGATAGCTACTGACATCTCCATAGTTAATTCCTAACAATGAACCAGACTCAATAAAGTCATAGGAATCATCTTGTACTAAGAACTTAATCGCTGTTCGAGCATTGGGACAACTCTGTATCTCATCAAAGAATACTAAGGTCTCATGCGCAACAAACTCACCATACCCCATAGCGCTAAGGCGTGAGATAATGGTTCGGGCATCGCGCGTTCCAACAAATGCATCTTTTGCAATGGGGTCTTGTTCGAAATTTATTTCCACAAAATGCTTGTAGTTGTTTGAAGCAAACTCACGTACAATAGTCGTCTTTCCCACCTGACGTGCCCCTTTGATAAGAAGAGCTTCGCATTTGTGATTTTTCTTCCAAAGTACTAATTCGTTGTATATCTTTCGTTTAATCATATTTTAGTGTGTTTTTGCAGTAGTTTTGTTTGTATTTTAGTGCGTTTTTGCAATGTTTTTGTACGGTTTTTAGTATGTTTTTGCAAAAACGACGCTGCAAAGGTACACTTTTTCTCTGATATACGCAAGTGTTTTTGCAAAAAAAATGAGTTGGACATATCTCCAACTCATTTTTCTTATCCGAGCCTTTCGCCTCCTCGCCTTTCGCCTCCTCGCCTCTCGCCTCTAACCTTTCGCCTCTAACCTTTCGCCTCCTCGCCTCATCGCCTCATTGCCTCATCGCATTACAGGGCAGGGTAGAGGGGCGGTCTTACAAACGCTGTCCCTTAGCATCGAAGATGCCATCAGCAGTGCGGATGAAGAGCTGACCATCGATGAGGAATTTCTTTATCTGGTCTTTCGCCTCCTCGCCTTTCGCATCTTCGCCTATATTCTCCACAGATGTGGCTGCGCGGTCAGGATCGACTACGAGGTAGAAGCGATTTTCGATAGTGCCTGCATCGAGGGTGATGGTGTACTCATCCATCAGCATGTCGGTATGTGTACCTGTGACATTGTCCACAAGAGTGACACTAATGCCATCTGTGCCATCCGGCATGCGGAAGGTATATTCGCCTGCAGTAGCCACGCGCACACCTACTGGCACGGTTGCCTTCTCCATTGGCAGGGTGTTACCTGCAAATGGAATGTCCTCTGAGAGGGTGTAGATATTTGCCTTATGGCTATTCATCACCTTGTTGAGATCCAAGTTCTGGTCGAAGGTGGTAGTCGCTTTCTCATCCAATGCTACGAATGTCTGATCTTGCTTTTCGCCCTCTGCGTTGGCAATCTCAAGACGAGTGGTGAACGATGTACGCTCGTTAGCTGGAACATAGCGGCGTGCAGCAATACCCTCAGGTACTGTCTCGCTCATGATAGGTTGCCAACTGATAGTTCCAGCGAATTGCACCATATAACCATAGAAGGACTTATAAGTGGCTGTTTTTCCATCTTCTGGTGTGTATTCATAGGTGAATTTTCCATCATCTTCCCAGTTATAGTTATATGAATAGCGGAAGTTAGGTGCCTCATTACCATCAAATTCTTCGTATTCAGGATTTGTGTCAACAGTGTAACCAGTAATACCAGCATTGTTGTAACTGGTTGTACCAATCACTTTCCAGTTGCTATCTTGCAAATAGCGGTCATGGAGTTTGAGCGTACAGGTGTGGTTCTCGTAGGTGCGAGTGAGCTGTTCTGCTGATTGTTGCTGCATATCAAATCCACTGGTTGTAGATGGGAAGTAGAGACGCATCAATGAAATAATTTCTTTCTGTCCTTCTATAATATTTCCATTTGCATCTGTTTTATCTACCTCAATTTCATTCCATGGCGCGTTCTTCTTGTCAAAGACAAGTAAATAACCTTCACCAGCATGCATCACATCGTCTATATCCATCCATTCCCAGAAGGTAGGTGTCTCTGCATACCAACCTTTTTCTGCGCGGAGGTCACCACGATAGCGTTGAATACCCCAGATTTGCAGGTAGCCATGTACACCAGATATACTACCCACTTTGCAATCGAATGGCAAGGTGAACCAATACTGCTCTACCTTACGGTTGGCCGCATCTGTATCACCACGATGTAACTCCATAGCGAAGAACATACTCTCAAGGCTCTTGATTTTGCCTTGGTTAGACAAATTAATCTGTGGCACATCTTCGTTTTCTTTGCGCACGAAGAGTACATCAGCATTGATTGTCTTTTCTGTGGAAACATCAATTGTACCTTGTGGTACCCATGCTGTAATAATGCGGTTGGTTTTGAAGTCATATACTACGCGGACAAGATAGACACCATTGTTGGTACCAGTACCAATGACTGTTTTTTGGATAGGTGTCTCACTTTCTTCGCCTGTTACTTCATTAGTTACATAACCCAATAGGTGGTTGTAAATAACAGCATTTCCGTCTTCACCTACGTGAGGTGATTTACCTTCCACATATACGGAGGCTGATGGTGTAGTGTTGGTAATGTTTACATAGATATCTCGCTCATAAACCCAGTTACTAATGTCGCGGAATCTATTGTTTGAGTTGTTGGTATGGTTGCCGTATGGTAATTTCTTCGTGCAATTTTTATCTGCGTATGCATTATCGCAGTGCATGTTGAGATAGCTTTCGTACTCACTACCTTGCAGAACGGCTCTGGCAAAATAGTTGGTACGTGGGTCGTAACCAAAGCGCACGTTAATAGTTTTATTTGTTCCGCCAAGTTTAATATCGCCTGTTTCTGTGGTGTTCTTATCTTGCAGCAGTTTGCCTGCGAGGTCGTCGTTGTAGTCGTTTGCCACGCATGCGCTCACATCTTTGCCAACATACCCACCTGAATTCATGGCTTGTACCCAGTAGTGGTTGTAGAACTCGCCTTCGCGTGAAACAAATTTGGTAAATGTGCGGCTGGCTTTTTCGCCATCCGTCCAGTCTTGAACCGAGTTCCAACCTTTATTACTAATATCTCCATCTGTACCCCATGTGCGGATATAGAAGTTGCCAATATAAGGAGCAATATTGGTTAGTGTATAGTCGTCTTCATTAACAGAAGCCGTATAAACATCTGATGTCTCAAATTTGCCAGGTTCAATCAGTTTGACTGCTTTGTTATTCTCATACAAGATAACTGCACCTGCATTTCTACCCACTTCATTAACGCCAGGGGCGAAGAATGATAAAATGTCTGTCGCCGCAAATCCGACATTTGATTGGTAAGTCTTGCCATTTTGCATTCGCACTTTTACTTGGTAGAATTTGCAACCATTCGCTTCCAATGTGATAGGTCGTGCACCTTCGCTTTGACTTCCTTGAGAGATTACATAGCAGCCGTCGGTTTTCACATTCTCTACTGTTTTAGACTTCTTCCACCATTCATTTCGGTCTTGCCAATATACTACAAAATCAATATCAGGACCATTGCCGAATGGCACTTGCGCTTGCATGTAATAGTAGTCATTAAATGTACCGAGATAATTCATCGGAATAGATGCTGTAGAGAGACCATATGCTTCATAGTAAATTTTGATGTCTTCTGTATTCTCCCATCCGATTTGGAAGCTACCATCGCCGTTTTGGCGTGGTACTTTCACTGTGATAGTCAGCGTGTTGGAAGTTGTAATCGTGACCTTGAATGTCTTCTCTACGGTTAAGCCTCCCAATGTATAAGTGACTGTCACATCCAATGTACCAACTGCTTTACCAATAAGAATGATATTGGTTCCAGAGGCGAGTAAACGAACATATTTGGATTCTGAATCTGTTGTTTTGATATCCATTGTTACATCACTCAATTGATGACCCAAGCCTACAAATATCTCAGGCATAATCACTTGCTCTTCGCCTACGCTGATGGTAACATTTTCAATGTCGCTTACAATCAAATCAGCAGGACAGTCTGCTTCCTTTAATCCATATTTCCATTCGTCTTCACCTGGTGCGTGATCATAGTCTTCAGGGGCTACGAGTTCATAGCACCTGTCATCTTCTGGCACTACCCAACCAATAGTTTGTACAACACCATCGGTCTGACCATTGTTCACAATGAAGCGGTCGTAGTATGGATATTTCACACTAAATACGCGCCATGTGCCGAAGTTTTGGAGTACAGGATTACCAGGCCATGAGGTAAGCACATCGCCACTACCATCGCGCCAGAGGTATACATCCTTCACCCAACCCTCAGTATCGTTCACTTTGATAATTATATTCTTATAGATAGCCACATCGGCTTTTGCTTCAAATGTACGACCGTGAACAGGTGTGCTTGCTCTCGCAATAAAGTTCAATACGCAAAGACCTATATTATTTGGTACATCGTAAGTGTAGTCATGAGCATCCTTGTTTGATATGTTAATTAGTGAGGTCTCTGCTTCATTATCTTTCTTTACATATAAACTTACCGATGCAGGGGTTTCAGAACGGAATTGTACTAAAATGTTTTCGCCTGCTACGATATTCTCAATGTTGATTTCCTTGTTAGGATCTGTCATGAGATAGAATGGCAGAGGAATAAATTTATAGTAGGCAGTCACACCCAAATGTTCATCAGAAATGTTTCCATTAGCATCTTTGTAGTAAGCGGTTACACGTAGATTGGTTGCGGTGCTTCCGTCAATGTCTTTCCAGTCAAACACATTTTCGGTTTGCTCTTCGTTCAGACCAAACTTGTAGTATGCTGTTTTTCCAGAAACTGTTGGTAATGCAGTAACGGTGATGCGTACTGCCTCATCGCTGTAGAGCGTATATGGGTTAGCTTTTGTACCATTGCCGCCTACCCAACCGTAGTTTACAAGCTCGTCCCCATGTACGCGTTGCTCGGTCATGTCTACAGGTTTAGCGAACTCTGCTGTGATAGTAGCGTCGCCGCAGAAAGTATAGGTGTCGCCCTCTACGCCTTCTATTTCAGGATTGTTACCCATCTGAATACGACAACTTGCCAATACATATCCATCGGCAGGTTGTATGTTCAGTACGTATGTGGAGTTGATAGATGTATTGAAAGTCTTATCCGAGTTGCCAGATGTGGTAGTTCCTAAAGTGATAGTACCATTGGTTGTCTTAACGAGTTTAATAGTGATATTTGGCTCGGTGTAAGTAGTCCAACCGCCACCTGTAGAGAAAGTACTCCAAGTGCCATCTCCGTTGCTCCACGCTCCTTCTGCTATTGTGTATAGATTCGTGCCATCAGTGGGGACTGTCATCTCGTTTGTTACATTCCATGGTTCACTATATCCATTATTAGGATCCTTTCTTCTGAATGTGAATTTTCCACTTTGTTTCTGACAACGATATATCCCATCACCAATATCATCCATATATATATAATCTCCGCTAGTATTATAATATACTTCAAATTTCGCACCATCTATTTTCCAATTCTCATTAGGCTTTAGGTATAGGTATGTATTATCTGTTAATGTCATACTATACAACACCTTATCATCGGTTGGGACTTTAAGGTCTTCTGATTGGTTCCATACTATACCATCTTCGAATCTGTACTCTGTTGCATTAGGATTCATGCGGCAGAAAATAATGTCAGTGTATTTGACTGGAATGTCCGCTTTGTAATACTCTCCAGTACATCCTACATCTTCCATATCTACCCAACCATTCTCGGAATCTTTCCAATAATACACCGCAAAACGAGCATTGTCATTTTTCCACTCATCACTTGGCTTGAGATATACGGTGTTGGCAGTTTTTTCTTCAAAGTTGGCAGTTACTGTACCTGCTTGTGTTGCTGTAATGGTGGTAGTAGGACTATTAGGGTTTGTAATTAATATACCTGCAGGTGCAGTCCAATTTACAAAACGATATCCTGTTTTGGGTGTTGCTGTTATTTGTACTGGAGTATGTTGACCTACATTTTGGGAAGTAGGACTCACCGTTCCCTTGTTGTTATAATTGGATGTTATGGTAATCGCATATTTCTTCTCTTGGAAAGTCGCTGATACAGTTCCGTTTGCAGTCGCTTTTGTGATGGTAGTACTCGCGCTATTTGCATTAGCAAGAGTAATGCCAGAGGGTGCAGTCCAGTTTACAAATTCATATCCATCAACTGGAGTAGCTTCGATATTTACAGTTGTGGCTATACCAGCCTCAGCCGATTTCGGATTTACATCTCCGTATGCAGCATTATTCGATGTTATGGTGATGTCATACAAAATTTCTTCAAAACTTGCAGTAACTGTACCATTACCTGTTGCGGTAACAAAGGTTGTTTCTGTATACAATGGATTTGCCTTGGCGCCAGCAGTATATGACCATTGTTTGAATTTATAACCATTGTCTGCTGTCGCGGTTACGTTAATACCAGAAGCTCCTACTTTTTGTGTGCCACTTGGATCAACAGAGCCATTGGCGTTCGCGCTAATGGTAACATCGTATTTAGTTTCCGCAATTGCCGTCCACTTTGCGTAGAGAGTAATGTTTGCTGCATATGCAGTTGCACCCAATGAAGAAACTGCAGAGCCTGTACAACCAGAGTTGGTAAACCAGCCGTCGAAAGTGTAACCAGCCTTTGTTGCAGTTTTCAAAGTGGTTGTAGTACCATAGGTGTGTTTGGTTGGATAACCACTTGCATGTGTACCCGAGAAGGCACCACCTCCTTGGTCTTTGTAGGTGATTGTGTATTGGTTGGCAGTCCACTTAGCGTAGAGGGTGGTGTGTGCCGTAATGTTAAATGTGCTATTAGCGTTTCTATTAGTGCCGCTACCATCTGCTTTTGTATTCCAACTTGAAAACGTATAACCAGTCTTAGTCAAATTACCAGTGTTCCCTTTTACTGTTACTGACCCGTTATTTGCATATACCGTATTGTCTGTTGGCACAGAACCACCAGTGTTACCATTTCCGTTGTAAACAACAGTCCACGATTTTGGTAGGGTTGTTGATGCACAAATAATTGGTTTGTTTGTTGTGTTTATTGCGGTATTAGGGTAATATACAATGATGTAGTATGTATTATTATTTCCATTATAAATGCAAATGTTGGTATTATCGTAATTCTCTCCCCAAACGTTTGTGGAAGAGTTTCCGTTCGTGATATTTGTGTAGTTAAAGCCCCAGTTTGTATAGTTATAGTCTAGAGCATTATCCCAACTGTTGCTACTGACTTTTATTTTGAACTGATGTACACCGTTATACGTTCCATCACAATACTCATAATAGTTATCAGCAGAAACTGTCATGGTAGTATTTCCCCAGCTATTTTTGCCTCCGGCATACCAATATTTGTTTGCCCACGCGTTATTAACTCCCATTAGTAGGAGAATGAGGATGGCAGTCATTCGTATACCTTTGGTATACCCTTGTAATAGATTAAGAATTTGTTTCGCCTTCTTCTCGGCGTAAGTTGTAAATGTTTTCATATTGTTTTTTGTTGTTATTTACTGGTGTTATGTTGTGTGATTAAAGTTGGCTGTTTAAATCTTTTTCGATTTCTTCAATAGATGGGATAGATGATTTATAGTCCTTTGGATATAATTGTGAAAGTTGATACTCTGAGATACCTATAGGAGCACTGATGTTCTCCAATGCATATCGTGCCAATACATTATCCTTGTCGCGGCAAATCAGTAAACCAATAGTAGGATTATCTAATTCCGACTTCAACTGATGATTGACAGCAGATACATACAAACTCAATTGTCCAAGATATTCTGCTTTGAATGTACCAATCTTCAACTCTACTACACAATAAGCATGAATGCGCGCATTATAGAAAAGTAAGTCAGGAAATATCTCGCTTTCGCCAACACCTAATCGTATTTGTCTGCCCATATATGCCCATCCTACACCTAATTCTAACAAGAAACGGGAAACATTGTTCACCAAAGCATCTTCTAATTCTTTCTCTTTAAAGTTCTCTGTAAGTGTGAGAAAATCAAAATTATATGGGTCTTTTGTTATCTGTTGTGCTAAATCGCTCTGTGGAGTGGGCAACACTTTTTGGAAATTTGTGATAGCTTTACCCTCGCGTTCGTAGAGGTTAGACTTCAGGTGGTTGAGAAGCATATCTCGTCCCCATTGGTTCTGATAGGTCATCTGTACATAAAATAGTGCCTTTTGGACATTGTCCTTGCATTTATCAATGATACGACGATGATGATCCCATGGAATGGAAAATAGTATTTGTTCTATGGTCAAATCGTCCGCAAGCTGCGGAAGATTTGATGCTTTGAATTCTTCCGCGACTTGCGGAAGAATTGTAATGACTTGAGAATACATGGAATAGAACTGCGTCATGTATCTTAAGTTGATTTCAGATAGTCCTTTTACATCGGGGAGTTCGCGTCGCAAATCTCGGCTTAATGTCTTGTAGAAAGCCGAGCCATAAGTGTTCTCCCATTGTCGTTCATATATATCATGTCCAACGCTCCAATAGAACTGTAGCAATTCGCGTGACACCGATTGTGCGGCTTTCAGTCGCGCGGAGAGATATCGTTGTTTGAGAGATGTAATCAAACAACGATAGTCTTGACTATTGGTCAGTGCGGTTGGATTGCTATATCTTATTTCTTCTTTCATCTCATTTAGATGCCTTCACACATTGTTATGTGGTATGTCGCGGGGCGACATGGGTTCGTTTTTATTTTATTTTGTGAGCAAAGGTCAAACCAATGACCTAAGCCCGAGATGATTTTGCTGTTATGTTGGTTTGTTCCTTAACTACAATTTTTCCAAACGTCTTAATTCTAATTTGAGATTTTTTATGCGTTGTTTAATTTGTTCTGTCGTGGGTAATAATTCTATTATTTTTATTCCACTATATGTTGCTACACTCAATGGCGATTGTAACCCTTCAAAAGACCATCTTACCTCCGTTTCATCCATATCGCTGCAAATCAATAGTCCTACCGTAGGGTTATCTTCTTTTTGCCGAATTAGATTATTAACTGCACTAACATAAAAATTGAGTTTGCTAACAAATTCAGGTTCAAAGGGTTTTGCTTTTAACTCCACTACCACATAACAATGCGCTCTAATATGATAAAAAAGCAAATCTATCTTTCTTGTTTTGCCCGCGATAACCAATTCGCGCTGTCTTCCCATAAAAGCAAATCCATTGCCTAATTCTAACAACATTTGAGTGATATTGTTAGATAATGCTTTTTCTAATTCCTCTTCATCGTATGAAGCATGCTCCACTTCCGCCCAACTAAAATCATAATTTGCTTTCACTATCTCTTGTAGCAATCCAGATTGAGGTCTTACTAATGTGTCCGCAAAATTGTTCGGTGCACTTACTTGTTTGTGGTATATATCAGCAGCGATAGCTCGTTTCAGCCCCTCTCTACTCCAGTTATTCTCAATAGTTTTTAGGACATAAAACAATGCTTCATCGATGTCTTTACACTTTTGGATAATAGTAATATGATGGCTCCATCCAAGGAATGCAAACAAGTTGGGAAATTGCGAAACAGCCTGTTTCGTTTTTGTATTTGCAGTAGAATAACTCGCTATTTGACTGATTGCAATCTGGTGTTGTATTGAGTATCCTTCAAATTGCGAAACAGCCTGTTTCAGTTTTTGTTCATTTTCCAAACTGGAATAAAACAGATACCACTGTTTCATGCTCTGCAAATTGCGGATGGTAAACCCTTCAGTGTTAGGAAATTCATTTTGCAAATCCTTGCTTAATTGCTCAACAACACCGATACCCCAACGTTCCTCCGCTTTTTTCTGTACGAGTTCTGCTCCCAATTGCCAATTGAAAGCCAGTTTTTCGGAGTTGACTTTTACGGCTGCTTTTAGTTGCGCAGAACGATAGCGGTTTTTTATTTCCGCTAACCACAAAAAGTATCCATTGTCTAGATGGATTGTTTTTGAAATATGTTTCTCGCTCTTTGCCATATCTAATTGCTCGTTTGTTGTTTTTATTTCATAGGCATCCCTCTGTTTTGAGCCGTTGATCTTACGGCGAGGTCACGATGAGGTCTCGATCAAGTCACGATGAGGTCTCGATGACAATAAGGGGCAGGTAGGTGGCGTTCTATTGGTAATTAGGTGTTGGCTATGGGCAATTGGCTATTGGCTATAGGCTTGGATTGCAGCTCTGCTGCTATTCCTGCCTCTAACCTCTCGCCTCTAACCTCTAACCTTTCAACACGGCTCTCCTCTGACGAACAAAGACCACCAAGGCTGCTGCGGCAGCAAACAGCAACATCACCCATGCTTCGCCAACAGGGGAACCACCTTGTGTACCAGGGTCACCACCTCCAGGCAAATTACTATCGGCATTACGACGATTAGCAGGAGCATTCTGTCTGCCGCTATTATCTCCCTGCGAATTGCTATATACGGGGTTGTTGTCACTGGGGACTAATGACTCAAAGGGTTGATACACTGTAGATTGGTACGAGTTGTAGTTTACCTGTGCATCCTGCATGGAGTAAGCGTTCTGCTGCGTAGTGCCATACTCAGTAGGGTAGGCTGCCTCGTAACGCGTGCCCTGAGCCGTGGAATAAATCTGTGCAGAAACAGGCATTGCACCTGCAAAAATCAATACGCATACACACACGGTACGCATCGCCCTGTAAAAGAGGCGGTTGAAAGCGGAAAAAAGATAGTATTCGTTTCTCATGATTATATAATAATATTCTACTGTGTAATTAGTGCCCGCTATGGTGGTAAATGTGTTTCTCACTGTGCGTGTTTGTCAGCGCAGAAATATACCCACAAAAAAAGAGCGTGCAAAGGTACGTTTTTTTGAGCACATTTGCAAATTATTTCGTGTTTTTTTTCATTTTTCTTGATTTTATGCGTTATTTTCGTGTACATCGTACTTTAAAGCATGTGTTAGTTTGAGGTTAATGGTATATAATTTTTGTTCAAAATATGTAACAAAGAAACGTACCTTTGCACGCTCTATTGAGATATGTATGAAACACACCGTGAAAAAGACGCAATCAATTACGTTTTTTCATCGAGGTCGCATTCATTGCAGTGCGTCGTGTTTTATGTGCGTAATAATATAAAGGATAGCAGTACACCAACAGGTAAATAATAACAAAAAACAATATGAAAACATTTACAACTTACGCCGAGAAGAAGGCGAAACAAATTCTTAATCTATTACAAGGGTATACCAAAGGTATACGAATGACTGCCATCCTCATTCTCCTACTAATGGGAGTTAATAATGCGTGGGCATGGGATTTGCCAGCAAATGGCTATATTTATTTCGTCAAACCATCCCAATGGTCAACTGCGCAATTCATGATAGGACATTCTGGTTATTCAATAGGATATTCCATGACATCTATTAGTAATACTCGGTTGTATTATTACAAAACAGCATCTTGGGGAGGATATGGACAATCAGGCTTTATTGATGCCAGCAGCACGTGGGGAGGAGAGAGTAACGCAATAGGAAATCGTAAAACATATGCTAGTCATTCAGCAGATGTATATACTAGCGAACTTATTTATTCAGGCAATATGTATGGTCTTTTTACAAGTACATACAAGGATACTCATGATACAGACTTAAGTTTTTCAAGAGGTTCAAGTTACACCATTTGCAATAAGACCCAAACCATTGGTGTACGAGTTTGGGATGGCTCTGCATATTCAGCACCCTCTACATCGCCAGCGACCGTCACTGCTTCAACATATAACTTAAACTCTGCCACTGCAAGCCAAAGTGCAAGTACTTCATTTACCGCTGGTGCCACAGCAACTGGAACTAAAACAGTTAGTGCGGCTTATTCTGCAACGGTGTCATTAAGTTATAGTAATCTTGCTAATGGATATACTTTTGTTGGTTGGTACGATTCTAATGACAATGAAGTAGGTTCTTCATACGAAGTAACAGGTACTAAAACTGTTTATGCTCGTTTCAAAGAAAACACCTACACCGTTACCGTCACAAATGATGGACATGGTACAACCACTCCAAGTGGTGCACAGTCGAATGTGGGACAAGTGACAGGTCTTTCTATCAAAGCAACCCCTGCTGCAAATTATGAATTTGTTAACTGGACAATTACAAGTGGTAGTGGTTCTTTTGGTTCTGCAACAAGTGCTTCTACCACATTTAAGCCAACAAGCACTGCAACCATTCAAGCCAACTTCCGCTCAACAGCAACCCACTCCTTGACCGTTGTAGCAGGAGCAGGTATTGCATCCGTTACAGGCTCTAAGGATCCTGTAACATTAGGAAGCACATACGCTATCACAGCCACACCTAAAACGGGTTACACTTTCAGCACTTGGACTGCTAATCCAGCAGCAAACGCTACATTCGGTAGCGCAACAACAGCAAACACAACCGTAACCGTAAAAAATGGTTCGGTGACGGTAACTGCTACTGCAACGGAAACTTTACACGCAATCACTGTACAATCAAGCGATGACAATCATGGTACTGTTACCCAATCTGCTGATAAAGCAGGTATTGCAACATCTATCGCCATCACGGCTACTCCAAAAGAAGGATACCAATTTGTTAACTGGACTGCCACAAGTGGCATCACTATTGCAGCTGTGAATAGCACATCAACTACAGTTACTGCCACCGCAGCAGGTACCGTAACTGCAAACTTTGAAAAGATACCAGATAAGATCGTATATCTAAAACCAAATAGCAATTGGAAGCAAGACGGAGCTCGTTTTGCTGCGTATGCATTTGGTGGAGGTCAGGGTAATGCGTGGTATGATATGATAGATGTGGGGTGTAGTGGAGAGTATTACTATTGTGAAATTCCTGCTAAATATACCAGTGTTATTTTCGTTCGTATGAATCCCGCAAATGCTGAAAATAAATGGAATAATAATGGTCAAGGACCAGTATGGAACCAAACGGGTGACTTAACAATAGAAGAAGGCAAGGTATTTACAATTACCGACTGGGGAGGTGGTTCTTGGGGAACTTATACCACTCCTACCTACGATATTACGATTAATATCACTGGTAAAGGCTCGATTGTCGTTGGTGGTGACACATACACAGGAGACAATGAAGGAAAAACCACTCTGGCAAAAACAGGTGTAGCTCTTAATACATCAATAGACATTGGTGCCAAGACTCCTGCTGAGCGTTGGTCGTATAAAGAAGGAAAAATCACTATCGGCAAGAATAGTGAAGAAACACTTGGTGCCACGCACGTCATCTGCGGTCCTACAATCATCAACGTTACTTTCGAACAAAACAATTGCTATGTCACATTCGACCTCAATGGAGGAACAGGAAATCAACCCGCTCAACAAGAAGTAACCAAAGGTGGGAAAGTAATACAGCCAACTCCAGATCCAACCCGCGCTGGCTATACTTTTGATGGATGGTACAAAGAACCCGCATGCACGAATGCATGGAATTTCTCTACAGACGTAGTGAACCAAGATATTACCCTCTACGCGAAGTGGGAGGAAATAAAGTACAATTTATCCACTCGAAATGACTATGACCATGGAACGCCTGATTACGCCGCCCCAACTAAGTCAACAGACCAAATAGGTGTCTCTACCACAGCTACAGTAACAGCTTCCAACACATTGAAGGGCTATACTTTCGTAGGTTGGGATCTTGCTAATTGCGTGCGTACTGATGGCGGAGCAGCAACAGCTACCAGTATTACCGTTCGTTATGATGGTAATGGAGGAGAGGCCCTCGTGGTGGCAAAATACGAAGAGGACTTGACTTCCAATTATGTAGTTCGTGGTGGCGCTAAGTTTGGTAACACATGGGGCAATAATGACAATAAGATGACGAAGCTATCTGGTCATTCATACGAGGATATCGTTTACTTTACTGTAGAAATTGATGCTACTAACCTTGGTAACTCAAACGCTGCTTTTCAGTTTAAAATATATGATACATCTAATAAATGGTGGGGCTTTAATACAAATGATCGCTACTATAACTACAATACGGGAGAGAGAACAATGGAAACTCCTGGTGATAATATAGAGTTACGCGCAAAAACCGTAGGATCATACACTATAAAAGTGGATTACAGTGATCCTAATAATCTAAAACTTACCGTCAACTTCCCTTCATCGGACCTATACATTGTGGGCTTCAATGGTGACTGGGCTACAAAGCCAGAAAACAAATTTACAGAAATAGATGGTATTGCTACGATCAGCAAGTTAATCCCAGCAGGTGACCATCAATTTAAATTAAAAGATGGCAATGGCGGATGGCGTACAATGAGTGCAACCCCAAGAACTATTACACGTAGTAATCACACTGCAGATTTTTCTGATTTTAGTGATGGAGACGGAACGAATACTACCTTAAAAGCTGATGTCGCAGGTGTCTATACATTCACATACAATATTGCTACCAATGAGTTCAATGTTACTTATCCTGCTTTAGTCACTTTATCTGACGGTGTAAGCGAAGCGGTAAGTTCGTCTCAGACACGAAGTACCCTCACCTCTGTACCAGGGCAAATGGTGACTGCAACACCTACTATGGATATTGGAGCTAACGGAAATACATTATGCTGGAAACTATATGATAAGGACCAGGATATCAATAACCTCGACGAGACTGTAGATGTCAACTTTATTTCTTTAGGAAACGGTAAAATAACGTTCGAACTACCTAAAGTTACTGGTACATACTATCTCCAACTCACCATACACGCTGGTGCTGACTGCTCAGATGAAACCCTCATCGAAACAATAATCTGCCCTATCAACGTGAGCACAGAAAATACGGTGTTCTTCCAAGACGAATCAGGTAAATGGAAAAATGTGTATGTATATTTCTATGGAGAAAATGGATATTGGAATGATACTTACGGCTCTGGTGCAACAAATATTACTTCGTACGAGATGACAAGAATAAACGGAACCAATATCTTCTATTACAACTATGGAAATATCACTACTTATAAATATATCGCATTTACCGACCACAACGAAGCAGGCAACCAATGGTTTGACCAGTGCCAAGTGGTATATCGCGGCGATTTCAATGATTGCGTACCATTGTACGTAATGGATTATAACGGCGGTAAGGATTATCGAAATCAACATGACGGAAAACAAACTTGTTACTATCGTGATGGCTACTGGACAACCTATATGGGAACAAGTTCCGGATATTGGCTGCACATCAGTGGTAATGGTATTACTGACCCTAATCACGAGATGACGACAACTACGGTCGGAAAGCGTGTATATACCCACACAGTGAGTTTGAACGGAAATAACAACCACTATGACCTGTGGTTTGGAGGATGTAATGGCACAAACTACGGTGTAGAATCTAATATGACGGTTACAAACTGCACAGAATGGAACCTATACTCAGGCAGTGCGAGTGTGAACTTATATGCTACTGCTTCGGGAGACTACACCTTTATATTATATTGCAATCCTGATGGACATTTCCAACTCAGTGTAGAATTTCCTGTCGCAGAAGGAGATTTCCAACTTGTTTATGACGACGAGCAGCAGAACCCTCACCCATCCGATTATATTCGCAGTAGCACGATAGACGGGAAATCAGATACCGTATCTATGTATATTCGCGGAGAAAACGGAACAGGCAAAACATTGAAAGTACAACGTTGTACAGGTTTCGATAATGGCAATCCACAATGGGAAACGCTAACGACCTACAACAATGCTGATTTCTATGGACTGAATCTCACCAAAGACACGGTGTATAATTTCCATATGAAGCAAACTGTGAGTGGCAATACAAAAACTATTGCCATTGAGGGAACCGAGTTCTATAGCGGTAAATACTATGTTCGTACCAAAGCTGCCGATGGAGGTTGGGACGCATACGCTACCGAATCGGATAACCAAATGACCTATACGGAGTATTCATCGCACTTGCCATTCGACCCATATACACACTATTTCTGCAAATGGGTGGACGATAGCAATAAAGACGATGTGTCATACACCGTCGCCTGCGACTATGCGAAGGCATTGTCCGACACCTTGGAGGGCGATAATTATACAACGACTCCTGAATCTCATGCCTTACCAGAGAAAGCAAACGTGCGCTTTACATACGATAACCGCACCAACGGACTCAAACGTGCATACCTGACGGGTGCGTCTGATTCAGACTTTGATGACTTCCTCAAACTCGCTAAAACAAAGGATGGTACAACTATGAAGCCAGGCAAAAATGCTTCTGATGTATCTCACGTGAAATTGCAAGACGAAGAAAACTGGGTTTACGCGACCGAAATATATGTAACATCTGCAGAATCTGATGGTGGAGGATATTCGTTTGATGCTATGTTGACAGCTGTTTATCCAAAATCAAATGTAAGTAATCCAGAAAAGAAGCAATACTTCTTCGCTAAGAAAAATAATGATGGAACCTATGCTGGTGAAACCTTGATAGCAGGAACAGATGGTTCAGAGCAACTGGTCACTATACGCTACGACTTCAAGACCAACCGACTCATGCGTGCATGGAAACCCAGTGGAAATATTGATGATGAAGAGTTGCCATTGAGCGCGGATATCTTGCTGATTCGTGAAGGACAAAACGCTGCCGAGCAGCTTGTGTTCTCAGATCCTGCAGCAAATAAGATGATTACAAATGTGAAAACCATCTTCGGAGCCCTGGAATTCAAGTACGACAATATGGTCGGTAAATTAGGCACTGGCGATTGGAATCAGACATCATACCACTACTGCCGCTACTATGTATCCTTCCCATTTGATGTGCGCATCAGCGAAATCTTCGGTGCTGGTAACTATGGTGAAGACTATATTATCCAAAAGTACAATGGTACCAAGCGTGCTGAGATAGGATGGTTTGCAGAGACAGAAACCTTCTGGGAAACTATGGACAAGTCCGAAAAACTGAATAAGTACGAGGGCTACTGCGTAATGCTCAACCGTACACCATTCAATGATGGCAACTCCCATGTATGGAAAAATAAGAAGAGTGGTAGCTCAGTTTATCTCTATTTCCCATCTGCAAGTCACAAAGAGGATTGGACTATCAACGCCATTGGCGATGTCGTAATCGCGATACCAGAACACAAGTGCAATATCGATCGCTACTTCACGCAAGATGTGCAAAATGGAGAGCCCTATCCTCGCAACCATAAGAACACAGACAGCCACTGGAATATGGTAGGTACACCGTTGTTCCAAAATGCAACAGCAGCAAAGATAGCCGATGGACCAAAGGTGGAAGTAAGCGATGAACATCCAGAAAAAGGCACACGTTTGCAATATGTATATGATTGGGTTAATACAGCCGAAATACCCAATGGAACGGCTGCTCGCAAAGCATGGGGTACTGACTTTGAGTTCAAGGCAATGCACAGCTACTTGATACAATATGCGGGTCAAGTTACCTTCCAAGGTTCGCATATCGCCAATCATGTACCAGCCGCTATAGCTGCACGCAGAGTGGCTGAAGAGGTGAAGAATTACACCGTAGAACTGCAATTGGACCGAGACAGCGCATTTGCTTCACGCACGTATGTAGAACTACAAGAGAATGCAGTGGATAGTTTCTTACTCAACGAGGATATGTATATGGGCAGTTCATCACCGATTGCGAATCTCTACACCTACGCAGGCGCTTACGACGTAGCAGCCAATGTGCTCTCTGTGAATAGTCATATCGTGCCAGTGGGCGTACAAGTCAAGAAAGCAGGTACTTACACCTTCTCTATGACTACTCCATTCGACGGTACTGTTACCCTGATTGACTATCAGACTTGCGCACGCACCAACCTCGGCTGGAGCGACTATACCGTCACACTTGAGAAGGGTACTATCAACGACCGCTTTGCATTGGAAATCAATATCCAACACGTAAGCACCGATGTCGAAGGAAATACTGGACACTTCAAAGGCAAAGACGCTGTGAAATTCTTGCACAACGGCATCCTCTATATCAAGAAGGGTGACGCCATCTATGATGCAAGAGGTAGTAAAGTAAGTATGAGTTATGAACTATAAACTGTAAACGATAAAGTCACACGATAGGATTTATAAGATCATGAAAACCAAAATGATTATAGTATTGGTACTGAGCGCACTGGTAGTGTGCTCTGTACCCGCAAACGCACAAGGATGGCAAGAACAACAAGAACAGCCAGGATGGACTTCTTCTACCATGTTAGGAAGTGGTAGTGCTTACTCCAGCACTGTCACCCCAGTAGGAAGCTATGATGCTCCCCAAATGGCAACTACCAGCAGCAATTCGCCGATGGGAATGAGAGGCAGACAGAACTCCGGCGACTTCGGAGATGGTAACGAAGGTGGTGGCAACGTTGAGGATGATAACCAAGATATAGGTTCTCCTGTGGGCGACCCTTGGATATTGCTCCTGTTCGCCATAGGTGCTGCTATTTTCGTGAATAGAAAAGCTGCCAAGGCGAAAATCGAAGAGGCGAAACACTAAAAATTAAGAATAACTATAAACAAAATAGAATATGAATAAGATTAAATCAATTCTCCTTGCCGGCCTTATGCTTGTAGGAGTAAATGCAGTGAAAGCGGCAATGATTCCTGCTGGAACATATTATTTCTCGTTCGATTTTGGAACGGACAAGGTATATCATGTGGAGGTATTTCACAATATAGATCAAGAAACTAAAATTGAAATAGATAGAACTGCAGGTTGCAACTGTGGACTTACCTTTTTTGATGATAATATTAAACATATTGCAAATACAGCATCTGGTATCACTACTTTAAAGGTCGTGATTAATGAGGATGCTACAGGAGAGGATAATCAACTATTCATAAAGGTTAATTATGGACCAACTAATAATAACACGTTCTGGTATGAACCTCAATATCTAAATAATTTTGGGACACCAAAGGATATAGGAGGAAAAGTATATGTATGCAACGTGACTAAGAATGCCTTTACATGGGGTGATGAATTAGGAATGACTTGTGATGACATTGCTGATTGTACTCCTATATTAATCTATTCTGCTTCCAGTGGAGGTAGTGTAACTGCTGCAGCGGGAGGGGAGGCTGTGAGTAGCGGAACTGCAGTAGCACCAGGAACAGAAGTCACACTGACTGCTATTCCCCAACAGTACTACGAGTTTTCCCATTGGGTAACTGCAGATGGTGTAGTTGGTTACGAAACTACTCATAGCATAATTATGCCGAACCATACTTATTCTGTGCAAGCTATCTTTACTGCAGAAGATAAAGATGCAGCATTAGGAACTGATTGCAAAGATTGCTTCTATGTGACACCGTAGGTTGGATTTATAGCACAAATAAAGCGAACATTATTTTCAAAAACAGCTCTGCTGTCTAAATTCTCACATCTTACAAGCTCTTTTGTGAGCAAACTCCCATAGAGCCGTAGGATGTGATGATTTTGATAGATAAATCTATCTTTTTTGAAAATAATGTTCGCTTTATTTGCGTATGTGCAATTTTTGTAGTACCTTTGCACCCGATTTTGAAAGAGGACAGATTTGGACTGCTTGCAACCTCTATAAAAGAATGCTAAAAACTTGTGCCACAAGACCCCAAACAGTCGCTTGTGGACTTTTTTTGAAACCTAACAAAATGAACTACTTATTTACATCAGAAAGTGTCAGCGAAGGACACCCAGACAAAGTGGCAGACCAAATTAGCGATGCCATACTCGACCAATTCTTAGCATTAGACCCTAACTCACATGTGGCATGCGAGACAATGGTTACTACCGGACAAGTAATCGTAGCTGGAGAAGTCTCCAGCGACAAATATGTGGATATCCAAAACACCGTTCGCAAAACCATCGCCGAAATAGGTTACACCAAGTCTGCCTACAAATTTGAAGCAGAAAGCTGCGGTATTCTAACCGCCCTACACGAACAAAGCGCCGACATAGCACGAGGCGTAAAAGGACAAGGTACAGAAAACGTAGGCGAACAAGGAGCAGGCGATCAAGGTATGATGTTTGGCTACGCTACCGATGAGACGGAAAACTATATGCCACTCACCCTGGATCTTGCCCACACCTTAGTATATACGCTCGCACGCGTGCGTAAAGAAGGCAAAGAGATGTTATACCTGCGTCCTGATGCCAAAAGTCAAGTGACAATGGAATACAGCGAGGCAGGAGAACCACTACGCATAGACACCATCGTAGTCAGTACACAGCATGACGAAGATGTAACACAAGCACAAATAAAAGCAGACATTCAACGTGTATTGCTACCCCGCGTGGCAAAACGCGATGCGCGCTATGCTGAACTGCTGAAAGGCGACTTCAAACTTCTCGTGAACCCCACAGGTAACTTCGTCATTGGAGGCCCTCACGGCGACACAGGTTTGACAGGACGCAAAATAATCGTAGATACCTACGGCGGACGCGGTGCACACGGCGGTGGCGCATTCTCAGGCAAAGACCCATCAAAAGTGGATCGCTCAGCAGCCTACGCTGCGCGTTGGATAGCGAAAAACATGGTGGCAGCAGGCGTGGCACGAGAGATGTTGGTACAAATAAGTTACGCCATCGGTGTAGCCAAACCCGTGAGCGTGTGCGTGAACACCTACGGCACCGCCAAAGTGGCCATGAGCGATGGCGAGATAGCGCAAAAAGTGAACGAGATGTTTGACCTCCGCCCACAAGCCATCATCGAGGCACTGAAACTGAAACAACCTATGTACGAAGAGACGGCACGCTATGGACACGTGGGACGTACCAACGAAGTGGTAACAAAACAATTCGTGGACAACGGACACGTGATACAGCGCGAAGTGGAACTCTTCACATGGGAGAAACTGGACAAAGTGGCTGAAATTAAACAAGCATTTGAATTATGACAAAAACAAAACAGACTTGGCTTGTGGTAGGCATCGTGCTATTGGCACTGGTGCTGGATCAATGGTCGAAAATATATATCAAAACACATTTCGAATTGGGAGAGGCGCGCGAAGTGTTCTCATGGTTCTGGATCGTGTTTGTGGAAAACAATGGCATGGCTTTTGGTATAGAGTGGTTTAGCAAACTGCTGCTGACATTGTTCCGCATCGTGGCTGTAGGCGTGATAGGATGGTATATCCACACCCTAATCCACAAACAAACTGTGCGCACAGGCTATCTGGCAACCGTGGCTATGGTGATAGCAGGCGCATTGGGCAATATCATTGACTGCGTATGCTATGGCAAGATATGGGGCTATGCCGACTGGTTCCACGGCAAAGTGGTGGATATGCTGTACTTCCCGCTCATCCGCAATGCGGCAGGTGAAGTGTTGTTCTTCCGCCCCGTATTCAATATCGCTGACTCATTCATCACCGTTGCGGTGTTCCTGATCATCATCTTCTACCGCAAGGATTTGGATGCATCCTTGTCCGGCAGCCGGAAAACAAGATAATGGGTCCCCGGCAGCCGGCTCCCGGAAAATAAGAAATTGGGCTCCCGGCAGCCGGCAGCCGGCAGCCAAAAACAATGAAACAGTTTATAACCATATTATGCATGGCGTTGGCGATGGTCGGCTGTCGCCCAGATGGCGTGCTCTCCAATAAGGAGATGCGCGATGTGCTCTATGACCTGCATCGTATGGACGGCGCCCTGCAGACGGCCGGCTATAACTATGGGCACGATGAAGAAGTATCTGCCTACTACCAATCCGTGCTGGACAAACATGGAGTGACACAAGCACAGTTTGACTCCTCACTGGTCTGGTTTACCGACAATCCGCAGATATTCAACAAAATATACCCCAACGTGGTGGCACGCTTGCAAGCTGACTTTGACTATCAAGTCGTGCTACGCGATGAACGAGTGGAACTGAAACGCGGAGAGAAAGCCAAGAAAATAAAGAAACTGGGCGAAGAAGAGGCGGAAGAACCAAACGACACATTGCAAATGCCTCAAAAATCTGCGGAAGAATGGGTAAAAACCTATATATACGGCATCGAAAATCCATGGAAAGAATGGAAAAATGAAGAATTTTGCGAAAAAAATGTCGTAATATTTGGTCAATTGGAAAAAAAGTAGTAATTTTGCACGCTTTTTTGGGCGATTAGGGTTTAAACCTTGATAAACCCTTAAAACTTTTAAAACGTTTAAAACTTTTAAAACAACATTATATTAATTCGCTATGCTGGGCAGTTGTGGCTCGAGAGTGAGCGCGTAAAGTGGTCTGTCGGCATGGTTAAAACATTAAAAAACAAATGGATACATTAAGTTACAAGACTGTATCAGCTAACAAAGCAACCGTTCAAAAAGGATGGGTTGTTGTTGATGCTGAGGGCCAAATCCTTGGCCGTATGTGCTCGAAGGTGGCTAAACTCCTTCGCGGTAAGTACAAACCAAACTTCACTCCAAACGTGGACTGCGGTGACAACGTGATCATCATCAATGCAGAGAAAGTGCAATTGACTGGCAACAAGTGGAACGACCGCGTTTATGTTCGCTACACCGGTTTCCCAGGTGGACAACGCGAATTGACTCCTGCGCAAATGTTGGAGAAAGGTGCTGATCGTTTGATTAAGAAAGTGGTTAAAGGTATGCTTCCTAAAAACCGCCTCGGTCGTCAAATCATCGCTAACCTCTACGTATTCGAAGGTGCAGAGCACGACAAACAAGCTCAACAACCAGTACAAATTGACATCAACACCCTTAAATAATTGAAGATATGGAAATGATTAATGCATTAGGTCGTCGTAAAGCAGCAGTTGCTCGCGTTTATGTACAAGAAGGTAATGGCAAAATCACTATCAATGGTCGTGATTTAGAGGTGTATTTCCCAAGTCCAATTCTTCAATACGTGGTTAAACAACCATTGAACAAATTGGCTGTTGCTGAGAAATACGACATCAAAGTGAACCTTGATGGTGGTGGCTACAAAGGTCAAGCAGAGGCTTTGCGTTTGGCAATCGCTCGCGCTTTGGTGAAAATCAACCCAGAAGATAAGCCAGCTTTGAAGGCAGAAGGTTTCATGACACGCGATGCTCGTGAGGTAGAGCGTAAGAAACCAGGTCAACCAAAAGCTCGCAAACACTTCCAATTTAGTAAACGTTAATATCCAAATAGCAGTGACTCCGTGGTGGCAACATGTTGCTCACCGCGGATTACTCTGTTATTCCTCCTATGCGCGCTTCTCTGCGTAGCGGAGGCACATGGATAAATTATGTAATAAATAATTCAAAACTAATCAAACAAAATGAGAACAACATTTGATCAACTTCTCGAGGCTGGCTGCCACTTCGGCCACCTCAAACGCAAATGGAACCCAGCAATGGCTCCTTACATCTACATGGAGCGTAATGGTATCCACATCATCGACCTCAACAAGACCGCAGTGAAAATAGATGAGGCTGCTGAGGCATTGAAGGCTATCGCTAAATCAGGTCGCAAAATCCTCTTCGTTTCTACCAAGAAACAAGGTCAAGAGGTAGTAGCGCAAAAGGCACAAGAGATCGCTATGCCTTATATCACAGAGCGTTGGGCTGGTGGTATGCTCACCAACTTCCCTACTATCCGTAAGGCAGTGAAGAAAATGGGTACTATCGACAAAATGATGTCTGATGGCACATTCGACAACATCTCTAAACGCGAGAAACTCCAAATCACTCGTCAACGTCAAAAATTGGAGAAGAACCTCGGTTCCATCTCTGACTTGACACGTCTTCCAAGCGCAGTATTCGTAGTGGACGTAATGAAAGAGCACATCGCAGTGGCTGAGGCTAACCGCTTGGGTATTCCTGTATTCGGTATCGTTGATACCAACTCTAACCCTAACAACATCGACTTCGTTATCCCAGCTAATGATGATGCTACCAAGTCTATCGAGGTAATCCTCACCGCTGTATGCGAGGCAATCAAAGAGGGTCTCGAGGAGCGCAAGGTAGAGAAAGCTGACGAAGAGGCAGCTGCAGCTCAAGCAGCAGCAGAGGCTCCACAACCAAAGGAGCGCCGCCAACGCGTTCGCAAAGCTGCTCCAAAAGCAGAGGCTGAGAAAGTAGCTGAAGCAGCAGCTGAATAATTCAAAATTCAAAATTCTTAATTCAAAATTACAACAATGGCTGTTACATTAGCAGATATTAAGAAACTGCGCGACATCACTGGCGCAGGTATGATGGACGTAAAGAAAGCACTTGAGGAGGCTAACGGCGACTTCGAGGTAGCAAAAGACTTGCTCCGCAAACGTGGTCAAGCTATCGCTGCAAAACGTAGCGAGCGCGAGGCATCTGAGGGTTGCGTATTGGCTAAGGCTGAGAATGGCTTTGGTGCAATCGTGGCTGTAAAGTGCGAGACCGACTTCGTGGCAAAGAACGAAGATTATGTAAATATGGTTAAGGCTATCCTTGAGGTAGCAATGACCGAGAAACCTGCTGACATCGAGGCTCTCAAGGCATGCAAGTTGGGTGACTTCACCGTAGCTGACGCTGTAACTGAGCGTTCAGGTGTTACGGGTGAGAAAATGGAACTCAGCGACTATGTATTCTTGGCTGCTCCTAAGGTAGATGCTTACAACCACCTTGGCAACAAGCTCAGCGCACTCGTAGCTGCTGACACCGAGGATGCTAACACAGAAGTACTCCACGGTATCTCTATGCAAGTAGCTTCTATGTCTCCTATCGCATTGGATGCTGACCACGTAGCACAAGAAACCAAAGACCGTGAGCTTTCTGTAGCAATCGAGAAAACCAAACAAGATGAGATCAACAAAGCCGTTGAGCAAGCAGTTCGCAAGGCAGGCATCAACCCTGCTCACGTGGACAGCGATGACCACATCGAGTCTAACATGGCTAAAGGTTGGTTGACCCCAGAGCAAGCAGAGACAGCACGCCAAATCCGCGCTACCGTTCCTGCTGAGGCTGAGGCTAATCTCAATATGAAGAAAGTAGAGATGATTGCTCAAGGTCGTCTTGGCAAGTTCTTGAAAGAGAATACATTGGTAGAGCAACAATACATCATGAGCGAGAGCAAAGAGCTCGTGAAGGATGTTTTGAAGAAGAACAACGTAAACGTAATCGACTTCAAGCGCGTAACCCTCAACCAAGAGTAATAAAGTTCTTAAAACAGCCCTCCGCGCAAACGGGGGGCTGTTTTCTATATTGTGAATCGTTATAATTCGTGATTCGAGATTCAGGATTCATGATTCGAGATTCGAGAACCTTAAAATAAAATGAATATGACACAAACACTTACTCCCCCTGCTCAACGCAAGCGCCTCTTGTCGTTGGACATATTGCGCGGTATCACTGTGGCAGGAATGATTATGGTAAACAACCCTGGTTCGTGGGCGCATATCTATGCACCCCTCCGCCATGCGGCGTGGAATGGTTGTACACCTACAGACTTGGTTTTCCCATTCTTTGTTTTCTGCATGGGCGTGGCAATGTATATCAGCCACAGCAAGTCGAATTTTGATTTCAATTGGGCTACTGCTCGCAAGATTATCGTGCGTGGTTTGCTGATTGTGCTCATTGGCTGGGCACTGAGTTGGTATGGCATGGCACTGCGCCAATTCATCAAGGGGGCTGACTTTGTAACAGCCATGTGGACGTACCCTGTTGCGAACATTCGCTATCTGGGCGTGTTCCCTCGCTTGGGTCTGGTCAGTTTGTTTGGCGGTTTATTGCTGCTGGCGTTCAAACCCAAACGTATATTGTGGGTGTCGGGTGCTTTGCTGCTGATATACTGTATATTGCAGAGTGTAACCAATAGTTTTGAATTGAACGCTCAGAACATGGAATCCATTGTGGATATGAAAATATTGGGCGATGACCATATTTATCATATGCGCAATGCTGCTGGCGAGCGCATCGGTTTTGACCCAGAGGGGTTGTTATCTACTATCCCTTGTATCGCTCATGTGCTGGTAGGTGTATGGGTGGGCAAACTGATTATGACCGAAAAAGACCTGTGGGGCAAGGTAACACGCGCACTGTTGGCTGGTGCTATTATGATGATTCTTGGTTTCTGTCTGGATTATGCTTATCCTATCAACAAAGCCATGTGGTCTGCCAGCTATGTATTGGTAACCTGCGGTTTGGCAAGTTGTATCTTGGGTATTCTGACATGGATTTTGGATATTCGTTTGCCACAACTCCAAGAGGTGAAACCTACCACTGCTTGCCAAAAAGTGCATCATGCAGTAGCAAAGAACTGGTATAAGTTCTTCGAGACATTTGGCGTTAATCCATTGTTTATCTTCTGTTTGAGTACTTGGTTTGTGGTAACTATTGCACAAGTGCGCTTTGAGTTCCACGAGAAGACCTATAATGTATGGGGCTTCTGGTATCGCGAGTGTATGCAACCATTGTTGGGCGATAAGGGTGGTTCATTGGCATGTGCCCTCAGCCTTGTGTTGCTGATGTGGGCTATCGGTTATATCCTCTATTGCAAAAAGATTTACATCAAGTTGTAGTATTTGGTTGAGAGAGTTTAGATTTCTCGAGCGTAGCGAGTAGGAGATATAATGCCTAAGATAGCGACAATAGGATTTTTTGACGGTGTCCATCGCGGACACCGTTTCCTATTTGCTCAGTTGCACGAGCATGCCAAACATTATCAGCTCACGCCAGCTATCTATACGTTTGATTGTCACCCCAAGGAATTGCTAATGGGGAAAGCGCCAGCCATGCTGACGACGCATGATGAACGAAAAACGCTACTTCAGACTTTTGGAGAAGTACATTTCTTGGATTTTGCTCAAGTGCAACACCTGACTGCGGAGCAGTTTATGCGCTATTTGCAAGAGGAAGAGCAGGTTGAGGTGTTGCTCATGGGATACGACCATCGCTTTGGTTCGGACCAACTCAAAGGCTTTTCTGAATATGAGAAGGTGGCACGTGGAGTAGGGTTGCGCGTGGAACGTGCGCATGAGTGTCTGGTGGATAGTTTGCCTGTGAGCTCCACGCGTATTCGCAAACTGCTTCACGAAGGACAAATCAAACAGGTGAATCGACTTTTAGGCTATCACTACTCGCTAACAGGCATCGTGGAACATGGCAATGGCATAGGTGCGCAGATAGGTTTTCCAACAGCCAATATCCACATTCAATCTGACAAACTGCTACCGATATCGGGTGTGTATGTGGCAAAAAGCATTGTGGATAATCAAACATGGGCTACGGTCGTGAATATCGGCAGTAACCCAACAGTGGGAAACAATCATGTGACAGTGGAGGCTCATTTGATTGATTATCAGGGCAATTTGTATGGGAAAATGCTCGTGATAGTTTTTGAGGACTTTATTCGAGAAGAGCGAAAATTTGGCTCCTTATCAGAACTCCAGGAACAAATAAGCGAAGATGTGCAACAAAGTGTTTTGCGAAGGTATTAGCATCATCGGGGTGGTATCGTGAGATATAGTATGCCCGAAATGCACGAAAATTTCGTGTGAAAATAAATTTTCACTCATTTTTCTTGCATATATGCAATTTTTGTTGTACCTTTGCACGTTAATTCTGAAATAATAAATAAAAAACAATATGGCAAAGAAAGATTTTAAGAAAGAAGAGCAAAACTTGGAGAATGTACAAGAGGCTCTCAACACTACCAGTGTTTGGATTGAAGCAAACCAAAACAAACTGACATGGGCTATCACCGCTATCGTGGTAGTAGTATTGGGCGTAATCGCTCTGAATACATACGTGCTCAAACCAAAAGCAGCAGAAGCAAGCAACGAAAATGCAAAAGCAGTCGTTTATTTCGCACAAGGCAACTATGAGGTGGCTCTGAATGGCAACGACGCAGAGTGCATTGGTTTTGAGGCAATTGCTAATGAATACAAATGCTCTCAACCTGGTAAATTGGCTGCCCTCTATGCAGGTATCTGCTACTACCAATTGGGCGACTATGCTGCTGCCGCAGAGTATTTGGCAAAGTTCAGCGTAAAAGACTTGAATGTCGAGCCTGCTGCTGCACAACTCTTGGGCGATGCATACGTACAAATGGAGGATTATGCTAAGGCTGCAAAGGCATTCACCGCTGCTGCTAAGTCTGGCAACGAGTTGATTGCTCCTATGAGTTTGAAGAAATTGGGCTTCGTTCAAATGGAACTCGGCAACAACGCTGCTGCAAAAAAAGCGTTTGAGACCATTAAGAACGATTATCCAGCTTCTGCAGAGGCACAAGACATTGAGAAATATATTGCTATTGTTAAATAAGGCTATAGGTTATAGGCTATAGGTCATAGGCAAGAATAATATGACAACTGATTTGTCGCAATATAACGCGAACGAATTGCCTAACGCTGATGTGCTTGCACGTCAGCGTTATGCTATTGTAGTAGCAGACTGGAATAGCGAGATTACCCATAAATTGGCACAAGGCGCGATTGATACTCTTCTCAAACACGGCGTGAAAGAGGAGAATATTGATGTGATGCATGTGCCAGGTACCGTGGAGCTCACTTACGGTGCGGCTCTCTATGTGACTGGTCATAAAGGTGGCAGTTTCTTGAAAGGTTGCGCCGTGAATGCCGTTATCGTGATAGGATGTGTCATCAAAGGGGATACACCACACTTCGATTATGTATGCCAGTCTGTCACTCAAGGAGTAACCATGCTCAATGCTCAAGGTGCTATGTGGACAGGACAAAGTACTGTATCTTATTGCCCCGTCATCTTCTCTGTACTCACCACACTGGACAAACAACAAGCAATCGACCGTGCTGGTGGCCGTCTTGGCAACAAAGGCGTGGAAGGTGCTGTTACCGCTATCAAGATGGCTAATTTGCTATAAACATAGATGTTAAACTGAATAATTACTTTCTCTTATGAGTACACATTTGCAACAGTATCTCTCAGCTCAATATTGGAAGGGCTTAGCGCTTGACTTTTGGCATGCATTAGGCACTGCTAAATTTTGGAAGGAATTGGTGGTGATGACATTAGGTATCATGATCGGAGCTGCTGCGGTATACTATTTTCTAATGCCCAGCAAACTCATTATTGGTACCATCTCAGGTCTTAGCATCGTGATTAACACCATCATCGGAGGTAATGCTGACACTTTCTCCTACCTCGTGATGGGTATCAATGCGTTTCTGCTCATCTTGGCTTTCTTGCTGATTGGCAATGAGTTTGGTGCCAAAACAGTCTATACTGCTATGATTCTTGGTCCATTGACCCAAGTATGGGATCGTATTTGTCCTTATACTAACTTTACACACAAGGTAATTGAGAATCCCGACATCTTAACGCAATTGCAGGCAGGACTGACCCCTCTTGATGCCAACGGCAACCCTTATCTCTTGAGTCGCGCAGGCGAAGTGCTCATGCAGGTGAAGGACTCCGTGATGTCTGGCGGATTGGGTATGGGGGATCTATGGTTTGACTTGGTATGCTTCGTATTGCTCCTTTCTGCAAGTCAAGCCATTGAGTTTCGTGTGAATGCTTCCACTGGTGGATTGGACATCTTGGCAAAGATTATCAATAAGTTCTTGCACTTCGACATCGGTATGTCTGTATCGATTGGCGGTGCATTGATTTGCTGTACAGCGTTCTTTATTAACGATTTCCGTTTGGTAGTCATTGGTCTGATAGGCACATGGCTCAATGGTATAGTGATTAACTATTTCACGGCATCGCTCGACCGCAGGAAACGCGTGTGTATCATCTCGCGTGAGCATGCACGCATACGCAAATATATAGTGGAAGACTTGGTACGTGGTTGTTCCTTGTACACAGTAGAGGGTGGATACACAGGTGAAGAGTCCAAAGAGATTCAGTCGTTGCTTACTCAGGAAGAGTTTGCTTCGCTCATGGCATATATTCGTGATAACAACATCAAGGCCTTCATTACGGCAAGCAACTGCTCCGAAATATATGGTCTATGGCTCAAACATCGCAGACGCCATGGCAGAATAGAAGTGACCAACGAATAAAATTAACCTAAAATTATAATACAACAATGAAACCTACATTATTTATTTTAGCTGCCGGTATGGGTAGCCGTTACGGTGGTCTGAAGCAGTTGGATGGCCTTGGACCTAATGGTGAGACCATCATGGATTATAGCGTATTTGACGCTATGCGTGCTGGTTTTGGCAAAGTGGTATTCGTCATCCGCAAGGACTTTGAAGAGGACTTCCGCAAGATTGTGCTCAGCAAGTATGCTGACCATGTACAATGCGAAGTGTGCTTCCAGGGCATTGACAACCTGCCTGAGGGCTTTACTCGTAATCCAGAGCGAACCAAACCTTGGGGTACCAATCATGCCGTTCTGATGGCTAAAGGTATTATCAATGAGCCATTTATGGTTATTAACGCTGATGACTTTTATGGCAAAGAGTCGTTTGAGGTAATGGCTAAGTTCCTCAATGAGGTAGAGGGTCAAAAGGGCAAATATTGCATGGCTGGTTATCGTGTAGGCAATACCCTCAGCGAACACGGCAGTGTGAGCCGCGGCGTATGTAGCACAGATGCTAACAACTTCCTGACCGATGTAGTGGAGCGTACCTCTATAGAGAACAAAGATGGACATGTCTGCTACAAAGGCGAGAATGGCAAAGATGTAGAAATCGCATTTGATACCCCAGTTAGTATGAATATGTGGGGCTTTACACCTGAGTACTTTGACTACGCAGAGGAAGCATTCAAGGCATTCTTGACCAAGAATGCACAGGAATTGAAGGCTGAGTTCTATATTCCAACATTGGTGAATGATATGATCAATGCGGGTACTGCCACTTGCGAAGTATTGGATACTCCAGCTAAGTGGTTCGGTGTGACCTATGCAGATGACCGCGAGATGGTGGTAGGCAAGATTCAAGCATTGGTGGATGCAGGTGTTTACCCAAGTCCATTATTCTAAATTGCAAATTGTACATAGTCAAATAGTAAATTGAAATGGCTCGTATTTTAGTAACAGGCGGAACTGGATATATCGGTTCGCATACGGTGGTCGAACTCATACAGAAGGGCTACGATGTAGTCATTGTGGATAACTTGAGCAATTCCAACAAGGATATGTTGGATGGTATTGCAGCTATTGTGGGTAAGCAACCCGACTTTGAACAAGTGGACTGCAATGATGCTGCGGCTCTCTCCGATGTGATGAATCGTTATGCAGATATTCAGGCTGTGATTCACTTTGCAGCTAGCAAGGCAGTAGGTGAATCCGTGGAGCAACCACTCCTCTATTATCGTAATAACCTCATGTCGCTGGTTACCCTCCTCGAACAGATGAAGGCACATGGCATTCAGCATATCGTCTTCTCCAGCTCCTGCACCGTTTATGGTCAGCCATCTGCAGAGCATTTGCCTGTAGATGAGACCGCTCCGATACAAGTAGCACTATCGCCATACGGCAATACGAAGCAAATCAACGAGGAGATTATTCGCGATGAGGCGCATGCTAATGCTGCGTTGCATGCTACTATTCTGCGCTATTTCAATCCTATTGGCGCGCACCCATCTGCTATGATTGGTGAACTACCTAATGGCGTGCCTAATAACCTTTTGCCTTTCGTTACCCAGACGGCTGCTGGTCTGCGCCAACAACTCAGGGTGTATGGCAATGACTACAATACCCCAGATGGCTCCTGTATTCGTGACTACATATACGTAGTGGACTTGGCACGTGCCCATGTGAAAGCTGTAGAGCGTATGCTCTCAGGCCAAGCAGCGGAGCAGGTGGAGGTCTTCAATCTCGGTACAGGTCGCGGATTGAGCGTCTTGGAGATTGTCAATACCTTTATGCAGGTGACTGGTGCGAATGTGCCCTACGAGATTGTAGGACGCCGCGAAGGCGATATAGAGCAAGTATGGGCTAAACCCGATAAGGCAAACAATGTCTTGGGCTGGAAAGCCGACACGCCTATCGAAGAGGTGCTACTCAGCGCATGGAACTGGGAGAAGAAACTCAGAAACATCCAGTAATAATGGCCCCCGGACGCCAGACGCCGGACGCCGGCTGCCGGCTCCCAGCTGCCGGAAGCCAAATCCAATAAAAAAGAGGTCGCGAGACCTCTTTTTTATTGGAAGAAACTGAAATGTACGCTTCCGTATGTGCGTTGTTCTACAAAATGCGGATGCTGATAGAAATCGTGCGCCTTGGAGTGCTCTAAAACGAAATAACCTCCCTGCTTCAGTAACCCTTGCTCAAAGATTAAATCGGGTATGGTGGGCAACGTAGGCAAATCGTATGGTGGGTCAGCATAGATAAAATCATACTGTATGTGGCATGCTTTGACGAACTTGAAGACATCGCCACGAATGAGGTGGAGGTTCTTTATGCCTAACTGCTTGCAGCATGATATGATGAAGTTCTGCTGCGTGTGTGCCATCTCCACGGCTGTCACCTCGCGCGCTCCACGCGACACAAACTCCAACCCAATACCGCCTGTACCCGCAAACAAATCCAGCATGTCCACTCCCTCAAAATCCATACGATTCTGGAGGAGGTTGAATAAACTCTCCTTAGCAAAATCCGTTGTTGGACGTGCTGTGATATTTTTAGGGGGCGCCAACCGACGCCCCCTAAATGTTCCCGAAATAATTCTCATTTAATTACTCCCAGTTACCAGCGTTGTTGTTAGGAGCCTCTACAGAACCTACTTTCAAACCAGGATAGTGCTCAAGTTTCTCCTCCTTGTCGATGAGGTTCACGCGCTCTTGGTTGTTGAGGTCGTGGAGATAAGTGTTGTAGTGAGCACGGATTTCGAAGATAGGTACCTTAATGCCTTGAGAAGTGGTGTACTCGTTGTTGGTCTCTACCTCAAACTTCACGTTGTCTGTGTATGGGATATACTTTATCTCATCGATGTTCTCCTCGGTGTATTGACCTTTGTAGAGTGATTGAATCATGTTTGTGAGGATAGTGTCACGACGGAAACCTTCCAAACCAGCTGCTTTTACTTCGCGGTCGTTAGCCCATACATAGTCGTAGATTTGTACAAGACTGTCAGCACCTTGGAAATTCATCTTGCGTTGTGCTTTCACACGAGCACGCTCGAGAATCTTAGCGGCTTTGTTTTCGGTCATACCGTCTTCCAATTGCTTCTCACTCAAAGAACCTTCTTTCAAGACTTCTTTCTTTGGAGCAGTCTTCAGGTAATCAATCAACGAATCCAAGTCAGCTGTAAAGTAACCTTTGTCCAAACGGAACTGAGCCTCAGCGGTACGCAGACTGATGAGGTTAGCAATGACTTTAGTCTCGCGCACTGCGCGTTCCTCTTCAAATTGAATAGGAGTTACAACACTCTTCACGCAAATAAATGCCATGAAAATAACACCAATGACAAGCAAGGTGCGGATAATAATTTTTGTAGCGTTCATATTAGTTTTGTTTAAATTTACAGGTTAATGGATTTTATTTCACAAATCCGCTGCAAAGTTACTAATTCTTTTTCATATATGCAAATATTTTTTTGTCTTTCCGCTTTTTTCTTGCGTATGTGCAATATTTTTTGTATCTTTGCACCCGAAATTGTAATATGGGAGTTATGTCTAACGAAAATAGCAATCAAGTTTTGTACAATATATTGACCGAGCGACTGGAGCAACTTCGTGTCATGGATAATGAGGGCGATTCCGATCGCCGTCGCCATGTGGCGCGTGAGACCAGGGAATTGCATGCTCCTCTGGCGCACCGTTTAGGTCTGTATGCTATCAAGACGGAGATGGAGGACTTATCCCTGAAGTTCTTGGACTATAAGACTTATAAATATATCGCGCACGCGCTCAATGAGAAGAAAGCACAGCGTGACGCCTATATCCAATCGTTCATTACCCCGCTGGAGCAGAAACTCCGCGAGGCAGGTTTTGAATTTACCATTAAAGGACGCCCTAAGTCTATTCATAGCATATACAACAAGATGCAAGCCCAGCGTTGCGATGTGGACCGTATCTATGACCTCTTTGCTATACGTATTATCCTCGATTCGCCATTAGAGCGCGAGAAGTCGGACTGCTGGCAGGTCTATTCGCTCATTACGGATATGTATAAACCCAACCCCAAACGCTTGCGCGATTGGCTCAGTGTACCTAAGGAGAATGGCTATGAAAGTCTGCATACCACCGTCTTAGGTCCTGAGGATAAATGGGTGGAGATACAGATTCGTACCCGCCGCATGGATGAAGTGGCTGAGAAAGGTGTGGCAGCCCATTGGGCATACAAAGGGGTAGATGGTAATAAACTCAATACCGATAACCAATGTGTCTATGTCTTCACCCCTACGGGTGACCTCAAACGCCTGCCTGCGGGAGCTACGGTGCTTGACTTTGCCTTCTCCATTCACAGCGATGTGGGATGTCGTTGTATGGGTGGACGTATCCGCAACCAGAACGTGAGTATACGCCAGAAACTCCAAAACGGAGACCAAGTGGAGATTATGACTGCCCCCAATCAGAAACCCTCGGCTGATTGGCTCAATGTGGTAGTCTCGCACCGCGCGAAAAATAAGATTCGCCAAGCACTCAAGGAGGTGGAGTACCGCAATGCTGCGGAAGGGCGTGAGATGCTGGAGCGCCGCTTCAAGAACTGGAAAATAGACTATACCGAAGGGGACATTTCGCGCTTAGCGCTCAAGTTGGGATACAAGGTGACCAATGACCTGTATCAGTCTATCGCCTTGGGGAAGGAGGACTTGCTACGCATTAAGGAGGTCTTTCTGACTATGGATGAACCTCATTACGAGAGTGCACGTGCTGCCTATGAACCGCTTGACCCTCAGCAACAAGAGGCTCTGGCTTTGGAGGTGGATATAGATGTCAAGAGTGTGGACTATAATCTCGCTAAGTGCTGTAATCCACAACCTGGAGACCCTATCTTTGGCTTTATCAGTATTTTCAAGGGTATTCGTATTCACCGTTTTGATTGTCCGAATGCCGATAATATGCGTGAGAAATATCCCTACCGCATGTTACCAGCCCGCTGGGCGAAAAAGAATAAATAGCTATCCGCACCACACAATAACCATACAATAACCACACAATAACCATACAATTCGTAACCCATTTAGAACCCCGACAAAACTCATTTGAATAACTATCCTTCCATATTACTCAGCAACGCAGTGGATCAGTTTGCATCGCTGCCGGGCATAGGCCGTAAGACTGCCCTGCGTATGGTGTTGCACCTCTTGCACCAATCGGAGAAAGATGTGGAGAGTTTTACAGATGCACTCAAGACGCTCAAGTCCGATGCACATTATTGCCGTATATGTCATACCATTTCCGACCAAGAGGTATGTCCAATATGTCAATCTCATTCGCGCGATAAACACACAGTTTGTGTAGTTGAGAATGTACAGGATGTGATGTCGATTGAGAACACAGGGCAATATCATGGCTTGTATCATGTGTTGGGCGGTGTCATATCTCCCATGGATGGCGTAGGACCATCGGATTTGGAGATTGACTCATTAGTAGCTCGCATTGCACCCGAAGAGATTAAAGAGGTGATTTTGGCATTGCCTACCACCATGGAGGGCGATACGACTAACTTCTACATTTATCGCCGCTTGCAAAATGCCCATAGCCAATCGCCTATTGCCAATAACCAAGGCTTAAAAATCAGCCAAATAGCCCGTGGCGTAGCTATTGGCAACGAACTGGAATATACCGACGAGATTACACTCGGACGGTCAATTATAAACCGAATAGAATTTAAAGGATAATGGAACAAAAAATCATTCGTACACTGAATGTGTACTATTATGGAATTATGGCTTTGACCCTTATAGCGGGAACCTTGGCATATTTCTTGATTATAAAGGGGTATGTAGAGCCCATAGATTCGCTTTCTACTCTTGGAAAAACTATCCAATATGTTGTTATCTTTGATGCGTTGCTGACTATCCCTTTGGGTTTGTATCTCTGCAAAAAGCAATGCAAGAAACTCAGCGTGCTGGAAAATGAGGAGGAGAAACTATTAGGCTATAAGAAGGCAGCAACTATGCGTATCCTATTGGTTAGCAACACAATGGTGTTTGCTATTGCTGCTTTCTACTTGATGGGCGCTTATCAATCTATGTTGTGGGTGGCTGCTGTGTCTGCCATAGGTTGGTATTTCACCAAACCATCTGAACGCAAGATGGAACTTGAACTCCAACCACAAGACCCCACCCAAGAAAATTACTAATTCCCGACTATAAACTATCAATAAAAAACGAATATGACAATCGCAGTAGATTTTGACGGAACAATCGTCACCCATGAATATCCCAATATCGGCAAACCCATTCCTTTTGCCATTGAGACGCTGAAGAAATTGCAGCAAGAAGGACACCATCAACTTATTCTCTGGACTTGTCGCGAAGGTGAACTTCTCCAAGAAGCCATTGATTATTGTGCTTCTAAGGGTCTTGAGTTTTATTCGGTAAACTCCAATTTCCCAGAAGAGAATGCCGATATTGTGCGTGCGCGTAAGCTGGAAGCCGAGTTGTTTATCGACGACCGCAATTTGGGTGGCATACCCGATTGGGGAGTGATTTATCAGATGGTAATGAGTGGCAACTGCCATCGTCCTGCGCCTGCTGGTAACGTGGTAGAAGAACCCAAACCTAAGAAAGGTCTATTCGGATTGTTTGGCTAAGATGTACATGCTATAGTACAGGCTACGCCATTTTTTGCCAAAGAATGGCATCATCTTCCAGTGTCCAAGCGCGAAGAACAGAGGAGGGCTGATAGTCCTCTTTCTCATATATAGAGGAGCATGCTATATTGTGCGTAGCAATAATGGCATATAACATTCTTAGTTTCAGAAAACCAAAGGCATATTCTTCCAATAACTTAACTGCTTGTCTTCCAATACCTTTCCCGCGCGCATGAGGGGCAATGTACATACCTATTGCTGCTTTACGATTGCGAGGGTCGAAGTCGAACAAATCTATACAACCCATAGTCTCCCCTTCATCCTCAATCATCAAACGTAATTGTCCATCGCGGTATATATCACCTGTAGTGGATGCGATGTATTCGCGCAAATCTGCCTGCGAAAGTGGATTGTGTGTGTCGGAATCTGCCCACATACGCGCATCGTTCTCCCATTGATAGAGATAAGGGAGATCGGTGGGCTCTATTTTGCGTAGGCGTAGCATAGCGTATAGATACTTACTCGTTTTTCAGCAGTTGGCGGTAGTGCTCCACTACTGTGGCAAACGTGTCTTTGTATTGTGCTGGGATAGGTTCGGCAGGGGGCGATTGCATCTTCAGTGGGTCAATAGGACTGCCGTTCTTCCATACACGGAAGTCCAAGTGTGGACCAGTACTTGCACCCGAACTGCCTACATAACCAATCACTTGACCTTGTTTCACGTGCTGCCCAACTGCCAAACCCTTGGCATATTTCGACAGGTGCAAATAGGCTGTAGTATAGGTGGAGTTGTGCTTGATTTTTACAGTATGACCGCCTCCACCTTTGTATTGCTTCATTGTCACCACACCATCGCCAATGCTCACCACTGGAGTACCCATAGGTGCCGCATAATCTACGCCAGTATGAGGTCTAACCACCTTATAGATAGGGTGTTTTCGGGCATAAGTAAAGCCAGAGGAAATGCGTTTGTAGTTGAGTGGCGCTTTCAAGAAAGCTTTGCGCAGGCTATTGCCCTCAGCATCAAAATAGTTGTGTATCTCGCCATTATCGAACCAAATAGCTTCTTGCCAACGTTTGCCGTGATAGAAGTCTGCTGCATAGATTCTGCCTATGCCGATACGCACGCTATCCACATATTGCTCATCATAATATACACGAATCGAATCGCCTTTCTGCAAACCAAAGAAGTCTATCGTCCAGGCATAAATATCGCTCAGTTCTAATGCCAATTCGGTAGGCAAACCATTGCCCGCCATAGCGTTCCAAAGACTGCTTTCTATCACCACTTCGGCTGCGCGTTCACAGTGAGTAATGGGTTTTTCAAAATGCTCTACGTGCATGCTGTCCGTGAGATGCAGTACCACTGCTTCACGGATATTAGGTTGATATACATAGTAGCATAATTGCTCTACGCCTGCTGTATCAGTCTGGAATAGTGCGTAATACGTTTTGCCTGGACGGATAGTACGTACATCAAATTCCGAACGAGGCATGAGTGTGATACTATTGATTTGTTGGCGGGTTGCACCCAACTTATTCATAATTCCGCCCAATGTTTCACCTGATTTGACCACGCACGTATCTATGCGGAACGAATCTACGGGCAGGCCCCATTCATAGCGAACAACAGGCGCAGGGGCTTGTTGTTCTTCTTGGCTATCTTGAGTTTTTGCGCATGATGCAAACACTATTGCCAATATACCTAATGTGTATATATACTTTTTCAATGTCATGCGTTTTTCTGTGGATATTTGCGTGTCCAAGAACTAATCTTCAGTTTAAGAACGCCTAATAGTGCTTCAGAGAAGATACCGCCAGACATTTTGCTGGTACCCAATACGCGGTTGATAAAGATGATAGGTACTTCTTTGATGGTGAAACCGCACTTATATGCGGTATATTTCATTTCGATTTGGAAAGCATAGCCTTTGAAGCGAATCTTGTCCAACTCTATGGTTTCCAATACTTGGCGACGATAGCACTTGAATCCTGCTGTTGTATCGTGAATATTCACACCGAGCACAAAGCGCACATACTTGCTTGCGAAGTACGACATCAGTACGCGTCCCATAGGCCAGTTCACCACATTCACACCGCTGACATAGCGACTACCGATAGCCACATCCGCACCTTGGTTAGCGCAGGCATCATACAATTTGAGCAAGTCATCTGGATTGTGCGAGAAGTCTGCATCCATCTCAAATATGTAGTCGTATTTATGCTCAATAGCCCACTTGAAACCAGTGATATATGCTGTTCCAAGACCCAATTTGCCAGCGCGTTCTATGATATGCAAGCGACCGTTGTAGGTGGTTTGCATCAGGTCTTTGACAATGGCTGCAGTGCCATCTGGCGACCCGTCGTCAATGATGAGCACATGAAAACCCAATGGCAGATTCATTACGGCAGCGATGATGGCTGCTATATTTTCTTTCTCGTTATAGGTAGGTATAATAACTAATTTATCCATTGTATAAATTATTTTTGTGTGATGATTAATTCATTGAGTATATATATGGGGCTGGGCGTCAGGCGTGTGAGTGGTGTGATGAATAGATCCTCACCTGGCATAATACCCTCTTCCAGCAGAATATCTTTGATGGTGTCCATTGCCACATTAGGGTCGTTGTTCTCGTGGCTCAGGTGACAAAGGAATACATTGCGCATATTGGTATGCCAATTCTTAGCAAGCAACTGTCCGCATGTCACATTGCTTTGGTGGCCTTTGGGCGAAAGGATACGTTCTTTCAGATAGGTAGGGTAGGGACCATTCAGCAACAATTGTTCGTCGTGATTGGCCTCTATGATCACATGATTGGCAGTTGCCAAATAACTCTCCATGGTGGCGTTAGGCTGTCCGCAGTCGGTGGCAATAACTATGCGTTGTCCCAAGAAATCTATCACGTAACCCACACACTCTGTAGAGTCGTGTGAGATACCAAAGGTGTTGATACGCATACCGTTGAGTTCCCATTCCACGTCTTTCTCGAAGTAACGCTGTGAGGTGCGCAGTTTCTCGCGCACACCATAGTTGCGGTCAATACCATCGTGAATAGCGCGGGTGGAGTAGATAGGCAGATGCACACGTTCGCCCAATGTGCCGACGGCGCGAATATGATCGGCGTGGTCGTGGGTGATGAGCACGCCCATGATATTGCCATAATCCAACCCCATCTCACGCAGATTCTTTTGAATGGTGCGTGCAGAGATTCCAGCATCAATCAATATGCCCCACTTCTTGGTACCCAAAAAGTAGCAGTTGCCACTGCTTCCACTGGCAAAACTTCTGAATATGAGTTGGTTATCTATCATTTTTTGCGTAGCCTAATTCCAAAAATACAATTCAGCCTGCAAAGTTACGAAAAAAATCTTGTATTTGCAAACAAATTGCCATAATTTCTATTTTTCCGTCATTATTTATCACCAGATCGGCTCGTTCTATGTCTTTCTCTGTTTCTTGTGCGCGCATGCGAGCGCGCACTTTCTCCATAGCAGAATGATCGCGCGCCACCGCGCGCGCAAGGCGTACATCCTCTGGCGCTGTGACAACGATCACCTTATCGCATAGTTCATCAAACCCTGCTTGGTAGAGAATGGCACATTCGATGAAGCATAGTGTGGGATGGTTTAGGGTTGTGTGGGGTTGTGTAAGATGGTTTATATTTTGTGCCCAACGGAGTATATCTGCTTTCACAGCAGGGTGTACAATGGCATTGAGCTGGGCAAGCAATGACTTGTCGGTAAACACGCGCTGCGCCACCAATGCCGTTTGATACACCCCACCAACATATACCTCTTTGCCAAAGAGTTGTTCCATCTGTTCACGCACATGAGCGTCCTCCACAATCAGGCGTTTAGCTTCGCTATCAGTATCATATACCGCATAACCCATCGCGTGCAATTGCTTCGCAATCGTGCTCTTGCCACTACCTATGCCACCTGTTATTCCGATAATCATATTCTTTTTTTGTATCCGGCATCCGGCTTCCGGTAGCCGGGTCTGGAATCCTTTTTAGAATTGGAAATAGATAAACGCCTGCAAATCAGCGGTTACAAACTGATATACACCGATTATTGCTACTACTGCAATCAGTATGATTGCCCAGATGGGCAACTGACAGAAACGTATTCTATACCAACGTTTCACACGATTGGGTAGCCAGTGCACCACCATGCCCAATACAAACAATATCACCACATTGCGATACTCCCAAAGGAAATCTGGAATGATACTACTATTCCATGCCCCACCAATCTGATTCACCATATTTGTAGCAGTCTCCCATGCCTCTTGGCTGGCTGTCGCAGGGTCAAGGTTACTACCCGAACGGAAAAACAATCTTGTGAACGTGATGAATACAAAGGTCTGAACTACCGCCCATCCTCCGCTTATCCACCCGATAATCTTGGCGCGTGGTGTACCCGAAATAGCGAAATGCCCTATACGCTCTATCCACCAATAGATATAACGAACGAAGGTACCAATCCATAGCGCAATTCCCCACACGAAGAATAGGTTCCATATAGGTGCACTGAGCAAGGTATAGGCTACCCATAGGCTACTCATGAGCAGGGTCATTAGTAGCATTTTGATGTTCCAATTCATTTTTGCCCACACCTTATACACAATCATGCCCACACCATTCAGCGCACCCCATATCACAAAGTTCCAACTCGCTCCATGCCATAATCCACCTAACAGCATCGTTATGAACGAGTTAAAGTTTCCTGCAGCAATCTTATTCTTCACGGGCTTGCCCATAATACTGCGGTTGCCGCCCAATGGGATATACAGGTAACTCTTCAGCCAGCGGCTGAGCGACATGTGCCAACGGCGCCAGAACTCCTGCGGATTGCGCGACTTGTAGGGTGAGTCGAAGTTCTGTGGCAGATAGAAGCCCAACAGCATGGCTATACCGATAGCTATATCCGTATAACCTGAGAAGTCGGCATAGACTTGCAGTGAGTAGGCAAACAAGGCAAATAGATTCTCAAATCCGCTAAACAGTAACGGATTATCAAACACGCGGTCAATCAGATTGACTGCCAAATAATCGCTCAGTACAATCTTCTTAATCAGTCCGTTTAGTATCCAAAAAACTGCCAATCCAAAGAGGCGGCGGCTTAGGCAGAAAGGCTTGTACAGCTGCGGAATGAACTCATTAGCACGCACAATCGGTCCTGCCACCAAACCAGGAAAGAAACTCACATAGAATCCAAAATCCAAGATGTTTTTCACGGGTTTGACCAATCCGCGATACACATCTATCGTATAGGACATCACTTGGAAAAGGTAGAACGATATGCCCACGGGCAGTATGATTTTGTCCACCATGAAGCGCCCGCTCTCAGAGAAACCGTTGCCAATGTACGCAAATATATCAAACACAGCAAACTCCGTACCAAGCAGGTCATTTACTACATTAGTGAAGAAATAGGCATACTTGAAGTAGCACAGCAGCCCTAAGTCAATTACCACACTCAACGCTAACCACCATTTAGCTCGCCTATTTTTGTTTCCGGCTTCCGGCTTCCGGATAGCAGATACTTGATATATCCGCTTTGCTATCAGCCAATCGCTGATTGTTACAAAGATTAGTATCAGCAAGAATAGTCCACTGGTCTTATAGTAGAAGAACCAACTCACTGCCATGAGGAAGATATTGCGCAGGTGCAAACGCGTATTCCTGCCTTCTCGCCTTCTCGCCTGTGCGCTTTGCGTACCCACTTCCATAATCAACGCAAACACCGCATACACCAACGCAAAGAACGCCCAGAAGTAGAACTGGGTGAATAGCAAGGGACTATTGCTGTCGAAGGCGAATATGTGTCGTAAGAATTCCATTCTTTTAGGTTAAAGGTTAGAGGTTAAAGGCAGGGTTGATAACTCATTAGCCATTCATATAAAATCTTGCCTACTTTGTTCGCTCCTGCGCGGGTGAAATGAACATAGTCGCTGCCAGCCAATCCTATCTCAACCCATCTGACCATGCTATCTCTACCGCCCATGGCATCATACATACTCCAGTAGGCAATTTGCTCCTCTGCTGCCATTTTCTTGAGCAGTTTGTCCATATATGGAACCAATGGATAGGTAGTCATTTGCCCATCAATATTTGTGGACATATCGCTTGGTCCAACAAACAGGATAGATGCCTCTGGCGCACAAGCACGCAAATAGCGGACTTGTTGGCGGAGCGTAGTTCTCACGTATCCGCTAATTGTAGAAGGTTTTTCAGTCTGTGGAATCATGTTGCCACCAAACTGCAAGATAATTAGTCGTGTATTGGTCTCGCGGTAAAAGTCGCTGAGTTGCGTGCTGTCTATCTTCGTGAAGATGTTTCCCGAGCAACCGCGCATAGGGATATTGTCCACAATTAAGCCTCTATCTGTTTCTAAACTCACACCATATACTTTGCCCCTGCCCTGCAAACGAATCTCGCAGCGTTCGCAACTGTCTATTAAGGATATAGGCGATTGGTGAGGGGCTATAGGAAAGAGGCTGTCTTGTGCCAAAACGTAGCCAGTAATGCTATCTGTGAGTACGCGCACACGGTTGAAGTAGTTGTGCGATTTGCGTTTTTTGTCGATGGGCTCAATGTTCATCACAATATCTTCGCTGCCCTTGACGAGTGTGCTGTCCAGCACAGCCACTTGTCCCATCACGCCATAATCGTCATTGTCCAAACGCATTGAACGTGGACCATAGACCAAGTATCGTTTTGACCCACCTTGCGAAGTCTGTACCACGCCGTTGATAGACAACCACTGGCGAATGCTGCGTGTGGGGATAGTTTGGTGTAGTGGTATGAGTCCCACCCCGCCACCTCCGTATTGTTTTTGCCACTGTTCGCGCAGAATATTGGTGATGCGGTCTTCTTCTATCTGCGAGTCGCCATAGTGTACTATACGCACAGGCTTGCTGCTTGCGCTATCCAATGCGGCATAGAAGGCCCTGAGATAGGCTCTCGTATCGGTAGGAATTACATTTACTTCGGGTGTAATGGGCTGCGGTTGGCGTGGAAGACTATCTTGGACTGCTGTAGTGTCTTGGTGAACGATACTATCAATAGATGACACATCAATCGAATCTATATCTGTCAGCAATGAATCATTCAAAATACCCAATTCATCTACAAGAGTGGAATCTACCTCCAAGTCCAGTGCTTCTGCGAGTGTTGGCCAACGTAGTGTCCATCCTCCGATGGAGAAACCGCCTGCGGGAACAGCCAAACAAACTACGCCTAATAGCGCAATGACTATCCATATGATATATGCGATATGCCTTGGCTTCATAGGGTTCCTAAAACAGATTGTCTAATCACATTGTGACAATGTGCGGCATTTTTCTTTGAGGAATGCGGCTTCCTCCTCCGTGAGCAATGGGGATACCTCTGCATATACCCAAGCGTGGTAGTCATTGATCCACTGAATCTCCTCAGCAGTCATACGAGCGAGGTCAATCATACGCGTATCGTAATAGCACAGCGTAAGTGTCTCAAACTCAAGGAAATTCTCGCCTGTAGTATGTGCTCCCAAATTGTTGCTCTCGCGCACAGCGATAAGGTTCTCAATACGGATACCATATTCGTTGGTGCGGTAGATACCTGGCTCATCGGAGCAGATATTACCTACTTGCATTGGATTAGGATTGTTGTCGGTACGGATATTCTGTGGTCCTTCGTGGCAACCCATGAAGTGTCCTACCCCGTGTCCTGTACCATGACCGTATGTCATACCTTCTGCCCATAAGAATTGGCGAGCCAAAATATCCAATTGATTGCCACGTGTACCCTTAGGGAAACGTGCGCGAGCCAATGCGATATGTCCTTTCAGCACAAGCGTATAATCGCGTTTGACAGCATCAGGAATCAATGCGGGATCGCCCACCCATACGGTGCGGGTGATGTCGGTAGTACCGTCAAGGTACTGTCCACCCGAGTCAAGCAACAACACTCCGCTACCATCAATCGTAGCACACTGCTCGGGGGTAGCGTGATAGTGCACAATAGCACCATTGCCCTTCCAACCCGCAATCGTACAGAAACTATCATCGGTGTAGTTCTCACCCATAGCGCGGAACTCACCCAATTTGGCTGCGAGGCTGATTTCATTGTGTCGGGATTCGGGATTCGTGAGTCGGGATTCCGATTCTAACCAATAGAAGAAACGGGTCAGTGCCACTGCATCCTTGCGCATGGCGATGCGTTCGCCTGCGAGTTCAACGGCGTTCTTCACACTCTGCATCTTCAGCACTGGACTTGGACTCACATTCACACGGCGAGCCACGGCGGGATTAATGGCCTCATAAAGTGCTTCATTAACCTTGTTGCCATCGTACATGATGCTGTCTGCCTGAATATGTTGCAGGTAATCAAACACCTGTTCGTACTCGCGTACGCACACGTTAATTCTATTTAGGTATGCGCGCGCAGCATCGTCCAACTTGTTGGGTGCCACAAAGATAGTACATTGGTCCATCTCCACTACCACATAACTGATAAGGCATGGTGTATAGTCCACATCTTTGCCACGGATATTGAGCAGCCAACCTATCTCATCAAGTGCAGAGATTACGAGTGCCTGACAATGGCGTTCTTGCAAGGCTTGGCGCACACGTGCTAACTTACTTGCTACACTTTCGCCTGTGTATTTCTCCTCGTACTCATAGAGCAAGGAAGTAGGGATAGCAGGACGGTCTTCTGTCCAAAGTGGGGAAATTAAATCAATAGATACGAGTGACAAACCACCTTCTTCTATGCTAACTTGTAAATCGCGGTAGCCATTGACACTATACATTTCGGGATTAACTGCCACTGCACCTTGAATGTTTTTACATAGCCATTCGGGTATGGTGGGGCAGTCGATATCGCTCTCGCGCATGAGTTCGACAGTAGTGCCTTGCAGTTCTGCTTCTGCTTGGAGGTAGTAACGGCTATCTGTCCAAAGCAGTGCTTTGTCCATAGTAATCACTGCGGTGCCTGTCTCGCCGAGGAATCCTGTGATCCATGACATCTCGGTCCAATGGGCAGCCATATATTCGCTGGCGTGTGGGTCGGTACCTGGTACGATACATGCACAAACGCCATGCTCTTGCATGAGCGCGCGTAGTGCGGAAAGACGGGAAGGAATCATGATGAGTTGAAAGTTAAAAGTTGATAGTTGAAAGGCTGGACAGCAAGACTGCTATTTCACAGCCTTAAATGACATGTCGAGGCTCTTGATAGAGTGGGTGAGAGCACCTACGCTGACAAAATCCACACCCGTGATAGCATAGTCGTGGATAGTGTCAATGGTGATGCCACCACTGGACTCAATCTCAATATGTTTGCCATTCTCCTTCTCCCAAGCACGGATAATCTCCACTGCACTCTTGGTGCGCTCAGGAGAGAAGTTATCCAACATGATACGGTCGGGGATATTCGTTGCCAGTGCTTCGCGAATCTCATCCTCGTTGCGTGTCTCAATTTCAATACGCAAGTCTTTGCCCTTCTCCTCGCAATATTTTTTAGCACGTGTGAGGGCAGCTGTGATACCACCCGCGAAATCCACATGGTTATCCTTCAGAAGAATCATATCGAATAGACCAATACGGTGGTTCATACCGCCACCAATGAGGACTGCTTCCTTCTCCAAGTAGCGCAGACCTGGGGTCGTCTTGCGGGTATCGAGTACGTGGCAATCGGTATCTGCAATCAAACTTTGGTATCGGTGCGCCGTGGTGGCTACACCAGACATACGCTGCATGACATTGAGCATCGTGCGCTCAATCTGCAATAGACTGAGTTCCTTGCCATATACGCGGAAAGCAATATCGCCAGGCTTGACGTGCGTGCCATCCTCGATAAACTGCTCCATACGACACTCAGGGTCGAAGTAAGTAATGATTTGTTTGGCTACTTCAATACCAGCAATAATGCCTTCTTCCTTCACAATCAACTGTTGGCAACCCATTTCGGTATCAGGGATGCAACTGAGAGAGGTGTGGTCGCCATCGCGAATATCTTCTTCAAACCAGATGGCAATGAGTTTTTGTAATTCTTTTGTATCCATATTTTGGGTGTAAAGTGTAAATACTGAAATATGGCGACAAAGGTACAAAAAAAAATGCAAATATACAATCTTTTTCGAAAATAGGGGGTGTTTTGCTACTTGGACTTTGCAAAATATAGAAATAAGCAGTAAAAATAGTGTTTGTTTAGTACTTTGTATTGCATAGTATTAGAAAAAGTAGTACTTTTGCAGTGAAATTCAAATTTTTGGCACACTTTTTGAGTAGGATGAGGTATAGTAGTAAATAGAGACTACTGGTTAATGAATAGTAAAAACTTTTAATTTGAATGACCTATGAAAAAGATTTTAGCCATTATGGCAACCCTCGTAATTTCATTGACCGCATGTGCGGATCGCCACCATGTAGTGGAGTATAAAGAACTTCCTATTCAAGCACAGACATTTGTGCAAAAGTATTTTAACGTTTCGGATATTGCGTATATTGAACGTGAACGCGAAGGAGTGCATCATGAATACAAAGTGTATCTAAAGAATGCCGTTGAAATTGAATTTGATTATCAAGGTAATTTCAAGTCAATAGATTGCCAGATAACTTCTGTACCAGAAGGCATAGTGCCAGAGTTGATTCGGAGTTTTGTGCAAACGCATTATCCAGATCATCTTATCGTAGAATATGCGGTTGGGTATCGCTATTTGACCGTGGAATTGGGTAATGGTATGGAGTTGATATTTGACCTTGAAGGACACTTTGTACGTGTAGATGATTAATAAACAAACAGTTAAACTATAAAAAACAACAAAGAAATGAAAAAATTGTATCGTTCTTCTAATCGCATTTTGGCAGGCGTATGTGGTGGTCTTGCAGAGTACTTTTGTGTGGATCCCACATTGATAAGAGTAGTGTATGCTGCATTGAGTTTGTTTACCGCAGGCTTCCCAGGTGTGTTGTTGTACATTATTTTGATGATTCTAATGCCTAATTACGACCAAATAAATTCGTAAAAAGCGTTATGATTTCCAATCTCAAAAGCCAGATGCGCAAGGGGTTACTGGAATACTGTATCCTCTCTATTATCAGTCGCGATGAGGCGTACGCTTCGGATATCCTTGATACACTCAAGGAGGCGCAATTGGTAGTAGTGGAGGGTACGGTATATCCGTTGCTCACGCGTATGAAGAACGAGGGATTGTTATCTTATCGCTGGCAAGAATCCACAGGCGGACCGCCGCGTAAGTATTATGCATTGACGGATGAGGGCAGGGAATTGCTCTCGCAACTGGACAGTGAATGGCAATCTATTTGCCAAGCTATTAATAAAGTGACTCAATAAATTATGAACGAAACTCGTACTATAAACCTCAACGGTTTGGTGTATCACATAGACTATGATGCCTATCAATTATTGCGTGAATATCTTCAAGATATAGAGCAACGCCTTCCACAAGAGGACCGCCAAGAGGTGATGGCGGATATTGAAGCGCGCATAGCAGAACTACTGCAAAAGGCTTTGTTTGCAAAGAATGTGCAAGTGGTTAATTCTCAGATGGTTCAATCGGTCAAAACGCAGATTGGTGATCCCAAGGAGTTTGGCCCAAATCGCCGTCCAAAGGTGAAAGTGGATAAATCGGAGAATGCGGGTTGTGGGCGTGTGGTGAGCATAACGATGAAAGTTATTCTGGTATTGTTGGCATTGCCAACTATATTTGTGGTAGGTATTATCTTCTTCTCACTGGTAGTTACCCTGTTTGCAATGAATACTGCTTTGGGAGCATCTTTTACGGCTCTTCTTGGCGGGGTCGGTATGGGGTTGATGGAGGGCGAAATGTATATGGTTCCTCTTGCTATACTATCGGCAGTGGCATTGGTAATCATTCCCATTGTGATGATTGTACATTCTATCATAATCTATATGCGTACACGTCGTGGACCCAAGGCGCGTTTTTGGTGGATAACAATCATTCTATGGTTGCTTTCGTTGGTTTCATTAACGACTTTAGGCATTCGTATCTTCCACCATATAGACCATTCCTCTTCAATGCTTCATGCTATGGTTTTTGATGATATGGATATAGATGAGGCGGGTGCAACTACTACTATGTTGCAGTTGGATGCGTACCATAGTGTAGAATTGCGCGGAGCAGCAGAGTTGCATTTGAGCAATGCTGTAGAACCGTCCACTATGCTGACTACCAATCTGTTGCATGCAGTAGTGAATGACAAAGATGTATGGAGAGTAGAGGTGCGCGATAGTATATTATACATAGATGTGACCACGCAAATTCCTCTGGATGAAGTGATGCTGGATTTCGCAATTGCTTCGCCCTATTTGCGCAAGGTGACTGTGTATGGCGCAAGCAAGATTGAGACAGCAGACGGGCAGGCACTTACACAACCCACCCTCACTATTGACCTTAATGGTGCAGCCCAAGCAGATTTGGTGCTACATGTTCAAACATTGACAATTGATGCCAAAGGTGCCAGCCAGTTGGAATTGGAGGGAACAGCAGATGATGTGCATGTAACAATCGCGGGTGCGGGAGAATTAGAGGCAGAGGATTTAGTGGCGCAAACGGTGCATATCAATTGTGCAGGAGCCAGCAAAGCCGAGGTGAATGTAGCGCGCGAACTATGGGCGCAGGCGGCAGGTGCCAGCAAGATTACTTACAAAGGCACACCACATATCCAACAAAACATAGCCGTGGGTGGCAGTGTGATTCGTAGAGATTAGTTATAGGTAGAAATCGCGGGTTAATTCCTGATATTCCTGACTGCGGGGAGCGCATTCCGATTCGATGTAGAATGTATTGGTTTGTGTCCCCCTGCTGCTGTTTCGTTCGAATGTTATTAGTATTCGTTTGGCAGGTTTATTGGGCTTGGAGTGTATATATGTGATACGGGTGGGATATAGGTTGTGGCTATTGGCTATGGATAGTATGGTGCTTTCTGCTTCGATGGGCAGTATTAGAGCTAATATGCCATTGTCTTTCAGTAGTCGTACTGCATGCGTGATAAGGTCTGCGTAGCTGAGTGTGTCCGTATGGCGAGCCGTAGCGCGTTGATTATCGGGGTTCTTAAGGCTGTCTTGAAAATAGGGCGGATTGCTCACTATCACATCGTAAACTGTATTTGCAGTATCTTGCCCTTTGCTTGTCGTTTGCCAATCTTGTAGGGTAGAGTGGTGTACATGCAGTATCTGCTGCCAAGGCGACTGAGCGAAATTATCTGCTGCCTGCGCTACGGCATCGGCATCAATGTCTATAGCATCAATATGGGCGATGGGCGATGGGCTATTGGCTATTGGCGATGGGGAGGAGAGGCGTTGGGCAAGCATAAGGGCTATGAGTCCGCTACCCGTGCCGATGTCCAGAAGGCGGATATTGGATATGGGATATTGGACGCCCTGAAGGGCTATTGGATATTGGGGATTGGGCAGAGGACACCATGCGCCGAGCAGGACACCGTCGGTACCCACTTTCATGGCGCAGCGGTCGTGCCATACGGTGAAATGCTTGAAGCGAAAATTAGGTGAGCTCATTATAGGCGATTATGCTATAGGTGAGAGGTTAGAGACTGGGCATTCGCAATGTTCGTGTGGGCAGTCGTCGTGCCCACAGTCATGGTGATGTCCATGGGAGAAGATATGCACGCACAAGTACATGCCAAAACCAATGAACAACGCTGCCGACACATAACGCACCCATTTCTCCACGGCATGCAGTTTGCTCGTGAGTGTGTTGATGGACACCGCACTATACGAAATCAGCCATGCGATAATCATAATGGGTAATCCCGTTCCCAAGCCAAAGACAATAGGCAAAATCCAATTCCATGAGAAGGGTAGGGTGATGGCTATGTCAATCATCGTGAAGAAATATACCAAACGATGAGGACAAAAAGCAATAGCAAAAAAGATTCCCAACATAAATGACCAGAAACCGCTACTTTGGCTATCCACGTTCTTGAGCCACTTGCTGACTCCGTGGTCGTGTTCATGGTGGTGATGTCCCGTGAAGAGCAATAGCACTCCGCAAATGAGCATGAATGCTGCCAAGAGCGGTTCACCCCAATGATGGAGAAAATGTTTGATACCATCGGTCTTGGCACCCATAATAAAAGGTATTGCCAATAGTGTGTAGGTTGCCAATTTGCCCAACACGAACATTAGTCCGTTCATTAGCACCTTGCGGCGGTTATTGATTTCCTTATCAATATACCCAATAGCAGCAATACTGGTGAAGAGGGTGCAGGGGTCTAAAATCATCAAGAAACCCAAAAGCAATGATGTGAATATATGTACCATAATATTTTCGTTTAATCGTAATCTATAACCTAATCGTAAAAAACGACCGCAAAAGTAGTAAAAAATTTGCAAATATGCAAAAAAAGTATTATTTTTGCAGCGTGAAACGAAAAATAGGTATATTATTTATCCTGTTTGTATTGTTGTTGGGTATTTGTTCATGCCAATCATCAACATGGCGGGGGAAGCGCTTGCAGCGTATCTTGCACTATCAGCAGCACCGTGCCAATGAGTTGTTGGCACATGTCTCAGCTGCCATTGAGGCAAACAATTTCGATTCTATTTGGCACTATACCCAAGCCGACAAGACTATTCTATTCTATATATATAAGGATTCTCAGTTGGTCTATTGGTCCAACGCTTGGCTCAGCGCTTCCAAACGAGCGAAATGGGAACTCCATGACCAGTGGCACTTTGTGCAATGGGACAATGCTCAGGGTGTATGTTATCGCAAGCAGATAGGCGACTATAAGGTGCTTGTGGCACTACCCATTAAGTATAACTACTCGGTGACCTCCCCTCTTTTGCACAATCGTTTTATACCTCCGTTTCGAGGTGATGAATATTGTACACTGACCTCACTACAGGCTCAGGAGGACAGCTATCCTATCTACTCTACCGACGGATTGTATCTGTTCTCTATCACCAGTCAAATCGGGGAGAAACGATCCGCTCAAACGGCGGAGAATATTGATAACTTCTCTTATCAAGCCATTCTGAATACAGACCAGCAGGGGGCAGCTTCCGCCAAAGCCAAACTGCGCATGTACTATGTCATTACGGGAACGATGATTGGTGTTTTGCTCTTTATCGCTATTTTTACTTTGGTGAAATATCGTGGTTTCCGCCGAATGCGTTTGAGTGGCAAGTTTCAGTTGGTTTTGACGCCATTGGTATTGGTCATATTGCTCTCTATTTTTATGGTTTCCATTGAGCATATCGGCCGATTGTTCATTGAGACGCAGCAGTTGCGCCTTTCTAAGAAGGCCAAATATGTCCAAATGGCACTCCAGAATATGTATTTCTGGGATATGTCTATCTCACCTTCCAATACGCTTGCACTCAACGTGGACTTACGTGACATGAGTTTTGTCTTCGAAACGGATATACACGTCTATGACCTCAATGGTCGCCTCATTGGTACTTCTACGCCGCAACTTTTTGACTTGGGTTTGCTGCCTATCCACTTAGCACCAGAACCATTCTTTACGGATGAACACTCGCTCGTACAGTATGAGCAGATTGGTAATGTGCGCTACCTCTCCGCTTACACCGAGTTTATTAATGGTAACTATGCTAAGATAGGATACATCGCCTTGCCCAGTTTCATTTCGCAGACAGAGATGAATATGCACGTGGAGAACTTCATGGTCAAACTTCTGCCTCTGTATATCATTCTGTTGCTTATCTCTATCCTAATAGTTTGGGGTATATCCTATGCTATCACTTCATCTCTGAGCGTGGTGAGCAATCAGCTTAAACAGCACCAACAGGGTGCGGATGCCAAGCATATAGAGTATGTCTTCTCCGATGAGGTAGGTGAGATTATCACGCAGTACAACCTGATGGTTGATGCGCTCGAAGAGTCCTCTGAGCGACTGGCGCGCACGGAGCGTGAGATGGCATGGCGCACCATGGCGCGACAGGTGGCGCACGAGATTAACAATCCTCTCACTCCTATGAAACTCACGTTGCAACAACTCCAACGCACCAAGGGAACCGAACGCTTTGAGGAGTATTTTAATCGCTCTACGCAGTTGCTCATTGACCAGATTGATAACCTGAGCCATATAGCCAAATCTTTCTCCTCTTTTGCTAAGATGCCCGAGGTCAATCCGACGAAGGTGGATGTGGCGAACAAACTCTTCAAGATGATTACACTTATGCGCAATAATCCCGACCAAGTACCTATCCGATATGTAGGACCCGAAAATGGGGTCATGGTCATAGCGGATGCAGATCAGATTACGCAGGTGTTCAGCAATATCCTTCGTAATGCTTTGCAAGCTATGGAAGGACGGCCGAATAGCGATATTATTGTCATTCTCAAGCCTGCTAACGAACAGACCATTGAGGATGAACAACTCAATCCTGATAAGGACTGGATTAAGATTTCCATTTCCGACAATGGACCGGGTATTCCCGAGGAGATGCAAGAGAAGGTGTTTGTGCCTAACTTTACCACCAAGAATACGGGTGCTGGACTTGGAATGCCTATCTCGAAGAATATCGTAGAAGGAAGTGGTGGAAAAATATGTTTCCAAACATCTGAAAAAGGTACGACATTTTTTGTGTATTTGAGAAAAAAGTAGTACCTTTGCACCCGATATCCAATTGCCAATAACCAATTGCCAATAACAACAAACCATAAAATAATACTACAATGAAAGTAACCGACATTATGCAGCAACTTGCTGCAAAGCACCCAGGCGAAGCAGAGTATTTGCAAGCCGTGCAAGAAGTTTTAGAATCAATTGAGGAAGTGTACAACCAACATCCTGAGTACGAGAAAGCCAAGATCGTGGAGCGTATGGTCGAACCAGATCGTATCTTCACTTTCCGCGTAACATGGGTGGACGACCAAGGTCAGGTACAAACCAACCTCGGTTATCGTGTGCAATTTAACTCCGCTATCGGTCCCTACAAAGGCGGATTGCGTTTCCATAAGGCCGTTAACCCCAGCATGCTCAAGTTCTTGGGCTTTGAGCAAACATTCAAGAACGCGCTGACCACTCTGCCTATGGGTGGCGCAAAGGGCGGTTCTGACTTCGACCCAGTGGGCAAGTCTGATGCCGAGATTATGCGCTTCTGCCAGGCGTTCATGCTCGAACTCTGGCACAATATCGGTGTGGATACCGACGTTCCTGCAGGCGACGTAGGCGTAGGCGGTCGCGAGATAGGTTTCCTCAATGGTATGTACCAAAAGTTGGCTCGCCAATACCACACTGGTGTGCTCACTGGCAAAGGTATGACATGGGGTGGCTCTATCCTCCGTCCAGAGGCAACGGGCTATGGTGCACTCTATTTCACTGAGCACCTCCTGCACGAGGCAGGCAAGTCTATCGAGGGTAAGACTGTGGCTATCTCTGGCTTCGGCAACGTGGCTTGGGGTGCTGCACAAAAGGCAACTGAACTGGGTGCTAAGGTGGTCGCTATCTCTGGTCCTGACGGCGTATGCGCTATCCCAGAGGGTATCACAGCGGAGATGATTGATTATATGCTTGTTATGCGTTCAAGCAACCGCAATAAGGTGCAAGACATGGCGGATAAGTTCCCAGAGAAGGCGCACTTCACTGCAGGTAAGAAGGCATGGTCTGTTCCTTGCGACATTGCTCTGCCATGTGCATTCCAAAACGAGCTTAGCGAGGACGATGCTAAGGAACTCAAAGCCAACGGTTGCTGGTGCTGCTGCGAGGTTAGTAACATGGGTTGCCAACCGGGCGCTATCCACTACTTCCAACACAATGGCGTGCTCTTTGCACCAGGTAAAGCGGTCAATGCTGGTGGCGTAGCTACCTCTGGCTTGGAGATGACACAGAACTGCGAGCACCTCAGCTGGACTGCACAAGAGGTGGATACCCGTTTGCACCAAATCATGCAATCTATCCACGAGCAATGTGTGAAGTTCGGTCGCCAAGCCGATGGCTCTATTGACTATGTGAAGGGTGCAAACATCGCTGGCTTCATGAAGGTTGCCCAAGCCATGCTTGAACAAGGAATTGTATAAGCAAATAAAGACAACATTAACAACATCTGTGCGCGCCGTATGCAACGCGATCGTACATTGCGCTTGCTAAGGTAAACTCCTTACCGCGGGGGTGTGTTGTTCCCCCGCGGAATGTTGTTGAATAAAGTTGTTTAAGTTGTTGTTAATAAAAATATTTTGTTGTATTTATGTACACTGATTTCCAAAAACACCTGCAAACTATTCTCAACGATATTCGTGAGGCAGGATTGTATAAAAACGAGCGCGTGATTATCACGCCTCAATCCTCTGCTATTCAAGTAGAAGGAGGCAAGGACGTCATCAACTTCTGCGCCAATAACTACCTTGGCCTTGCTGACAACCCCGAACTCATCCAAGCAGCCAAAGACCGCATGGATGCACGTGGCTATGGTATGGCATCGGTGCGTTTCATCTGCGGTACGCAGGACACCCACAAGCAACTCGAGCAAGCCATCTCCGACTTCTTCGGTACCGAGGACACTATCCTCTATGCAGCTTGTTTCGATGCCAATGGTGGTTTGTTTGAGCCACTCCTCACCGACCAAGATGCCATCATCTCCGATGCGCTCAACCACGCCTCTATCATTGATGGCGTGCGCCTTTGCAAGGCAGTGCGTTATCGCTATGCCAATGGCGACATGGCGGACCTCGAGGAGCAACTGAAGAAAGCGCAAGCACAACGCTTCCGCATCATCGCTACCGATGGTGTGTTCTCTATGGACGGTAATGTCTGCCCACTCGATAAGATCTACGAACTCGCACAGAAATACGATGCCCTCGTGATGGTGGATGAAAGTCATTCCGCAGGTGTAGTTGGCAAGACAGGTCATGGTGTTACCGAGCGTTACGACCTTCGCGGCAAGATTGAGATTATCACTGGTACATTGGGCAAGGCCTTCGGCGGTTCAGTAGGTGGCTTTACTACAGGTAAGAAAGAGATTATCGACCTGCTTCGCCAACGCAGCCGTCCATATCTCTTCTCTAACTCCATTCTTCCATTGATTGCTGCGGCAGGCCTCAAGACCTTCGAGATTCTCACGCGCAGCAATGAACTCCAAGACCGCTTGCACGCGAATACCGAGTACTTTATCACTAAAATGAAAGCGGCGGGCTTTGACATTAAGCCAACCGAGTCAGCTATCTGCGCGGTTATGTTGTACGATGCACGACTCAGCCAAGAGTTCGCTGCGGCATTGCAAGAAGAGGGTATCTACGTAACGGGCTTCTACTACCCAGTAGTGCCACAGGGTCAAGCGCGCATCCGCGTACAACTCTCTGCGGCTCATACGACGGAGCAATTGGACCGCGGTATTGAGGCCTTCATTAAAGTCGGTAAAGCCCTCAATGTTATAGAATAACTTATCACTCATAGTTTATCACTAAATGAAAGCCTTAGTAAAACGTTATGCCGAGCCTGGGCTCTGGATGGAAGAGGTACCTATGCCTCAAGTAGGTGTAAACGATGTGCTCATTAAGGTCACCAAAGCCGCTATTTGCGGTACCGACTTGCACATGTACAAATGGGACGAGTGGTCACAAAACCACTGCACTCCGCCATACATTATGGGCCACGAGTTCGTGGGCGTGGCTGTTGAGGTCGGCCCTGGTGTTCGTGGTGTGAAGGTGGGCGACCGCGTGACGGCTGAGGGACATATCGTCTGCGGTACATGCCGTAACTGCCGTCGTGGCATGGGACACGTGTGCGAGAATACTATCTCTGTCGGTATTATGGGCAAGGACGGTGCTTTTGCTGAGTATGTGACTATCCCTGAGAGCAATATTGTGCATGTACGCCCTGAGATTCCAGACGACTTCGCCGCTATCATGGACCCCTTCGGCAATGCTACGCATACGGCATTGGCATTCCCTCTCTTGGGCGAGGATGTGCTTATCACAGGTGCGGGCTTGATTGGTACGATGGCTGCGGGTATCTGCCGCTATGCAGGTGCGAAGAATATCGTCGTAACTGATCTCAACGAGCAACGCCTCGAGATTGCCAAGAAGATGGGTGCTACTATCACCGTCAATGGCTCGAAGGGCGAGACCGTAGAGGGCGCAATGAAGCAATTGGGTATCCGTGGCTTTGATATTGGTTTGGAGATGTCGGGCGCACCAGCAGCGTTTAATGATATGATCGCGCACATGTATAAGGGTGCTAATATTGCGCAGTTGGGTATCTTGCCAAGCAACACGCAAGTCAATTGGTCGGATATCATCTTCAATGCTTTGACTATCAAGGGCATCACTGGCCGCCGCATGTGGGAGACATGGTACCAGATGGAGCAGATGTTGTTGGGTGGTTTGGATTTGAGTCCAGTGATTACTCATAGCTTCCATTTCGACGACTTCCAAAAGGGCTTCGACATTATGTGCAGCGGTCAATGTGGCAAAGTACTGCTGGAATGGTAATTCGTCATAGTGACACATGTTTGATTATACATGAGGGTGTGTCTGCATTTTGACACACCCTCATTGTTGTTGTATGAGATATTTCACTCTATGTATTACAATTCGATGGTGTAAGGCATATAGAAGTCCGCGTTGAAATAATACGTTCCTTTGCGCTGAGAAGGATGAAAGAGTACTGACCAACGTGTCCAACCGTTAAATGCTTTAATGTGTTAGTAGCAGGCTTTGAGGATAGCGAGGATGTCTTCGGCGTTGAGTTGTTTGTAGCCACCACCGAGGGCAGTGGAGTTAGCAATGAGCGGTAGCATTTCTTCGGTTGCTCCCACTTCGCGGAGAGTGGCAGGAATGCCCAATTCAGCGATAAATGCTTCGAGGCGGTTGATACCCTCTAATGCAATCGCTTCGTCGCCTTGCCCCTTATCTTCTACGCCCCAAACTACTTTGGCATAGCGCACAAACTTATGCAAGCCGTAGCGGTAGATATAGCGGTAGTAGGCAGGCGAGATGATGGCAAGGCCAATACCATGTGCGCAGTCGGTGTAGGCACCCAATTGGTGCTCTATCATGTGCACTTCCCAGTCTTGTGTTTTGCTCAATCCGAGAATCTTGTTGAGTCCCATCGTTGCGCACCACATGATATTGCTGCGTGCTTCGTAGTCTTCTGGATTAACGATGGCTTTGCGCGAAGCGGAGATGAGCGAGAGCATCAGTCCCTCAATGAGGTAGTCGCTGGTGCAGTCGTCATCGCCGGAGAAGTACTGCTCCATGAGGTGTGAGAAGATATCGAAGATACCGCTAATCATCTGATACTTAGGCACAGAGTAGGTATATTCGGGGTTGAGGATAGAGAAACGTGGAGTGACCAATGCCAATGGATAGACACGACCAATCTTCAGGTTCTCTGCCTCATTGGTAATGACTGAGCCAGAGTTCATTTCGCTGCCAGTACCTGCCATTGTGAGGATACTGCCTACAGGTATGACGCGGTTGATGACGGGCTCTTGATTGACGTAGTAGCGTTGCCACACATCGCCTTCGGCGTAGGCAGCGCAGGCGATACCTTTGGCGCAGTCGATGACCGAACCACCACCCACAGCGAGGATAAGGTCGACATTGTGCTCACGCACAAGGCGTGCACCATCAAGCAACTGGGTATAGCGAGGATTGGCGTTGATGCCTGCCAGTTCGACAACGTTCTTGCCTTCTGCTTGCAGGATATTCATGACGTGGTCGTAGAGACCGATCTTCTTGATGGATGCTTTGCCGTAAACGAGCAGGATATTCTTTCCGTACTCACGAAGCTCGTTGGCAAGTTTATTGATGGCTTTCTTGCCAAAGTGAATCCGCGTAGGATTCTGATAACTGAAATCGTATAACATATTTTTGTGTTTGGTTTATGATATAGTTATTTTCGCAAAATGATTGCAAAGGTACAAAAAATAAATGAACTGACCAAATAAAAAGAATACACTCTTTATGTGAAAATCACATGGTATGATACAAAAAGTGCATTATTTTTCTGCAAATATTTGCGTATGTCATTTTTTTGTACTACCTTTGCACCGCATTCAGTTTTAGGGAAGCAAGTGAGATTCTTGCACAGACCCGCTGCTGTGATTCGCATATCGAATGTTCATATCTACAGTCACTGCCCCGAGGGGTGGGAAGGCAGAGCAAACGAGCGATAAGTCAGAAGACCTGCTGCATGCATAGTTGAACACTCTCGTGGTATAGAGTCAAACAACATGCGTAGAATAGTATCCATAGTATTTTTCACACTCTTGTGTGTAGTGGCATTCTCTCAAACTAACGCCACTGATTCGTTGTATCTTGACTCCATTTATCGTCATTTGGAGTTGGAGGAGTACACTATTACCGCCCGTGTCAAGGAGAAGGATATCATTATCCCTCAGACACTTGCGGGCGTGCAACTCAAAAAAATGAATGCTCTCAGTGTAGCCGATGCCATCCGCTATTTCTCGGGCGTGCAGATCAAAGATTATGGTGGAGTAGGGGGCATAAAGACCGTGAATATTCGCAGCATGGGTACCAACCATATGGGCGTGTACTACAATGGTGTACAACTTGGCAATGCCCAAAATGGGCAGATTGATTTGGGCAAATACTCTTTGGAGAATATCGAAGAGATCCAACTCTACAACGGCCAGAAGTCCGATATCTGGCAGTCGGCGCGCGAGTTTGGTGCTGCGGGTAGCATTTACCTCACCACTCGCCGTCCGCGTTTCGAGGCAGGCAAGGCCTTCAACGTGAAAGCGCAGATGCGCGCAGGCAGTTTTGCGCTTATCAATCCGAGTCTGCTGTTTGATATCCGCCTCAGCGAAACGATGTCCATTACGGCGAATGCCGAACTCGTTTCCTCTGATGGCAAGTATCCTTTCCGCTATCGCCGCGTCACTCCATCTGGCGAAGTGGCATACGACACTACCGCTATCCGCCAGAATGGCGACATCAATGCTATCCGCGTGGAAGCGGCACTTAATCACTACTATAGCAACACGGGCTTCTGGAAACTGCAACTCTATCACTACAACTCCGAGCGCGGTGTGCCAGGTGCGATTGTGAATAATGTATGGCGCAATGGCGAACGCTTGTGGGACCGCAACTCCTTTGTGCAAGCCACTTGGCAAGATGAGTTATTCAATCGCTGGTCGGTGCGTGCGAACATGAAGTACGCCAATGACTATACGCGCTATATCAACAACGATGACAAACTCATCCGCGTGGAGAACCAGTATCTGCAACAGGAGTTCTACTTCACTATGGCGCACAAAGTGCGTATCTTCGACTGGTGGGACATGAGTGCAGCATACGATGTGCAGTACAATCAACTCAGCATGTTCCTTGATGCGCACCGTTGGACACATTGGCTCAGCGCAGCCACCGCTATCAACATAAAGAACTACCTGCGCCTCCAAGCCAGCGTATTAGGCACATTTGTCAATGACGCAAAATCAACCAATAGCCACGAAGTGGCGTCCAATAGCGGAGCGTCCGATAGCGGGGTCCCCGAACAATCTGCTGATTGTTGGGGTGCTAATAGCCCACAAAGTGGGCGTCCGATAACCGCAAAGCTGACTCCAGCTTTATTCCTCTCCTACCGCCCTACTCAGCTCGTTGACCTCCGCTTCAATGCTTTCTACAAACAGAGCTATCGCTATCCCACTTTCAACGACCTCTACTATACCGATATGGGCAATGCCTACCTCAAACCAGAGTTGGCAAAGCAGCATAACGTGGGCTTGAGTTTCACGCAGCCATTCCGCATAGCTGAGCAACGCGGTTCGGAGTTCCGCATCAATGCCGATTACTACTACAACCGCATCTCCGATAAGATTATCGCCTATCCTAAGGGGCAACAGTTCCGTTGGACAATGCTCAACCTCGGATTGGTCAAAATCAACGGTTTAGATGTCAATGCACAACTGCATCTTGTCTTGCCGATGGATTTCTACCTCACGGCAAAGGCGCAATATACCTACCAAACGGCTATCGATGTTACCGACTCCAACGACACCTATTATGGCGACCAGATACCCTATATCCCATGGCATTCGGGTAGTGCTGTGGGTATGTTTGGCTGGCAAAACGACTGGCAGCAATATGGCTTGAACTATAGTTTCATCTATGTCGGCGAACGCTATAATCAGCAAGAGAATATTATCTATAATTACACCCAACCTTGGTACACCCACGACTTGAGTGTATTCGGAGAATGGAACATCCAGCCTACAGCGAAGCGATCTATCTCTCCGATAACCTTGCGCGTAGCTATAGATGTGAATAATCTGCTTTCGCAAGACTACGATGTGATTATCAATTACCCCATGCCCAAACGCAATTATAAATGTACGGTAAGTATAACATATTAGGCGATAAGGCGATAAGGCTATTGGGCTATTGCTTATTGGTTATTGGCTTAATGAGTTGCCGTGGCGAGGAGATTACTTTCCCTGCGGAGTATGAGGTCTTGCCGATAGAACCGAGAGAATTGAGCAGTTTTGCAGTTAATGAACCCATTGGTATGTACCTGCTCAACGAGGGGAATATGGGCAGTAATAAAGCTACTATTGACTACCTTGATTTCTGCAACGGTTGTTATATTCGCAATATCTATGGCGAGCGCAATCCGAATGTGATAAAGGAGTTAGGCGATGTGGGCAATGATATTCAGATATATGGCAACCGCCTCTATGCAGTCATCAACTGCTCGCACAAAGTAGAGGTGATGGATGCTCGTACTTGTCGCCGTATCGGTCAAGTGGATATACCTAATTGCCGATATATCTGTTTCCACGCGGGAAAAGCATATGTCAGTTCGTATGTAGGTCCTATAAGCATCGATCCTAACGCACAACTGGGGGCTGTCTTCGAAGTGGATACTGCTACGTTGGAAATCACTCGCAAAGTGACTGTGGGTTATCAACCTGAGGAATTGATCGTTAACAATGAGCATATTTATGTGGTAAATTCTGGTGGTTATAGGGCACCAGACTACGATTCTACCATGTCAATCATTTCCCTCAAAGATTTCCGTCAGGTGCAAAAAATACCTGTTTGCATCAATCCGCACCGTTTGCGCAAAGACCAATATAGTCGGTTGTGGATTACATCTCGCGGAGATTATAAAGATGTTCAACCTATACTTACATGCTTCTCACTCATATCCAAAGAAATATTGCCCATGGCTAAAGCACCAACTGTTTCAGAGATGGTAATTTGTGGTGATAGTATGTATTTTTATGGAACACATTGGAGTGAACAAATTATGTCAAATCAAATAACATATGGCATTTTTGACATCCGAAAACAAACACTCGTTTCCGAACATTTTATTACAGACGGAACGGAACAAGAGATTAAGATTCCATATGGTATACAAGTCAATCCTTATAATGGTGATATATATGTTACAGATGCAAAAAACTATGTCTCAAGCGGTCAATTACATTGCTACTCGCGTGAGGGCAAACGTAAATGGAGTGTGCGCACGGGTGATATCCCTGCTCATATGTGCTTTGTCTATCGTTAGTTGCGAGCAACCCGAAATACCCATGGTAGACCTTGGTATAGATGATACCTATACCATTGAGCGTATGCGCACGCTTATCCTTCATCCTGAGTATGAGGGCGAGCACTATGCATGGCGAATGGAGGATGAGGTCATTAGTACCGAACGCGACCTGATTTTCTGTCAAGCAGAGGCAGGCACGTATAATTTACAATTGGAAATCAACAATCCTACACAATCCTACACCATCCTGCACAATACTACCATTGTCGTCTTCGACGAAGAAGTGGCGTATTCACCGTATATTTCTAAGGTGTTAGAGTATAACCCTGCACCAGGGCAGTTTATCAACACCATGCCTGAATACGAAGATGGCGACAATTATCAAACCATGCTTCGTAAGGCAGAAGATGCCATTGCAGGCACCAATCGCAGTCTAATATCGCTCGGTGGTTGGGGCGGATATGTAACTTTTGCTTTCGACCACTCTGTAGTGAATGCTCCTAATTTGCCCGATTTCACCGTAGAAGGCAACGCGTTCTATGCTTCAGCAGGCAACCGCAACGGCAGTAGCGAACCAGGAATAGTGATAATCAGTATAGATGTGAATCAAAATGGTCTGCCCGATGACCCCTTCTATGAACTCGCAGGTAGTGAATATACCAATCCTGCTACAATCCACCAATATGCTCTCACCTACCATCGTACACCTGCCGAGCATACACCACAAGCAGACACAAAAAACTCGCTCTCTGACACCACATATATACTATGGAAGAATAATCAAGGCGAGCAGGGGTATGTACACAAGAACACTTTCCATTCACAAGACTATTATCCTCTTTGGTTTACCGATTCTACGCTTACTTTCTATGGTACTCGCTTGCCAGACAATGCTGTGGACAAGAGCGGAAAAGGCAATATGTGGGTGCAAACAGCATACGATTATGGCTATGCAGACAGCCATCCTAATGATAGTATCAGCCGCTGTTCGTTTGACATCGCTTGGGCAGTTACCGCCGAAGGCGAGCCTGTTAACTTGCCATGTGCCGACTTCGTGCGTGTCTATACGGGTGTACACCAGCAATGTGGGTGGATAGGCGAGATATCTACCGAGATTTCCCATGCGCGCGATTTGAATATTGAAGAATACTAATGAAGAAGCGATTAATACATACTTTGATTTTCTGTGCCATACTTTGGTGCACATGTTCGTGTACTTCATCTGGCAATATAGATGACTACAACATGGCGGTTTACACCCCCACATACGCCACAGGTTTTCGCATTGTCGGTGCAGAGGGCAAACAGAGCACCATCATCCGAGTGACTAATCCTTGGCAAAGTGCCAACGATGTAGAGACAATGCTCTTTATCGCTCGTGGAGGCGAGAAAGCGCCCGATGGTTTCCGTGGTCAAGTGCTGCAAGGCGATGCTGAGCGAGTGGTATGTATGTCGTCCACCCATATTGCTATGCTTGATGCCATAGGAGCTATAGAGAGCGTAGTGGGCGTGTCGGGCAAGGATTTCATCACCAACCCCTATATTGTGGCTAATCAACACACTATCCCCGATGTGGGGTATGACGGTAATATGAATTTCGAACTTCTCGTGGCGCAACAACCTGATATTGTACTTCTCTTTGGTGTAACGGGTGCATGTGTCATGGAGTCTAAACTCGATGAATTAGGTATTCCGTATATCTATATTGGCGAGTATGTAGAAGAAGATCCTTTAGGAAAGACCGAATGGCTTATTGCCATTGCTGAGATTGTTGGTTGCCGAAAGCACGGCATCACTTATTTTTCTGAAGTGCCAAAACGCTACGAGCATCTTAAGTCTTTAGCCGCTTCAGCCCAAACTCCCACTCCCAAAGTAATGATCAACACACCATACGCCGACTCGTGGTTTATGGCTTCCGCCACCAGCTATGTAGCACGACTGATTGCAGATGCAGGAGGCGATTATATTTATAAGAAAAACACCTCTAACCACTCTTTGCCAATCGATATGGAGGAGGCGGCATTACTGACTACCCAAGCCGATGTATGGATTAATGTGGGCAATGTCAATTCTGTGGACGATTTGTGTCGCCAGTTCCCTAAGTTTGCCAAGATGCCTTGCGTGCAACGGGGCGAAGTGTACAATTGCGACAAACGCAGAGTCACTGGTGGAGGCAACGATTATTGGGAGTCGGGTGTAGTGCAACCTGATGTTGTTTTGCGCGATTTAATCAAGATTTTTCATCCTGAATTAGAATCAGACAAAGAGTTCGTTTATTATAGAAAACTCCCCAACCCTTAAAACTTTTATAACATGCAGCGTCATTCTACCATATTATTTTTCATCTTATCGCTCCTGCTGGTCATTCTGTTTGTACTTGACCTGCTCATCGGCTCTGTTCATATCCCGCTTCGCGATATTTTGGGTGCACTATTTGGCGGAGATGTAGATGCTGCCACGCGCCTTATCGTGTTGGATATTCGCCTCATCAAAGCTATTGTGGCAGTATTGGCGGGCATAGCACTATCGGTCAGCGGTTTGCAGATGCAGACGCTTTTCCGCAACCCCTTGGCAGGCCCCTATGTGTTGGGTATCAGTTCGGGTGCCAGTCTGGGCGTAGCTATCTTCATTTTGGGTATGCCATTGTTGGGAGTGGCTACCAACAGCACCATCTCCTCCATCGGTACTGCTGGTGCAGCGTGGTTAGGCGCAGCATTGATTCTTGCTTTTATTGCCTCGGTCAGTACCCGAATCAAAGACATCATGGTCATCCTTATTCTAGGTATGATGATTTCTTCGGGCGTGAGTGCGGTGGTGCAGATCCTGCAATATTTGAGCAACGAGGAAGCACTCAAATCCTTTGTTATCTGGACAATGGGCTCGTTGGGCGATGTCACGAGTAGCCAACTCATGCTGCTATTGCCTGCGGTATTGATAGGTTTGGTTGTTTCGGTGGCAGTTATCAAACCGCTAAACCTCCTCCTTCTTGGCGATCAATATGCCCGCACCATGGGACTGAATGTCCGTCGTTCGCGCTATCTGATATTCCTCTCCACCACCTTGTTGGCAGGTACTGTGACGGCTTTCTGTGGTCCTATCGGCTTTGTGGGATTGGCTATTCCGCATATTGCTCGTATGCTCTTCTGCAATGCCGACCATCGTATCCTACTGCCTGCTACCGCCTTGTGTGGAGCTGTGGTCTTGCTCGGCTGCGATATTATCTCTAAATGGCTCACACTGCCTATCAATACGGTTACTGCCTTGCTCGGCATCCCTGTTGTCATTTGGGTAGTCATACGCAATAAATCCATAGTATAATCGAGCCTTTCGCCTAATCGCCTCATCACTTCATAGAATATGATTCAACTCCAAAACATATCCCTCGGATACGACAGCCAGCACCTATTATTGGACAATGTATCCACCACTTTCACTTGTGGCACGACCACTGCTCTCATCGGTCGCAATGGTACGGGCAAATCCACGTTGCTGCGCGCTATCATTGGTTCCGAACCGCTCAAACAGGGTGCTATTCTCATCAATGGCATCGATATTCAGCAGATTACTCCGCAACAGCTGGCGCAGCAGGTGGCTTTCGTGACTACTGAGCGTATCCGTATATCCAATTTGGCATGCCGCGATGTGGTGGCTCTTGGCAGAGCTCCTTACACCAATTGGATAGGTCGTATGCAGGCAGAAGATGAGGCGATTGTTATGCAATCTTTGGAGAAAGTGGGTATGGCTTCTTATGCCTTACGTACCATGGACAAGATGTCGGATGGCGAGTGTCAGCGCGTGATGATTGCCCGCGCATTGGCGCAACAGACACCTATCATCTTGCTCGACGAACCCACTTCGTTTTTGGACATGCCCAACCGATATGAATTATGCCATTTGCTGGCGGATTTAGCGCATCAGGACAACAAGTGCATCATCTTCTCCACCCACGAACTGGATATTGCCCAGTCGCTCTGCGACACGATTGCGCTTATTGATTCGCCCGCTATGCACCATCTCCCTACTCAAGAGATGATTCATAGCGGACATATAGACAAACTATTCAAGATATCGCTTGGTTAGATATTTTCCACTAAGGTCTGCAATTGCTCCTCATATTCCTCTTTCCATGCGCTGCGGATGGAGAGGGTAGGGTCTGCAATGTCGATATTCTTCATTGTCTCCAACATACTGCGCATGGTCTTGCCTGCGGTGGATGCCCATGTGCCGTTCTCAACCAGTGCCACACGGCGTGACTGATAGCCCTTGATGCCTAATTTGTATAGGAAGATATGCATGGGCGGGAATACTCCCGAATCATAACTGGATGCGCATAATACCATTTTGCCATATCGGAACGCTTGGCTCACTGCCTCCGACACATCGCTTCGGCAGAGGTCTATCTCTTTCACTTCCATGCCTTTAGCGCGTAGTGCTTCTGCTACGCGGTGCGCCACTTTGGCGGTGTTGCCATGTATTGATGCATGTGCTACTAATACACCCTCGCTCTCTATGCGATAACTACTCCATATGTCGTATAGTCGCACGGCTTCTGCCATTTGTTCGCCATCAAGCACGCAACCATGCAGCGGTGCGATGGTTTGGAGATCTAAGGTATGTATCTTGCTCAGTACCATGCTCACGGGCACGCCATACTTGCCACAGATATTTGTGTAGTAGCGACGGGCTTCGTCTGTCCAATTATCTGGATGTGCATTGCGCACGCCGAACGAACCAAACGCATCTGCTGAGAATAGTGTTTTCTCTTCGGGGCAATAACTCATCATCACTTCGGGCCAATGCACCATTGGTGCAGCGATGAAGTGCAAGGTTAGTCCGCCCAAGTCAAGTGTATCGCCTGCCTTTATCAGCAGTGTGTTTTGTGGCTTGTAACCAAACTGCTCCATAAACTGCAATGCTGCTTTGCTGCCCACAATGGTGGCGTTGGGGTATTGCTCCAAGAAGGCACCGATTGACCCGCTGTGATCGGGTTCCATGTGTTGTACTATCAGGTAGTCAATGGTGATGTTCAGTTTTTCGCTTTCAGCTTTCAGCTTTTGTAGCCACTCATCTGTTTTTCTGGCATCTACGCTATCCATTACGGCTGTTTTCTGAACGCAGAGCAGGTAACTATTGTAGCACATACCCTCCGAGAGGGGATATTGGCTCTCGAATAAATCCAATGTTGCATCATCGCAACCGATATATCGTATTTTTTCGCTGTACATATTTGTATAATCTTGTTTGTAATTTTCTGCAAAGGTACTACTTTTTTTTGAGATATACAATTTTCGTGCCTAAAATATGGTGGTGCTGAATATGGTGCCTTCCATTTACTTGTCAATTACGGGTTCTTATCTCACTTTGTTCGAACGATTATTTCATAACGGGTAGATACTATGAGATTACTATGTGATTACTATGGTATTACTATGTTATTCAAAGTACTTCATAGTAGCATTATAAAATCATTGCAGAAGTGGTGGTGGATACTTCCGTTACCTTATGCACATTGTCTTTTATATTTTGTATTCTCTTTAAATGGCAAATCCGCATAACCGATTCTTTTTCTTTCGATTATGCGGATTTAACTTATTACTTCATTGCCTTATCACTCAATCCCACGGACTTTTTGCAAACACTCTGCACCAATCCTCTTCCGTGTCCGTGGAAATATTAAATTTGAAATACTACTCATCTAAATTACGAATCTGTCCAGCAACTACAATTTTTCTTGGGTGCGTTTCAAAATAAGATGATGAAATATCCCACTCCTCATGTGCATATTGTGTGGGCAAATTGATATGTGTCATTCCGCAAATGGTGTAAAATATATTATCTGAGTTGATTGGCGTGAGTAGACGAGTACTCAATTGTTGAATGGCATTCTCATTATGTAGTTTGTATTCATCTGAATACCATATAAATAATGGGACATGATACTCATTTTCATCACATACTGAGCCATGCCAACCTTGCGTTGCAGTAATGGTTTGTCCATGATCCGAAGCATACCAAACTGCTGCTATGGCTTCTTTATTTTCGAGGGAGTCAAGCATAGAATTTAGCAAATAATCTGTATAAAGAATAGTGTTGTCATATCCATTGATATATAAACTATCGCTTTCTACATCTTTATCATATTTGCAATTTGGTCGCCATTGATTAAATTCTTCGGGGAAATTGTCATAATAGAAATGAGACCCTTGCATTTGAAACATAATGAATAATTTATCATGTTCTTTTGAGAGAGAGTCAACTTTGTGAAACACCTCTGCATCTGAAGAAACATCGACCGTATAATCTACTCCTTGATACAAGTACGCACTTGAAATTTGGCTCAATATCCCTCGTTTGATGACCACAGTGGTAAAGTCATTCTCATTGAATACTTGTACAATACTTCGTTCTTGATAACTCAATGAATTTTCTTCTGCGGTCGCTCGTGTAACTATCATAGGCACCGATATTGCAGTAGAACATCCTCCTGAATAGTAGTTATGAAAAAACAAAAGATTGGGCTGCTGGGCGAGCAATGGCATTGTCTCACGAGGATATGTTCCATTAAGAGAGCAATTTGCATAGCGTACAGATTCACCAATTGCCAAAACATATATCTCTTTACTTTCAAAATTTTTTGTGCGACTTGAATTGAATGCAAAATCATTAGTCTGCATACTGCGATGAATGTTGCGAATAGTGATTTTAGTCAAATGCGCAATATTCATAGGGGGAGTGGTCATGGTGTTATCAAAAATGGCAGATTTAACGTCATGAAATGTATTGATTTTATTTATTCTCTCAAAAGGAATGATACCAAATAATGTAATTCCAATACATAGTATACAAGTTTTTAGGCGTGTACCGAATTTGGGTTCAATGGAATATACATATCCAACTGATATACAGATGAATAATACTACCATCGGAACAATATACCATAACGATTGTAGATTGTTACTTGCAAAAGTAGTGCTCTCTTCCCAATTAGTTGTAGCAAACGCCATAAAAGGGTCAATATCCATATACAACGAGTAATTACGAATCATTACCCACTCACACATGGTGCTTATCATAAAAATAGATAATACGACAAGAACAATACTTTTATACTTGACGATGAAACAAGTAGATACTATAGTAGTACAAATAAGAAGTGGACGTACAAACGTCAGCCACGTTTCTCCCCATGTGTCTGTGAGGAATTTGACACAAACAGGGCTGAATATAAATAGAATAAATAGCCCAAAAGTAAACCAATACAAATACTTTCTTACTAAATTTTTTGTCATTGATTGATAGATAGATTTTGCAATGCTATCAATCATGTCTTCGGAAAATAAAAGTGCGAACCCTGTTTCGCGTTCATGGGAAGTCCGGAAAGAAACCCACCAAATGCACAAAGAGTTCACACTATGTGTATAACTACGTGCATCTGTAGGTAGGACTTGCTACCATGAACATTTTTATTTCCGACAAGAAATCGTTTTCCGGACTTTTTCTTTGAACGCGAAATAATAGCCAATGCTGTTAATAAAAATATGTTATGATTGGTAACGCTTTACCAAATCAGTTGCAAAGGTACTACATTTTTATGATATACGCAAGAAAATAGCGAAAAGTTCGCTATTTTTTGTTTAGTGGACGGGGCTTTGCGCCTACTGTTTAGGGTTTAGAGTTACAGGGCAATCTTAACAAAACGCACTTTTTCGGTTTTAGCGATCTCGGGGAGTTCTCTCGGAGTTCTCAGGGTTGTCTCTCGGTAAAATTGGGCAACGGATCAAGAAACGAAAAGGAAATGAATCTTAATAATTGCTACTTTTTACAAAAAATCCCCACTGCTCTTCTGAGTGGAATTTTGTTTAGTGAACGCACTACTGTTTAGTGTTTAGAGGCTGGGGGAGGCGACTTTGCCACTATCCGTGCCTCTAACCTTTAACCTCTCGCCTCTAACCTCTGATACGCAATACGCGGAGAAGAGTCGCGTGTGTAGATAATGCCACAACGTGTGAAGTGGTTTTGCTGGATGAGGTGAAGCATGCGGGCATTGGCATGGTGAGTATCTATGCGGATATTGCTGCATTGTGCTGAGCACCAGTCGAGTACAGCGCGGAAGATACCTCGTTGCTGCCCATTAGAGGCAATGCGATGAATGGTGCCGTAGGGTAGTGTATCGTCTAACCATTGACCGTCCTCAATATACTGATAAGTAGGGTCTGCTCCGATAATAAAAACGAAAGTGGCGCACGGCACTCCTTCGTGCTCAATGACATAACTTACGCCGCGATAGATGTCTTCTTCCAGTTGTTCGCGCGTGGGATAACCATCGCCCCATTGCGTGGGATTGCCATCGGTAGCCATCTGCGCGCGAGCATGGGCGAAGATTGCTAAAAGGGCATTGAGGTCAGCGTATGTGGTAGGACGGATGGTCATGGGGATTGTGGGTAGGCAGAGCAGTAACACAATGATGCAGAATATTAGGAAGGATAGTATTCCATAGTTGTTATTATTTTCGCCACAAAAGTAGTACTTTTTTTTGATATATGCAACTGTTCAATTCTTTTTTTTAGTGGACAGTAGTGAATATGTAAAAAAGAGAGCATTTCTTGCCGAAATGCCCTCTTGAATTTTACACATCTTCACTTTAGCACATTAAAATATGTGTCGGTGTAGTATTTTATTAGGATTAGTTCTTACGGAAGTATGCCACTGCGTTCTCAAACAATGGTTGGCACTTGTTGCCAGCGATGTTGGTGAATACGCCCTCTTCCCAGCGCTCGGTGTGACCCATCTTACCGAGGATCTGACCGTTCTTGGAAATGATACCCTCTATCGCATAATACGAACCATTAGGGTTGTGAGGCGCTTCCATGGTTGCCTCGCCTGTCATAGGATCGGCATAGCGGAAGGCTACTTTTCCGTTCTCAAACAACTCCTTCGCCAATGCCTCGTTCACGACGAATTTACCTTCGCCGTGGCTGACTGCAATGCTATGTGTATCACCTACTTGCATGCCACGGAGCCATGGGCTGGCAGTAGTAGCCACAGTGGTAGTTACCATCTGTGAGATGTGGCGGTTGATATCATTGCGGAACAGAGTTGGAGAGTCTGGGGTAACCATACCCAACTTGCCATAAGGCAGCAGACCACTCTTCACCAATGCTTGGAAGCCGTTGCAGATACCCAGTATCAGACCACCGCGCTCGATGAGGGCTGTGATAGCAGCACCCACCTTCTGGTTGTTGATCACATTGGCGATGAACTTACCACTTCCATCTGGCTCGTCACCTGCAGAGAAACCACCAGCGAACATGAGGATATGGCAGCGATTAATGTGCTCTACCATCTCATCGATACTGCTAAGGACATCCTCGCCTGTGAGGTTGCGGAAGATAGTGGTCTCAACCTCTGCACCTGCACGGCGCCATGCCTTAGCGGAGTCGTAATCGCAGTTAGTGCCTGGGAATACCGGTATATAAACAATAGGATTCTCTACAGCGGGACCATTATAATCAACAACTTTATTTTCAACAACTTCCAGAGCACCCCAAAAATCAGCAGATTTTTCGGGGACCCCGCTGGCAATCAACTCCCTGCCGCGGCAAGTGATACCTGCAGGCAGGAGGTCGGTATGCTGCGCAGGAACCGCAGATGGGTATATCTTTTCGAACTGACCACAGCATGCACGGAGCAATGCCTCGCGCGATACGCGCTCGCCATTGATAATGAGGTGGGTTCCGTCGGTGACCTCACCTAAGGCGATGAGGCTATTAGGCGATAAGGCGAGAGGCGAGAGTTCTTCGGTTGCTTCTACGAGAATGGAACCGTAGTTATAGTCGAAGAGTTCGTTCTCAGCGATTTGGATATCTACCGCCAATTCGTTACCGAAACTCATCTTAGCAATGGCCTCTGCTACACCACCGAAGCCTAATGCATACGCAGCACAGATTTTGCCACTTTGGATAGCGTTGGTGGTATACGTCCAGTTCGCTTTGAGTTGCTCCACATTAGGCATATAGTTCGCCAACGCGTGGTGTTTGATGAGGTACAACTTGTTGCCTGCTTTCTTCAGCTCTGGGGATACCACCTTATCCGCTGGCACAGTAGTGATACCGAAAGCAATCAAGGTTGGAGGTACGCTGATATGCTCGAAAGTACCCGACATAGAGTCTTTTCCGCCGATACTTGGCAGACCGAATGCCACTTGCATCTTGAGTGCACCGAGTAACGCGCTGAGTGGTTTGCCATAAGCGTGCTCGCTACTCATACGCTCGAAGTACTCTTGGTAAGAGAAGCGCATACGGCTATAATCCGCACCTGCTGCTACGACCTTGGTACATGCCTCTACAACCGCATACGCTGCACTGTGGTATGGACTCCAGTCGGCAATGAATGGGTTGTAACCAAATGCCATGATAGAGGCAGTATTGGTATAGCCATCGGTAGGGAGTTTCTGCACACTAACTTGTGTTTCAGAGAGTTGTGTTTTACCTCCGAATGGCATGAGTACGGTGCTACGACCGATAGTGGCATCGAAATTCTCAATCAATCCCTTTTGCGAGGTAACATTGGCATCTGCCATGACCTTTGCCATTTTCTCCTCGAGGGTGGCACCTTCGATGGTTTGAGCAAATGGATTCTTATTCTCTACAGGGAGGATAGCGGCTTTAGCAAAGTGCTTTGCACCTGCGCTGTCGATAAACTCACGGGTGAGGTCAGCGATGAGTTCGCCTTTGTAGAACTGACGCATGCGACCGCTGTCGGTGACATCTGCCACATGGGTGTATTCTATGTTGTCAAGGTGGCAATAGTGCTCCATCTCCGCACGGTCTTTGGCATCTATGACTACTGCCATACGCTCTTGTGACTCGCTGATAGCCAGTTCGGTAGGGTTGAGTCCGCTATACTTGGTTGGCACGCGGTCGAGGTAAATGTCCAGTCCGTCTGCGAGTTCGCCGATAGCCACACTGACACCACCTGCACCGAAGTCGTTGGACTTCTTGATGAGGCGCGTTGCCTCTGGGCGACGCATAAGGCGTTGGAGTTTGCGTTCCTCTGGGGCATTACCTTTTTGCACCTCGCTGCCGCAGGACTCGAGCGATGCTTCGGTGTGCTCTTTGGACGAACCAGTAGCGCCACCAATACCATCACGACCAGTGCGGCCGCCTAACAACAGGATGATATCGCCAGGAGCAGGACTCTCACGGCGGATATTCGATGCAGGAGAAGCACCTACGACAGCACCCACCTCCAGACGCTTAGCTACATACGATGGGTGGAAGATCTCACGCACATGGGTGGTAGCCAGACCGATTTGGTTGCCATAGCTGGAGTAACCAGCAGCCGCTTTGCGGGAGATGATCTGCTGTGGCAGTTTGCCAGGCATAGTCTCTGCCACGGGCTTATAGATGTCGCCTGCGCCCGTTACGCGCATGGCTTGATAGACATATGCACGACCAGATAATGGGTCGCGGATGGCACCACCGAGACATGTACTTGCGCCACCGAAGGGCTCAATCTCAGTTGGGTGGTTATGGGTCTCGTTCTTGAATTGGAGCAGCCATTTCTCAGTCTTGCCATCTACATCCACATCAATGAAGATAGAGCAAGCGTTGTTCTCCTCGCTGACCTCCATATCATTGAGAAGGCCTTTCTTGCGAAGGTAACGCGCACCGATAGTAGCGAGTTCCATGAGGCAGAGCGGTTTCTCGGTGCGACCGAGTTCCTTGCGGATGTCGTGGAACATGCCGAGGGTGGACTCGATTTCCTCTTTCACGAATGAGTCATTTATCTTGATTTCTTCTAAGATAGTGGTGAAAGTAGTGTGACGGCAGTGGTCAGACCAGTAGGTGTCGAGGATACGAAGTTCTGTTTCGGTTGGGTTGCGTTGCTCCTTTTGGAAGTAAGTGACTACTTCGTGGAGGTCGTCGGCGTTCATTGCCAAGCCCCATTGCTTGCAGAACGCAGCGTACTCCTCGCGAGGCATATTGATAAAGCCATCCAACTTAGCCAATGGCTTGATGTCGGCTGTTTGGTTTTGCACCAATTGACTGAGGTCTTTCTCGCGCGACTCCACAGCGTTGATGTAGTAATGGCGAATCTTAGCCATGTCTGCTTCAGAGATTGTGTCATCAAAGATGAGCAGACGGCTACTGCGAATCTCTACTTCGGCGTTAGGGTCTATGAGGTGTACACAATCCACCGCCGATGATGCGCGTTGGTCGAACTGACCAGGGATATACTCTACAGCGAGGTATTTCTTGCCTGTGAGGTTGCACTCATCTAATACGGTGTCTGTAACCGTCTCGCCAAAGACGGTGTAGCGGCATTGCTCCAGCAGTTCGGGTGTAAAACCAAAGAGGTCGTACACATTGATATAGCGAAGCGATTGCAGGTTGAGTTGCAAGTTCTCGTTGAGTTCGTTCTTGAGACTCTTGGCTTCTACTTGGAAGGCAGGACGCTTTTCTACAAAAATTCGAAAATTAGCCATGATTAGATAACTGTATTTACTACTTTCTCTGTTTGTTGTTTGCGGAAGTCCTCGAGTTGTGCGAGGAGCGCATTGTCTTGCAAGGCAAGGATAGCCACTGCGAGGAGGGCAGCGTTCTTTGAGCCATTGATAGCCACCGTAGCCACAGGGATACCTGCTGGCATTTGCACAATGCTGAGGAGCGAATCCAGTCCGTCCAAAGTCTTGCTGCGGATAGGTACACCAATCACAGGGAGTGAGGTCAAACCTGCAATCACACCTGCGAGGTGCGCTGCGCCACCTGCGCCAGCGATGATAATGCTTAGTCCACGCTCACGAGCGGACTCTGCCCACTTCATAAGCTCGTGTGGAGCACGGTGCGCACTAATAACGCGTTTATCTACTTCAATTCCAAATTGTTGAAGGGTCTCAATCGCGGGAGTCATTACCTCCAAATCGCTGGTAGAACCCATAACTACGCCTACTTTCATGATTTATTTTTTGAACAAAAATACGGGCTATGCCCTACAAAAATAAATAAAAATAAATTAGATAAATATTGGGGTCCCCGCGAAGCTCGTGGCTTCGTGGGGAGAGCGGAGGCACAAGTCGCCTAAATGCTGACGTGGTCAGCAGTTAATGCGACCTTGTTGCCGAACGCGATTACTCCCACTCGATTGTTGCGGGTGGTTTTGCAGAGATGTCATAGCAAACGCGATTGACACCTTGTACCTTGTTGATAATCTCGTTGGAGCACTTAGCCAAAAACTCGTATGGGATACGTGCCCAGTCGGCAGTCATTGCATCCACGGAGAGTACAGCGCGGAGTGCCACTGGATGCTCGTAGGTACGTGTGTCGCCCTTCATACCAGTGCTGCGCACGGTGCTCAAAAGAATAGCACCTGCTTGCCATACCTTGTTGTATAAACTTACACCGTTCTCATCTTTCCATTCGCGGAGCATGTCCACAAAGATTGCATCTGCCTCTTGTAGGATATGCACTTTCTCAGGGGTAATATCGCCCAAGATACGTACACCAAGACCTGGACCTGGAAATGGATGACGAGTGATAAGGTGCTCAGGTACACCCATATAGCGACCAATACGACGTACCTCATCTTTGAAGAGGAGTTTGAGTGGCTCGCAGAGCTTGAGGTTCATCTCTTTAGGCAGACCACCTACGTTGTGGTGGCTCTTGATGACCTTACCCGAGTGGTTGATTGACTCGATGATATCTGGATAGATAGTACCTTGACCAAGCCACTTTACATCGGTAATCTTCTTCGCTTCCTCATCGAATACTTGGATGAAGTCACGACCGATAATCTTACGTTTTTGCTCTGGGTCAGTTACGCCAGCGAGGTCGCCATAGAAGCGCGCTTTAGCATCTACACCAATCACATTGAGGCCGAGGCACTCGTAGTCGCGGAGCACGTTTTCGAACTCGTTTTTGCGGAGCAAACCATGGTCCACAAAGATACATGTGAGTTGGTCGCCAATAGCGCGATTAAGCAGAACGGCTGTGATAGAACTATCCACGCCACCAGAGAGGGCAAGGATAACGCGCTCATTGCCAATCTGCTCTTTGAGTTGCGCAACGGTAGTCTCTACGAAGTTAGCTGGAGTCCAATCCTGTGCGCTATGGCAGGTGTCAAGCACGAAGGGACGGAGCTCATCTACTGTAGGTTGCTCGCCTTTAGCAATGTTAAGAACAGGGATACAGCTGCAGAAGCGGCTGAGGGTGTCTTGGAGTGCTTGAGGCTCCTCCACAGAGTCTTTGTCCCCCGAGAGAATAAGACCGATGATGTCCTTGTCATCTTCGGGATACTTGTTGTAGGGTAAGACCTCGCAGAACGTGTCCAACTCGCGCACACGGCGACCAATGAGTTGGGTGGTCTCAGAACCTAAATCGAGAATGATAAGTTTTTGCATACAATAAACAATTGATTAATTATGCTGTTTCGTTTTAGAAATAAAACTTGGCACAAAGGTACAAATAATATATAAAATACGCAAGAAAATAATGGCAAAAAGGTGAAAAAATCTTTCTATTGAAAAATAGATGTGATAAATAGCCTATTCTATGGGAGGTATCTCTGCCATTTTGTCAGTCCAATAGCCTTTGGCAAACTTTTTGTACCACTACCCTTAGAACTTTTAAAACTTTTAGAACATTTTAAACTACAATATTATGAGTAAGAAAGGAAACATTGGGGTAACATCAGATAATATCTTCCCCGTCATCAAGAAATTTTTGTATTCTGACCACGAGATTTTTCTCCGTGAGTTGATTAGTAATGCGGTGGATGCCACCCAAAAACTGAAGACTCTTGCCTCTGTGGGCGAAGCGAAAGGCGAGTTGGGCGACACGCGCGTGCGTGTACTTATTGATAAAAAGAAAAAGACCCTCACCGTACAAGACCACGGTATCGGTATGACTGCCGAGGAGGTGGACAAGTATATCAACCAAATCGCTTTCTCTGGTGCTGAGGAATTTGTGAATAAATACAAGGACAAAGCCGAAGCCATCATTGGTCACTTCGGTTTGGGCTTCTATTCTGCCTTCATGGTAGCAGACAAAGTGGAGATATTCTCCCTCAGTTATCAAGAGGATGCCAAGGCGGTGCATTGGTCATGTGATGGCTCGCCTGAATATACGATGGAAGAGACTATCAAGTCTGAGCGCGGAACAGATATTGTGTTGCATATCAATGATGAGTATGCTCAGTATTTGGAAGAGGCAACCGTAGAGGGCTTGCTCACTAAGTACTGCAAGTTCCTGCCTGTAGAGATTGCCTTTGGCAAGAAGAAAGAGTGGAAGGACGGTAAGCAAGTGGAGACAGATGAGGATAATATCATCAACGATGTCAATCCTGCATGGACACGCAAACCTGCTGACCTCACCGATGAGGATTACCAGAAGTTCTACCACCAACTCTATCCTCATCAGATGGATGAGCCACTTTTCCATATTCACCTCAACGTAGATTACCCATTCAATCTCACGGGTATCCTTTACTTCCCTCGTATCAAGAACAATATTGATATTCAGCGCAATAAGATTCAGCTCTATTGCAACCAAGTGTTCGTGACCGATGAGGTGGAGAATATCGTACCACAATACTTGACCCTCCTCCACGGCGTAATTGACTCGCCAGATATTCCGCTGAATGTCAGCCGTTCGTACTTGCAGAGCGATAACAACGTGAAGAAGATATCCAGCCATATCACCAAGAAGGTTGCTGACAAATTGGCAGAGATATTCCGCAACGACCGCGAGGACTTTGAGAAGAAGTGGGACGACATCAAGCTCTTTATCCAATACGGTATGCTCAGCGATGATAAGTTCTACGACCGTGCTGTGGGCTTTGCGCTGCTCAAGAATATTGACGGCAAGTACTTCACTTTCGAGGAGTATAAGGCTGAGGTCAAAGACGCGCAAACCGACAAGAACGGCGACCTCATCATGCTGTATGCACAAGACGCTGATGCTTCTTACGCCTATATCCAACGCGCTAAGGAGAAGGGTTACGACGTGCTCCTTATGGACGGCGAACTGGATGTACACGCTATGTCGCAATTCGAGCAAAAGAGTTATGGCGATGGCAGCGACGACAAGAAACAGATGATTCGCTTCGTGCGCGTGGACTCTGATGTGATAGAGAACTTAATCCAAAAAGAGGACAAAGCCAAAGTGGAACTCAGTGCCAATGAGGAAGACGCATTGCGCTACAGTTTCGAATCTCAGTTGCCTAAAACCGATAAAACCCGCTATGATGTAAGTTTGGAAGCCGTATCGGCAGATGCACTTCCTGTTTTCCTCACCCAAAACGAGTTCATGCGCCGTATGAAAGAGATGTCGGCTCATCAACAAGGTATGTCGTTCTACGGCAATATGCCTGACCAATACAATTTGGTTATTAACACCGCTAACGATAAGGTGAAAGCCCTGCTTGCAGAGATTACCGATGCATGCGCTGAAGGTACTGCGCCTATCGTGGAGCAGATTGTGGCTAAGCAAACTGAGGAGAAGACCTTGCAAGAGGCACAGAAGGGCAAGAAAGATGCCGACCTCACGCAGGAGGAGAAGGACGCTGTAACCAATGTTACTAAGGAGTTGGCTGCGCTCAAACAGCAACTAAAGGAGCAATATGCTGCTTATGCTACAGGTAGCGACAAACTGCACCAATTGATTGACATAGCCATGTTGGCAGCAGGTCAATTGAAGGGCGAAGCATTGGCTAAGTTCGTTAATCGTTCGGTAGAACTGCTCTAAACACTAAACAGTAGCCCGAAGGGCGTTCGCAAAATCCCCACTCAGAAGTGCAGTGGGGATTTTTTTGGGCTTTTTTGCAAAGAAAAGTGAACTTTTATACGTTTTTCTTGTTTTTCTGCAAATTTTGTAGTAACTTTGCAGGATAATTTGGTATAATAGGCAATCTGAAATATAAACTATGGATAAAAAACAGAAAACAGGTATCGGAAAACAGGTATCCACAAACGATACTTTTAAGAAGAAGTTTGCAGTATGGTTCTGGAGTATAGTAGGTGCAGGACTTGTGGCTATTGTATTAGTCTTTTGGATGATAACAAAAGGTTGGCTCGGATATTTGCCTCCGCTGGATGAATTGCAAAACCCCAAAAATAAGTTCGCTACCGAAGTCATATCCGCCGATATGCAACTGCTCGGACGATATTATCGCAACGAGAACCGCGTGAGCGTGGATTACACCGACATATCGCCCAACATGATTAACGCACTCATCGCCACAGAAGATGTGCGCTTCTATGACCATACAGGTGTAGATGTGAAATCGCTGTTCCGTGCAGTCATGATGCTCGGCAAAGCAGGTGGCGGTAGTACTCTCACCCAACAATTGGCTAAGCAACTGTGGTCGCCACGCGCTAACAATATCTTTGAACGCGCCCTGCAAAAACCTATCGAATGGGTCATTGCTACCAAACTGGAACGACTGTACTCCAAAGAGGAGATACTCACCATGTACCTCAATCAATTTGACTTCCTCTATAATGCAGTGGGAATCAAGTCGGCTGCACAAGTCTATTTTAGTACTACACCCGCAGAACTGAAAATAGAGGAGGCTGCTATGTTGGTGGGTATGTGTAAGAACCCATCCCTCTACAACCCTCGTCGTAGACCCGAGAATGCACTCAATAGGCGCAATACTGTGCTCAACCAAATGTGCAAATATGACTATATTACAGAGCAAGTGTGCGACTCGCTAAAGGCATTGCCAATCGAATTGAAGTATCAGTCCGTTGACCACAAACAGGGTATAGCACCGTACTTCCGCGAATACCTACGTCAAGTGCTGACTGCCAAAGAACCCAAACCAAACCACTACTCCGAGTGGAACATGCAGCAATATGAGATAGACAAACGCCAATGGGAGGAGAACCCGCTCTACGGCTTCTGCAATAAGAACCACAAACCCGATGGCACGCCATACGACCTTTATCATGATGGTCTGCGCATATACACCACTATTGATACACGCATGCAGCAGTATGCCGAGGAAGCCGTGAGCGAGCATATCCAAGACTTGCAAAAGAGTTTCTTCCGCGAGAAACGCAAGAAATCATACGCACCATTCTCCAAAGACCTAACGCCAGAGGAGATAGATGGTATCATGAATCGCTCTATGCGTCAGACCGACCGCTACCGTGCACTGAAGAAACAAGGCATGAGTGAGACCGACATCAAGAAGGTATTTAATACACCAGTCAATATGCACGTGTTCTCGTACAACGGAATGATAGATACCACCATGACACCTATGGACTCTATTCGTTGGAACAAACATTTTCTGCGATGCGGATTCATGTCAATGGATGTACACTCTGGCGCAGTGAAGGCATACGTGGGCGGACCTAATTTCACGCACTTCCAATATGATATGGTGACTACAGGTCGTCGTCAGGTAGGTTCAACCATCAAGCCATACCTCTTCACCCTGGCTATGGATGAGGGTATGTGGCCATGCGATAGCACGGTAAACGATTCTGTAACCCTGATTGATGGTAATGGTGTACGTTGGACTCCACGCGATGAGCATGTCAAGAACCAAGGCGAAATGGTAACACTCAATTGGGGACTGGAGAAATCCAGCAACTGGATTACCGCCTACCTCATGTCGCTCTTTACGCCCGAACAATTGGTGCGCATGATGCGTTCCTTCGGTATAGAAGGACAACTCGACCCTGTGGTCAGTCTTTGTCTCGGACCATGCGAGGTGAGCGTAAAGGAGATGGTGGATGCCTATACCACTTTCCCAAACAAAGGTATTCGCGTAGAGCCACTCTATGTCACTCGCATTGAGGATAACAATGGCAATATATTGGCGACATTCACGCCTAAGACCTACGAGATTATCAGCGAAACAACCTCTTACAAGATGATTTACATGCTCCGTAATGTGATGGATCACGGTACGGGTGTGCGTGCACGCTTCCGCTATGGATTGAAAGCACCAATGGGTGGCAAGACGGGTACTTCGCAAAACCACTCGGATGGTTGGTTCGTTGGCTTCACCCCATCCTTGGTAAGTGGCGTATGGGTAGGTGGTGAAGACCGCAGTATCCACTTCGATAATATGTCCGCAGGTCAAGGTGCCAATATGGCATTGCCAATCTGGGCAATCTATATGCAGAAAGTCTATGCCAACGAAGAGTTGGGCTATAGCATAGAAGAACAATTTGACGTACCTGAATGGTTTGACCCAGAGGCAGGGTGTAAGTGATTGGCTATTGGTTATTGGCTATTGGTTATGAGAAGGATATTGTACATAGTATTGGGTTGCTGCATGAGCGTGATGAGCGTGGCGCAGCTGAACACCGATCGCATAACGGCGATTGGACGGAACGCCCTGTACTTTGATGACTATGTACTCAGTATTCAATACTTTAATCAGGTCATTAAACTCAAACCCTACCTCAGCGAGCCCTATTTATTACGAGCGATTGCCAAAATACAATTAGGCGATTACACAGGGGCAGAGATGGATTGCAATGCTGCAATTAAGCGCAATCCCTTTCAACCAGGAGCCTACTATACCCGTGGGTTCATTTACCGACAAACTGACCAATTAGAGAAAGCGCATCAAGACTTCAATGAAGCGCTGATCTTTGCTCCCGAAAACAGAACCTATATCGCCATGCGAGCTGATGTGCTGGCTCAGTTGGAGCAGTATGACCTTGCCCTGCAAGACATTAACCACTTGCTCCATCGCGACCCACAGTCGGCTGCCCTGCACTATGAGAAAGGTAGTATCTGCATACGTAGCAACGACACGATAGGTGCGCTCAACGCTTTTACGCACGCCACCGAGTATGACTCGCAGAACCCTGCCAACTGGTCGGCGTTAGGATTGGTTCAACTCATGCAGGATAATCAAGAAGAGGCACTCTCCTCACTCAGCAAATCCATTGAGTATGGTAGCAAGTGGGCTGGCGACTATATCAACCGTGGTATCATCTACTACCGCAAACATAACTACCGCAGTGCTCTCGCGGACTACGACAAGGCAGTCGCTCTAGCACCGCGCGATGCACAGTGTTATTACAACCGCGGTGTCCTGCGCCAAGAGTTGGGAGACTATAATCGTGCATTGGAGGACTTGACACAAGCCATAAACTATGCACCCGATAGGGTAGAGATATATTACCAACGCGGTATGGTGCAACTGCAACTGAGGCAATGGCAAGAGGCACTCAATGACTTTACGACCATCATGAACCGCTATCCCTATTTCCTGCCCGCCTACTACTTGGCTGCCCAAGCCGAGACCTCGCTCGGACACGGCAAGGCTGCCACACAACTGCGACAACAAGCATACCAACTGGAGCAAAAAAAGGATAGTATCCAATCGCTGCAAACGACCATGCAAGTGGCAGAGTCACAACCCCAACAGCGCGACCGACGCAAAGAGTTCTCGCAACTTGCCGCACAAAATCAGGAGACAAACGACGAGGAGAATAAATACGATAGCGATACCCGTGGCTCGGTGCAAAAACGGTATGCGGATGTGGTGAACGAACCCAATATCTTCCTCTCGTACTATGCTACAAATACCAATACGGATGCATTGCGCCAGACCAATTACTCGCATGCTACGGTAGATATGTACAACAATACCATGCAGCTGCCAGCACCTCTGCGCTTTACGACCAAAGAGATGACGCTGACAGCGGATATGGTGAATCAGCATTTCGCACAGATTAGCAATCTCTCACACCAGATTGACCTGCTGGAGCAGATGGCACAGCCCGGCTCCACGAACAACGACTTGCTCTGCGCATCCTATATAGCACGTGCTTTTGAGTTTGCACTGGTACAAGACTATTCCTCTGCGCTGGATGATGTGACACGCGCCATATTGATGGATGGGGATTTGTACTTTGCGTATTTCTGTCGCGCCAATTGGCGGTACAAATACTTGGAATATAAACGTGCCGTAGGCGAACCAACCGACAAGGCAGACTTTGAGTTGATGATGCGCGACTATGACTATGTCATTCATCACCTGCCCGACTTCTCCTTTGCATACTACAACAAGGCGAACATGCTCTGTATTCAGCAAGACTTCAAAGCAGCCATCTCGTACTATACACAAGCGATTAGTGCGGATAGCGACTTCGCTGAAGCGTATTTCAATCGAGGCTTGACCTATATCTATATAGGCGACAACGAAAAAGGACTCGCCGACCTTAGTAAAGCCGGCGAGTTGGGTATCTATCAAGCCTATAACTTGATTTCCAGATTTCAGTAATGAGATACTACATTCGTTAGGAGATTATTGTCCGCGCGTGTAGTTAGGAGTCTCACTGGTGATGGTAATGTCGTGTGGGTGACTCTCAGTCATACCTGCTGCTGTTACACGAACAAACTTGGCCTGTTGTAGTTCGGTAATATTGTGCGCTCCGACATAGCCCATACCCGAACGAAGACCGCCCATGAGTTGATAGATCGTTTCGCTAACATTACCCTTGTAAGGTACGCGACCTACGATACCCTCTGGCACCAGTTTGTTGATATTGCCTTCGCCACCTTGGAAGTAGCGGTCAGCAGAACCCGCCTTCATGGCATCAATAGAGCCCATACCGCGATATGACTTGAACTTACGACCGTTATAGATGATAGTCTCGCCTGGCGCTTCCTCTGTACCTGCGAACATAGAGCCACACATTACGCAGTTGCCACCCGCAGCCAATGCTTTCACCACATCGCCCGAATAACGTAAGCCACCATCGGCAATCATTGGTACACCAGTACCCTGCAATGCCTCTGCCACCTCGAAGATAGCTGTCAGTTGTGGCACACCTACACCAGCGATGATACGTGTGGTGCAAATCGAACCAGGACCGATACCCACCTTCACACCATCTGCACCGTTATCAACGAGGTACTTGGCTGCCTCAGCAGTAGCGATATTGCCCACTACGACCTCCAAATCAGGATAGGTGGCTTTGATTGTACGGAGTGCATTAACGATATTCTTGGAATGACCGTGTGCAGAATCAAGAACGATAGCATCTACCCCCTCTTTGTGGAGTGCTGCTACGCGGTCCATAAAATCAGGAGTGATACCTACGCCCGCTGCACAGCGAAGACGACCTTGTTTATCCTTGCAGGCATTAGGGAAGTCTTTGAGTTTGGTAATATCTTTGTATGTTACCAAGCCAACCAATTTACCATTGGCATCTACCACAGGCAACTTCTCTACTTTATGGGCTTGCAGCGCAGCCATAATAACCTCATTATCAGTAGAAGATATGGTGATAAGGTGCTCGCGAGTCATCACTTCGCCAATCTTGCGATTCCAATCGGTCTCGAAACGAAGGTCGCGGTTGGTAACAATACCCACGAGGTTGTTCTCTGCATCCACTACGGGAATACCACCAATATGGTTGTCGTGCATAAGCTTCTCTGCATCGCCCACGGTTTGCTCTGCGGTGATGGTGATAGGATCGGAGATGAGTCCGTTCTCAGCACGTTTCACACGGCGCACTTCGGCTGCTTGCGCAGCAATAGACATGTTTTTGTGAATAACACCAATACCTCCTTCACGAGCAATAGCAATAGCCATCTTGGACTCGGTAACGGTGTCCATAGCTGCTGATACCACTGGGATATTCAGGCGGATATTGCGGGAGAATTGGCACTTGAGGTCCACTTCACGAGGAAGGATCTCTGAATAGGCAGGGACAAGCAACACATCATCGAATGTGAGGCCCTCTTGTAAAATACGGTCGGTCATATTTATTTACAATTTACTAATTTACAATTTATGGTCGCAGTAGTGGCAACGGAGTACACCTTCGGCATCGGTGTAGGCTTTACGCTCTACAGGTTCGGTAGTGACGATGCAACGGTCGTTGGAGCACAGTATATCTGTGGTATGCTCCTCGCCTTTGTGTGGCATCTCTTCCTCCTTCCATGAGAGTAAGGTGTAGATAAGTGCCATACGGACATATTTGCCATTCTCCACTTGACGGAAATAGGCAGCACGTGGGTCTTTGTCCACATCTACAGTGATTTCATTCACACGTGGCAGTGGATGGAGAACAATCATAGACTCTTTACCCAATGCCATTTTCTCGGTATCAAGGATAAAGGCATCTTTGAGACGTTCATACTCCGCTTGGTCAGCAAAACGCTCTTGCTGTACGCGCGTCATATAAAGGACATCGAGCAATGGCATAGCCTCTTCGATAGTGGAGTATTCGCTGTAATTGTCGCCTAACTCATGCTTCATATAGTCGGGCAAACGAAGCTCTTCTGGAGATATGAGTACGAAATGTACGCCCTCGTAACGCTTCATTGCCTTGATGAGCGAGTGGACAGTACGACCATACTTAAGGTCGCCACAAAGTCCTACTGTAAGGTGATCGAAATGCCCTAATTCTCTGCGGATTGTGAGAAGGTCGGTGAGTGTCTGCGTTGGGTGCGAATGGCCACCATCACCTGCGTTAATGATAGGTATTCGGCTATATTCGGATGCTACACGTGGTGCACCTTCTTTATAGTGGCGCATGGCAATGATGTCAGCAAACGAGCTCACCACGCGCACGGTGTCTGCCACCGTTTCGCCTTTGCTCACACTACTACTCTTGGCATCGGAGAAACCAAGGACATTGCCACCGAGTTCCATCATTGCTGCTGTGAAACTGAGGCGTGTACGGGTGCTCGGCTCATAAAAGAGTGTAGCCAATTTTTTGCCATGGCATGCCTCGGCATACATCTCCTTGTGGTCAATGATATCCAACGCACGATTGATGATGATATCCACTTCGGCAGTGGTCAAATCAGTAGGGTCAATCAGATGTCTCATATATTGTAACTTGTTAAAAAAGTTTTAATAGTTTTAATAGTTTTAAATGTTTTAGGGGTGTAATAGCCAATTGATGCAGTCGGAGTACAAGGCATCAAAGTCTTTTACCGATTCGAGCATGAATGGCAGAATAATCATTCTGTTCTTGTTGTCTTGGTATGCAACACCTGCATTTACATAGGTGTCATCATAGCGGGCGATACGTACACCACCAGTCATAGGCTCAATACCATCAGGCCATTCACATTCAATTACTTGTGGGTTGGGCTTGGTGTAGTATTCATATTGCTTGGTAGGTAGTATGTCGTATTGGAAGTTGATACGTCCGCATGTGGATGCTTTCTCTGTTTTGTAGCGATAGTGCAGCACGTTGTGTGTAAAGGCAGTATCACACGTATGGCGCATATCGCTGGCGATATATGAACCAGTAAGTAGTATTTTACCACCTTGGTTGGTGTATGCTTGTATTGCGTTGCGGAGATGTGGTGGAATACAACCGATAGTATCCGTCTTCTCGACTTTCTGCTTTCCCATGATGATGTCCACGAGGGCGTATGGTTGCAGGGATTCTATGGCGTTAATAGAAGAAGATACATATGAAACGCCCATTCTTGCTAAAGTTTTGCCGTGCATACTTGGGTAGTCAAAGGTGTTGCCTATGTTCACTTCTTTTTGTTTGTCGGCATGGCACATACCAAAGCCGCAGTCATCATCGCTCTCCCACATATTGGTGCGGTCGTAGTCGAACTGTTCGCCAAGGAAGCTAATCTCTTTGCCATACGATACGGCAAAGGAGCCAGGAACAACACCACCCGTTACACTGTCAATACCGAACATCTCTGGTGCATCTACGCGATGGAAGCCGTTGATGATAAGTGCCAAATTATTGTTGTATGCAGGGTCGATATATGCACTCATGACTTCGCTTGGCATACTGACACCGCCGTTATTGCCTGCACGTACCATGAAATCGTATTTCACACCGCGTTGGATAGCCACAGTAGCATTGTTTTGCTTTACCATTACACCATTATCCCAATCGGTGGTTTGCCATTCGCCATCTTTCAGTTGGCTCGTGCGCGTGTACAATACATAATAGGATGGGGTAGCTGTTGGTTCGAGGCTATCTACACGCTCTGCCCAACGGATTTGGAGCGTATCATTATTGGCGTATGTAACGTTCATTTGTTGAACAGGCAATGGTTGTACCACGTATGGGGTGCCAGTCGTTTGGTGAATGAAACGCAACATACCCTTGTAGATAGCACGGCTGACAATGAACTTGAACTTAGGATCTAATCCGAAAGTCATATCGTAGTAGTTGTGGTGGCTCAGCAACTCAATGATTGTGGATGGCACTTTAGGATTGCGCGTTTCGGACATTGATTTTTGCATGAGGTGGCGTTTTTGCCATGTTGGCATCATGGTTTGACGAATATCCTCTACGATTTGTGTTTGGATATAGTCTGCAAAATCGCGATTACAAATGCGGTCACCGCCTGCAGGATAGGTGGTCTCTTTGTCATCGCCTGTGATGGTGTAGAACATGAATGTACCCACGAGTTTGTCGGTAGGATAGCAACCTGCATCGCTGTGGAAAGCCACACTCATGTTAACAGGGATATTTAATCCCGGTCCATCGGGATAGGCAGCACTACCGCCTGCGAGATAGTTCACCCAACGGCCACGACAACTAAAGTCGTCGGTATAATCGTTTTTGCTGCCAGTATAGTTGTAAACGCTATCAGGAATACCTGCATATTGCAACCAATAGCGTGCGCCTTCTATATAACGTGGATAACCACTGGTAGTAGCGAAAACCTGCATCTCTTTGTGGCTGGTAGAGTCAGTAATTACTTCCTGTGAGTGGGTGTCTTTCTTTGTGTAGAAGTCATCGTGTCCTATTTCAGGGTGTGGATAACGTGCTACGGAACCCCAACCGCCACCAAACTTGATAGCATCTGTGGTGGTGATGTGTTTACCTTTGTGAGTAAGTGCGACGTAGTTGCTATTGCCATCGGTGCCAAAGTCAAACGTTCCGAGGTATATCCAAGTACCGCCACCCATTTGTTGGTTTACATGATAGGTGGTACTAATGCCTTTGTGCACTACGGTATATTCGGCTTGTGGATTGCTCTTGGGCAAGGATTTGTAACTCACATATACTGCGTATTCGCCAGCCTCTGGTAGGTTGGGCGTATATCGAGCCGTGCTCTTGACTGTGCTATAACCACCCATAGCAAATGGGTTATCGCCTTCGAGTAGTGGTTTGAGAGGTCGTCCCCAACCTGTACCTTCAGCAGGGGTGATCCCTCCGCTGATTTGTGAATCGTCCACAATCACCTCGTTGAGCTGTGTATCACGTTCGCGGGGTTGCAATACGACTGCACCTGCGTTCTCCAACATTGGCACGAGGAATGGCATGGTGTAGCTGCTCGTGTAAAGGTCTTCGATAGTAGTCCACAGACGGGCGCGTTGCCATTTCCACATGCGGTATGCTTGCACGTAGTAAATGCCGTGACTACCCCATAAGGCAATATGCTTGCCATCTAAACCTTGTTTGGCAGAGTAGGGCTGCGAAGCATTGTGTACCAATGGATACTTGGCACTGGCAGGTTTGTATTGCAATTTCTTGTCGCGTTTCTTGTAGAGGGCAGTTACCCATTCATCGAGTTCTTTGCCATCAGAAATGATACTCACAGTGGCAGTAGGTGTACCGCCTACCCATTGGCGCACTGATTCTTTGAGTTGGGTAATTTCCTGTGGCGTGAGAGAAAGACACGATAATCTATTACATGTAGTAATGGTGATATTCTTTTCATCGATTTGAATATCACTGACTTTCACTTTGCCAAGATAGGCTCTTTCGCTGGCAAATACGTTGAGCGAGTCCGCCAATTCTTGTGGGGTGATTGCAAAAGTCATTGTCGCACATAGCGCAGCAATGGCTAATAAGAATGACTTTTTCATATCCTTGCCTTTAACCTTTAGCCTAACATCACACCATCCAACTTTCATCAGAAGGATTATTGCGGAATTTGATGAGTCGCTCTTTGTCTTCTGGAGCGATATACGCTTTCTCTGCCGCTACCTCTACAAGGGTGTCAAGGTCGCACAGACTAACGTTCTTCACTTCGGCAGCAGCCAAACGCTCAAGACCTTTCTTCATACCATAGGTAAAGATACTCACTACGCCAAGAACATCGGCACCTGCTTCGCGGAGGACGTTCACCACCTCAATACAACTACCACCAGTAGAGATAAGGTCTTCTACCACAACGACTTTCTGACCAGGGAGCAGTTTGCCTTCTATTTGGTTGCCACGGCCGTGGTCTTTGGCACCACTGCGTACATAACCCATTGGCAGGTTGAGAATAGTAGCGGTGATAGCTGCGTGAGCGATACCTGCGGTGGAAGTACCCATAAGGACTTCAGCCTCGGGATAATGCTCTTTTATCAATGCTGCGAGACCGTTCTCCACGTCGTTGCGCACTTGTGTGTCGCTCAGGGTGAGACGGTTATCGCAATAGATAGGACTCTTGATACCACTGGCCCATGTGAATGGCTCGTTTGGACGGAGGAAGACGGCTTTGATTTTTAGCAAGTCTTCGGCGATAAGTTGTTTCATTATATTCAAAGTTTCAATGTTTCAAAGTTTAATGCGGCAGAGCCGCTTGTTTCAAAATTGCATAGTATATGGACAATATACAGATACAATCGGGCACAAAGGTACAAATTTTCTAGCGAATATGCAAGAAAATGAGCAGAAAGTTTTTGGACAATCTACATTTTGTAAAATCGGTTGTGAAATTCCTTGCAAATTAGGCGACCACCATGGGAGATCTCTAGGACTTCTATGGGCTTTTGGTGGCTTTTTTGATATGCCTCTATAATAATGATGCAAAAAGTAGCGGCAAAAGTGGATAAAGTTGCAGCTGATTTGTGTTTTATGGCTTGCGAGGTGCGATGAATACTGATAAAAATATTTTTTGCTATTGCCGCTACTTCTGCCGCTATTTGTTTGTGCCTCTATATATTATAGTAATGCCGTATTTTCGGCATTATGCTACTTTTGTGCCGAAGATTTGAGAAAACGGAGGGTAAAATGGTATATACAACACGCGGGAAGTGTAGTGTTTACTAAGATTCCCGCGTGAGTGTGTTTTTTTTGAAAAAAGTTTTTGCGTGCTGAAGATTGGGGCGAGGTTAGCTTGTATGAATGTAACTCCCCAATACAAAAGCGTCATATTCCTGAAATAAAAAAAATAGTATGTTGTTGTCTTAACTTCTTATATATTTTAGTACATTACAATTTTATTCTTCATAGACCCATCGAATATTATCCACCCATAGTATGTTTCCCTCGTACGCACGAAAAGCACCAGCCCAACTTGCAGAAATTTGTAAAACCACATGTGTGGGGGCAAGAGAACTATAACCCACTTCTTCTATCTTTACCATATTACCACGAGAATTATGTGTCATCATACAGGTCGCATTTAATTGTTCATTAGGGTTTAATATAGATGATTTTTGATTATCCCCCCAAATGATAGGAATCTCACAATCATTGACCCATTCAGTAGTACTCTCCAAAATCTGTTTACTTGCACTTCCTACCCGATAAGCATATATTTTACCTGTTGAATTATCTTCCCAACGATGTTGCAAATAAACAACTATACCCACGCAATCTTGTTGACCATAAATGGTATCTATTTTATTTCTTTCTGTAGAAACAATAAAGTCAACATTTTCTACAATTGCTTTGTAATCTAGTTTTAATGCTCTTGGATGTTGGGTGTAAGGAATACCAAAATCAATAGCTGTATATGGTTTTTCTTTTGCAGAAATACCTACAGGCTCCAGATTTAACCCAAAAAATATGCTACCAGTAACCATTGCATATATATTACCAAACTTAATATGAGTTATTTTATTTTCCAAGCGACAACAATAACCATTTCCCCTTTTTTCGGGTGTGACAGCGCTTGCTGCTGCTGTTTCAACAATCCACTTAGCATATGTATTACTCGTCGCCCAAGGATTTCCTATTATGGGTCGATACGGAATATTTTTACTAATAGTATCGTTTGGTGCAATTGCATATAGTGTTTTGGTCTTTCCACCTAGAATAGATGATTCTTTTATGTACCGTACTTGCCACTGATTCATATCTCCATATGGAATCATTTCTTCTCGATCTTTGGCAAAAGAACATGTTGTATATAATAAAAAAATAGAACAGATAATATTTTTCATATTGCAATAAATATTTAATAATTTCATCATTTTGCTACTTCTTTGTTATTTATGATAGGGAATGCCCACAATAAAAAATACGTTATATACTTACGCCAATTCATGAAACAATGCCCTCCTTCTGTCTCTAAATATGTATATCCAATATTCATTTTATTTAAATTCTCAATATATCGCTGAGTATTACCATAAGCAACCCAATCATCAGCCCCAACACCTATCCATAGTTTTAATGTGTCTATACTACGCATAGGTAGTTGTTGTTTTGTTAAAACAGGAGAAAGTAAACCCATGTATTTATATCTATTTGTATTGGTATTTCTAATATTTGCAGCTTGCCTAGCTCCACAACTTAATCCTGCAATTGCATTATTTTCGTGTGTAATAGAATAGTGAGCATCAATATAATTTTCCCATTTAAAAAAATGCTTTTCAAATTGCCTAGTTAAAATTTTATTGTAATTAAATATACAGCTGCGTACATAATTATTTTTTGATTTGGTTAAAAAACAACGAGGTGTAACCACTATGATTGGCTGAATTTTTCTATTTTGGATTAAATTATCCAAAATATTAGCGATTCTTCCTTGTTCAATCCAATCAAAGTGATTTCCGTTTATTCCGTGAAATAGAAATAGTACAGGATAACGCATAGTATCCTGATATTGATAAGGTAAGTAAATATTGCCTATAAAGGCATTGCTATCACAATCTAAAAATTCAATATGTTTAATAGTTCCTCGTTCATTCGCACCACATTTATACAACATAGATTGATTATTTTCAATCAAAAAAAAGTTTTTCTTTTTATTTCTCAAATATAAGTAGTTTGAATCAACAGAATCTATCAAAACACCATCTACAAATAGTTGATAGGTATATAAATCTGGAGCAATAGGCATTGTGGTAGTGTATTCCCATACACCTTTTGATTTATTATACATTCGTTGATGCCCATTCACACTTTTTTTATGAAATAGCATACCATCCCCCTTGATAATAACTCTATGTGCTAATGAATCTTTGTATGTAAAAGTAATAGTACTATCATGATTTAATTCAATGTTGATGTTGGCAGGTGTGTATACAGCAGGATAAAAAGCAAAAATCAAACATTTAATAATATATTTATATTTTTTCATATAAATAGCAAACTCATTTATTCTAAAACTCTTAATATACATTAACAATTATTTACTCAAAGTTTCGAAAGCCTCTTCACACATCTCTACAAACTTTTGAACTGAAGATTTTAATGAATATTGTATCGCTAATTGAGCATATTGTTTTTCCATTAAGTGCTTTTCTTCTGAATGTTCCAACCAATAGTCAATTTTACGAGCTAAGTCATCTGAATCTCCTGCTTTAAATAAACTTCGTTTGTCTACGGCAAAAACTTTAGTAGCGGATTGTATACTATCAGAAATAATGGGTACTAACCCTGTTGCGAAAGCTTCTATACATGCAATCGCTTCACTTTCCATGTCACTGGCATGTATGTAGAGATCTGTTTGTGCTAATAAATCCAATAATTCTTTCTGATTATAGTAAACAAATTGCGGACTATTTTTCAATGTTCTTGCTTTTGCTAAATTCATATAATAATCTTTTAGCGGACCTTTTCCTGCGAATACAATTTGAATTTTATCCGAATATTTTGATTTTGCAACTGCATTAATAATTAAATCTTGTCGTTTTTCCCGCGCCAATCGTCCTACCATAGTAATGACGATTTTATCCTTATATTCTATTGACTTATAATGATTTAGTTGCGTGAAATCTGTGCTGATACCATTAGAAATGGCACGAATATCTCCACTATAAGATTGTTTTTTTAGTTCGTTAGCCATAAACATACTAGGACAATGGATATATTGAAAATGACGATATATTTTTTTTCTCCATAATGCGTATAAACATCTATTCGCAAAATCGCATTTAGCCAGATGTATTGCACTGAGAATGTTTTCTGGTTGAATATGAAAAGCACTTGTTGATGCCTTTTTTAATTCTTTGATGATTGGTATGCATCTATAAGTTAGAGCAAAAGGCATCATACAATGTACTAAATCAGCCCATCCGATGGCATTACGCAATATTGTAGAATCAATTTTTGCAAATTTAAAATCATATTTTTGGATTAATCCTCCAAATATAGGAACGTGATACTGCTCTAAATGAAAACATTTTGTTTCTTCTGAATTACATATTCCCAAAATACGGACATCATGTCCTAATTTTTGTAATTCTGAAACGAATCGACGACAACTTATAGTCGTACCATTATTAGATGATACGTAATCATCTATTACAAATAAGATTTTCATATACTATTGTATAGATATTAATATTATTTATTCTCAGTATGATACATTATTGTCAATAAAGATTTTTTAGCTATATCCTTTTATCAATAATACCATAGATGCTATTGCTACAAGTCCTCCTAAAGGGACAAAAACAAATGAGTACGAGCAACCTATAGTAACTAAAGCGAGAGCTCCTCCATATAAAAACCAACCTGTTATAGTAGTTGTTCGGCTTTTCATTAAACATTGTTGTTGGTAAGTAGAATTTATTGATAGTAAAGTCGTGTCCTTAGGTTGCATATTCGTGGTGTCATTCTCTATCACAGATAAAGAAGAGTCGTCGTTTAATTTATTCACTATTTTAATATTTTCTCCTATTATTTCTTCCGTAAAAAATGCATTTACGTCATGTGCTACAGTCGGGAAAAATAGTAATATGAAAAGAATACTATACTTCATAATTTATATTTTAAAATTTTAAAGCAATGCCAATCCCATCATTACTGATACCCAAATTTACTGATAGATTTAAATGAGAGTTATTTTGGCTATTAAAAATTTCTATAGCTTGATTTTTTTTAGCATAGCCTACGCAAATTAACGATACCGAAGTAATAGTCGTAGGTATTCCTATTATAAAAGCTGGATAATAATACAAAAATGGAGCTGTCGCTGCGGATAAAATCAATCCACTTCCTAAAGTCCACCAACCTGCTTTAATTAATGTTTCACCACTTTTGTAGCTTTTATAGGCATCGGGGCTGTTATTTCGTAAAAAATAGCGTAATTGTTTTTTGTCCATTTGGACATTTCCGTAAGAGAATTCTTTTAAATGATACAACCTTTGTTCACTCTTAGAATTTTTAACCAATATGTCATTCATTAGGGGTATAACTTGTGCATTTTGCGAGATGTCTGTAGGAGAAGATTCTTCATTTGAAATAGAATTATCGTGAAATAATCTTTTCGCGAGTGATACGCACCCCTTTTGAATAGCTTCTGGATTTGCTGCCATCATCACATTATCAGTCATAATTGTGCGGGCTGTTTCAACATCCAACAATTTGGCTGTGATAAACATATTATTTGCATCTACAACTGCTGCCTCGGCCACAAGAATATAGTTTGCACCCGTCATTTCACCCAATTTCTTGATTTGGTCGTTGCTTACTAAACCCGTACGTTGGAAGTTTTGTTCGCCCATAATAGCATCAATGTCAGTACGATCATACGCCTCGTAACCCGCTGTATTAGTAATTGCTTTACTTAAGTTCGCACGCAAAATCAGTTTATTTCCATACGACACCTTGTTTTCTCTGTCCACAGTTTCAAGGATAGCCACACGTTTTACTTGGGCAGACATTATTCCTGAAATCAATAGGAATAAGAATAAAATAGTTTTTGTTTTCATTGTTGTAATTGTTTAATTGTTTGTATTTTAGTTGTTTATTATTTCGCTGATTTGTGCTGCAATCTCCTTGCTTGCATCTGTATATGCTTCTTTGGCTGCCTGTTCTGTATTAATTGTGTGAACACCCTTTTGGCTCACATTGCCCGAATAAATAATCTGCCCCTTCTTTGCTATCTCTATTGCTACATCTGCCATAACCACAAATGCGCTGTACGAACTTTTTTGCATGGTATTGTACTCTTGCGTCGTTCCCTGCAAACGAATCACCCAATCCGCCTCTACCTCGTTTGTAGTGAAAGTGCAACCCATGGGAGAAATCTCCTGCTTAATCTGCTGAATAAATGTGGGGTATGATTTATCGAAAATAGTAATCTCTCCACCGATATACACAGACACTCCATGCTTCAGCTGCTGATACAATGCTGTTGCTCGTTGTTTGAGTGCTTTACTCTCCGCAAAAGCAATATCTTCCATTTCTGTGCTACTGTCCACACTTTGCACTACTTTTTGTTGTTCCTCTACTTGCTGTAAATGTTCAATGGCTTTGGCTATCGCCTTGCGTGCTGCACTTTTCTCGCCTTCAGCCAACAAGTCCTCTGCCTCTTCTATTGCCATTTCTGCACGAGTAATATGACTAATAATCTGCTTCTTTAGCGTGCGCACCAAATCCTCTTTCTTTGCCCATGCAAAAGCAAAGACCTCATTCGTTTGGGGATTATGCCAACTCTCTACGGATAAGTTGGGAATATCTTTTATCGCATTTTGTGTAGCGATGATATTTTGCAGTGCTTCCGCTTGGGCTTGCTCTTTTAGGCGTTGGTACGTTTGTTCTATACTTTCGCCTGCTTGTTTCGAACCTACTACAAATCCCTGTACATACTGTTCGCGTGGATAGTTCGTTGCTCGCCAAGTATCATTGCACCAAAAGGGTGCAACATCTTGTTTTCCAACAAATGAATTACATTGGGTAAATGCGGTGAATCGAGCCTCTCTATTGCCGTATTGTGCCACTTGGCATAGTACATATACTGCATATTGAGTCGCTTCCTGTTGAATGTACTCACACACTTTGTTTACTGGTATATTCATTACTTCTGCATTATCGCCGTAGTTGCTACCATTATTAATAGCCTCGTTGATACTTGCCAAATTGATAGGCAATGCCAAGCGCTCTATTGTGTTGCGATACACTAATCCCATAGCGCGATTGCGTGCTTCCATCTCGGTGGCACCGACACCGCGTTCCACTACATACAAATACGTGTCGTTGGCAGGTTTAGGCTTTTTCTGCACCCATTGGGGTGCTTCCTGTGCACAAATAGCCACTTGCGATATTGCCAAAAGTAGCAAAAATAGTATTTTCTTCATTGTTATATAATTTTTTCAATTACTCTAATTACTCTCATATAGGCATACAAAAAACGTGGATTCCGACTGCTGTCGTTCCACGTTATGAGGCCTTCGCATTGCCTAATCAGTTTAGAACAACAACGCGAAGCCCACGCCGAATATAAACATTCTCCGTGCTAACATAGTTAAAGGTACGCGTGTGCGCATACGTATACACGCAAAAGATGTACCAAAACAAGCACAGAGGGACAATCTATATCCCGTAGGACATCTACCGTTGCCAAGTCCTGAAACTGATTTTGAAAGTTGCGAAGTTTCATAACGTCAGAACAGAGCGTCAATAAACGCCTTTTAAATATGTCTTGAAAGCCACGACTGGGGTGTTTGGTCAAATAATTTGGCTTTCCGAGAGGAGACACTTCCCACCCTCTAAACCCCAGCGTTGGACTTTCGGGTGCAAAGGTAGTAAATTATTTTGAATTGAGCAAATAAAAATGACTATTGGGGTGATTTTTTGTTAAAGGTGTAAAGTGTATAGTGTAAAGACAGGGAATACCCGAATAATATTCGGGGTAATGAACATAGAGAGGAGGATACTCGGCGGGATAGCGCCGAGCACTAAACCAATGGGGAGGGGCAATCTTAACAAACGAACTATAATGAGCAATCGCACCTCGAATGAGATGCGATTGCAGGATGTTGTTCAATGTGGTTCAACATTGTTACAATACTGAACGCAAAGCGCTGAACAATACTGAACTATGTTGAGTTATGAATTTGCTTATCCGCAGAACTCTGCTACGCAGCGTTGGTAGGCGGCTACTGGGTCTGCGGCAGCGGTGATGGGGCGACCGACTACGATGAAGTCAGAGCCAATCTCGCGAGCTTTTGCTGGAGTCGTGATACGCACTTGGTCGCCTACTACGCCATCGGCAAAGCGAATGCCTGGGGTCACGGTGTAGAAATCCTTGCCACATGCCTCTTTCACCATACCTGCCTCCAGTGGCGAGCAAACCACGCCATCCAAACCAGCGGCTTGGGCGTTCTTGGCATAGTGTACCACTACATCGCCAATATTGCCAGGGATAAGGAGGTCGTTGTGCATACGCTCCTCGCTGGTAGAGGTGAGTTGGGTAACTGCCAAGAGGATAGGGCGGGTACCATCCTCGCGTGTCAAGCCCTCAAGGGCTGCTTTCATCATTTCAATAGTACCTGCGGCGTGGAGGTTGCACATGTCCACATCCAAGCGAGAGAGTACGGACATGGCTTTCTTGACCGTATTAGGTATGTCGTGGAGTTTGAGGTCAAGGAAAATCTTGTGTCCACGGCGTTTGAGTTCGCGCACGATAGCAGGACCTTCTGCATAGTAGAGTTCCATACCAATCTTTACATAAGGCTTTACATCGCCCATCTTGTCAAGGAAGCGATAGGTCTCTTCTGCCGAAGCGAAATCGCATGCAATGATTACATCTTTATTCATGGTTTACTATTCCAATTATATCTGTTAGTTTTTCTATTTTTAATTCATCCATTAGGGTTGGTAGGCGGTCGATGATTTCTTTTGCTACCATGGGGTTGGTGAGGTTAGCTGCACCAATCTCTACGGCTGTTGCGCCTGCCATCATCATCTCTATCACATCTTCTGCGCTGCTCACGCCACCGCAACCGATGATAGGCAGAGAAGTTGCGCGTGCTACTTGGTTCACCATACGTAGGGCGAGCGGGAAGATACCTGCGCCCGAATAGCCACCATAGCGGTTGGCAATCACGGGACGGCGACGGCGAATATCTATGCGCATGCCGAGTACGGTGTTGATGAGGCAAAGTCCGTCTGCTTCTGCTGCTTCGCATGCTTTGGCAATTGCCACAATGTCAGTGACGTTGGGCGATAGCTTCATATAGACAGGTTTGGTAGTTACTGCCTTAACGGCTGCCGTCACTTCTGATGCTGCCTCTGGGCTAGTGCCAAATGCCATACCACCGTTGTGGACATTAGGGCAGGAGATGTTTACCTCAAGAATATCAATGGGTTCTTTGTCAAGCATAGCGCAGGTCTCTACATAGTCTTGCACGGAGAAACCGCTGACATTCGCCACGATACAACCGTTGTAGTGGCTTTTGAGGCGGGGGAGTTCGTGGGCAATCACATGTTCTACGCCTGGGTTTTGGAGTCCGACCGCGTTAATCATGCCATAGTTGCCGCACTCAGCGATACGAGGCAACGGATTGCCGTAGCGCGCTTCGCGGGTAGTGCCTTTGAAGGATATACCACCAAGGCAGTTTATGTCGTATAACTCAGCAAACTCATCGCCAAAACCATAGGTCCCCGATGCTGGGATGATGGGGTTGGCGAGGGTGATGCCTGAGAGGGATATTTGCAATTTATCGTTCATGTTTTTATTTTACAACAACTTAAACAACATTTTTCAACAACATTCCGCTCGCCAACACCGCGAGCGGTAAGGGATTATAATTGTAATATTTCTGCGGGGAAGACGGGGCCTTCTTTGCAGACACGTTTGGGTCCTTGGGTGGTTTGGATGGTGCAGCCCATACATGCACCAAAGCCGCACCCCATTCGCTCTTCCATACTCACTTCGCCATTGGTGCCAGCGGCTTGCAAGAGTGCTTTGATCATTGGCAATGGTCCGCAGGTGTAATAGTAGGATTGTTGTCCGTCTAAGGCGTTGGTGACAAAGCCCTTTACCCCATGACTGCCATCTACAGTGGTGACGGTTACATCACAACCGAGCGCGCGGAACTCCTCCTCGTAGAAGACTTCATTTTTGGTATTGAAGCCGAGAATCACGCGCACCGCTTTGCCTGCTTCGCGGAGTTGGCGAGCGAGCATATACATGGGTGGAACACCTACGCCACCGCCTACAAGCAATGGTTTGTCGCCTGCCTTCGAGAGGTCGTAGCCATTGCCAAGAACGGTCAGTACATCAAGTTGGGTGCCGATTGGCAGGCGACTCATCGCCTCAGTACCTACGCCTACTACCTTATATATAATAGTGAGGAGTGGTGTAGCGTGGTTTAGCGGTTGTGGAGTGTTGTTTAGCGGTTGTTCCACATTGCAGACGGATATGGGTCGGCGGAGGAACTGTCCTTCCACGCGGATATTCACGAACTGCCCCGGAAGTATGCCTGTGGTGTCGCCGTAAAGTTGCATATGATATATGTTCTTGGCTATCTGTTCGTTGGTTTTTATTTCAAATGTTAGTTGCTTCATTTCTTGTTTATGTTAGGGTTGTCTATCGATGAGGTCTCGATGAGGTCTCGATGAGGTCACGATGAGGTCACGATGGAGATAGGTGGCAAATAGGGGGCAAACTACTGGTTGGTATTGTTATAAACTGTTATTCCATTTACGATAGTTTTAACGCATTTGCTATACACTTCCCATCCTTCGAATGGCATGGCTTGACCCATTGAGAGGAAATTGGCAGGGTCAATGCGATAGCACGCGTCCAAATCGAAGTAAGCATAGGAATTGCTATTGTCCAAACCAATGATGCGGGCAGGATTCGTGGACATGAGTTCGATAAGACGTTCGAGAGTGATGATACCCGTTTTAACAAAGTGGGTGTACATCAGTGGGAAAGCGGTCTCTAAGCCCACAATACCAAAGGCACTCTTTTCCAATCCTCGGCTTTTCTCCTCTGCGCTATGGGGCGCGTGGTCAGTGGCGATACAATCGATGGTGCCGTCCTTGATGCCCTCAATGAGTGCGAGGCGGTCTTCTTCCGCGCGGAGAGGTGGATTCATTTTCCACTTGCCGTCCTCTTGGAGGTCTTTGTCGATGAGGAGCAAATAGTGTGGTGCAGTCTCGCAAGTTACGGGCAATCCTTTTGCTTTTGCCTCGCGGATAAGCGCCACGCTCTCTTTGGTAGAGATATGGCATATATGAAAACGACACCCTGTCTCTTCTACCAGACGGATGTCGCGTTCTATCTCTTTCCATTCGCTTTCAGACACGATGCCACGGTGTCCGTGCGCTTTGGCATATTCGCCCGCGTGGATATAGCCGCCATTGAGCAGCGACTCCACTTCGCAGTGAGCCACCATCGCACGATCTACTGCACGAATGCGCTTCATGGCTTCGCGCATTAAGTCTTCATCTTGAATACCACGACCATCATCAGAGAAACCTTTTACGTAGGGCGCAAGTGCTTCAAAGTCCACCAACTCGCCTGCACCCTTCTGACCCATAGTAATAGAAGCAAAGGGATAAACGCCCGTGTATGTATCGCGACGGATGATATCCAATTGTTCTTGCAAATGCTCCACCGTATCAGGAACGGGATTGAGGTTAGGCATAGTAAATACTGCGCTGTAGCCAGATGCAGCAGCAGCCATACTGCCTGTTTGAATAGTCTCCTTATACGAAAAACCCGGCTCACGAAAGTGGACATGAAGATCCACAAGAGCCGGAATTTGTACTATGTTGCGGTTTAACGCCATCTTGATTGCAAATTTTTAATTTGCGTGCAAAGTTACTACTTTTTTTTGATATACACAAGTGTTAAGTAGCTTTTTTTTGTCATAACTATTTTTTGCCAATTCTATTTGTCATTTTTATGTTAATAGGTCTTCGATGATTGTATTTAGAATATGATAACCTTGGGTGGTTGCCACTATGCGATTGCCTTGTGCAGAGAGTAATCCCCGATTAATATACCCCTGTGCTTTGTGCATGGGAATCTCGTTTTCTGCTACGCCGTGACGGGTGCGAAGCCCCAACATAATGCGTTCGATGTGCCGTTGCTCATCGGTCAGTTGCTCTATTTGGGGTTGCAGTTGGTGGGCATTGGCTTGCTGAATATAGGTGTCCAAATCGCTGATGTTCCACTGGCGTTGCTGTCCGTTGTAGCTGTGTGCCCCTGCGCCAAGACCTATATACGGCGTGTCGTTCCAATAACTGGAATTGTGCTTGGATTCGCAGTTGGGCAGGGCAAAATTGCTCACCTCGTAATGAATGTATCCGTTGGCGGTCAATTGCTCCACCAAATAGTCATACATCTGCATCTCCGTCTCTTCATCTACGGCTTCCACCACGCCATGGTCGAGTAGGGTGGTGAGTGCGGTGCCTTCCTCGTAGATGAGTCCGTAGGTGGAGATATGTTGCACGTTGAGTTGCAGGGCCTGTGCTACGTCGTGCTGCCACTGCTGCATGGTTTGCGAGGGTAGGGCGTACATGAGGTCGATGGATATGTTGTCAAATCCTGCGGATTGCGCTATGGCAACAGCTTGGCGTGCTTGCTCTGCGTTGTGCCGCCTGCCGATGAGTTGCAATAGTTCATCTTCAAAACTCTGCACGCCAATGCTCAGGCGATTGATACCCATCGCTCGCCACGCGCGGGCTTTCTCTTGGGTTATATCACCTGGATTGGCTTCCAATGTGATTTCTTGCCTCTCGCCTTTCGCCTCTCGCCTAATAGCCTCAACGATAGCACGCAAGTGCTCCACTTGTAGCGTACTTGGCGTTCCGCCACCTATGTATATAGTGGATATTGGATATTGGTTATTGGGTATTGGGTATTGGGTATTGGGTATGGACAGGCGGTCTTGTATTTCCACGAGCAGTGCTTGCACGTACTGCGCTTGCTTCTCCAGATGAGTGGTGGAAAAGAAGTCGCAGTACTTGCACCGACTCTTGCAAAATGGTATATGTATGTATATGCCTGCCAATCTCTTGCCTTTAACCTCTAACTTATCACATCGCCTCATAAATGGCATTCGCCAGCGTTTTGAGGATGTCTTTGTCAGGGTCGTAAATGTATCCGTTGGTCATAGCCACAATGCCCCAATGGTCTTCGGGACTCCAAATCATAATGCTGCGCAGTCCGTATGCATCTCCTGTGTGGCCAATGGGGTAATGTCCTGGAGTGTTGTACTTCTCATCGTTCAGGAAGTCCACAAACTCCCATAGGCATAGTCCGTATTGGTCTTCCCACTCGTGGATGTTTTGTATGTACCAAACGGGTGTTTGCATAGTTTTGGCACTCTCTTCGGAGATAATGCGCACGCCGTCCAGTTCGCCATAGTTCATGTGCATCATCATGTATCGAGCGAGGTCGTGTGCCGATATTTTCACACCACCTGTAGGCGAGAATATAGGTGCTGAGTAGCCCATAATGTAATTATCCAAGCGATGAGCCACGCTGCTGTATGCGCGGGACTTAATGTATTTGCCATCGCGGTAGTTGTATATGCTGGCAAATTTGGTGGTATCAAGCATATCCACGTTGTGTCCGCCGCATAGTCCCAGTTTGTTAATGATGCTATCTTTTACATAGCGGTCAAAGCGTACGCCTGACACTTTCTCCAATATGGTGCCTGCGAGGTTGAGACCTAAGTTGGAGTAGTTGTACCCTTCTCCTGGCTTGTATTCGTAGTATGTCGCAGCGCAGTCGCCATTCACGGCAGGGTTGAGGGGGTCGAGGGTGGAGTAGTTCTCTGGATCACGGAAGCTGGCGGTATGTGAGAGCACCATGCGCAGCGTGATAGGTACCTCAGGGTGATGAGGGTTGCGGATAGTGAAACCGATGAGGTCGTTGATGTCGTCATCCAATGAGATGATACCCTTTTCTACGTGTTGCATGAGTCCTGTGGCGGTGAAGGACTTGGAGATGGATGCTATGCGCATCATGTGGTCATTGGCGAGGGGTGTTTGGGTTTCAAGGTCTTTGTAACCAAAGGATTGGTTATAGACAATCTGCCCATTTTGCACCACTGCGGCGGAAACGCCGACACACTGATACTGATCCATGACTTGCTTGATGGCATTGTTGATACGCTCTTCTTGCGTCATTGCGCAACTGGTCAGCAGCATACTCGCTGCCAAAACCCACATAAATTTGTTCCTTTTCATATATATTACTTTTAAAGTTAATTCGTGCTATTGGCTATTGGTTATCGGCTATTGGCTGGGTATGCGGCTTGCCGCTATCCGTGCCTCTAACCTCTCGCCTTTAACCTCTAACCTTTAACCTCTCGCCTCTAACTTTTCTTCTCACCCCACAAATGCTTCATCCACTCTGCCATTTTCTGCTCTTGGGGGCTGCCTTGGGCATGCCAGAACTGTGTGCCTTGCAGGGCATCGGGCAGGAATTGTTGCTCCACAAAGTGGTTGGGGAAATCGTGTGCGTACTTATAACCCTCTCCATAGCCCAGTTCATCCATGAGTTTGGTAGGGGCATTACGCAGATGCAGTGGTACAGGCAGGTTGCCTGTCTTTTCTACCGTTTCCAATGCCTGATTGATAGCCAGATATGCGGAATTGGACTTCTGTGAGGTGGCGAGATACACCGTTGCCAATGCCAGCGGAATACGTCCTTCGGGCCAACCAATCTTCTGCAATGTATCGAAGCAAGCGTTCGCCACCAACATGGCGTTGGGGTTGGCAAGTCCTATGTCTTCGCTCGCGGAAATGACCAATCGGCGAGCGATGAACTTTGGGTCTTCGCCTGCGGCTACCATACGCGCCAACCAATATAGTGCCGCATCGGGGTCGCTGCCGCGGATAGACTTGATGAAGGCAGAGATAATATCGTAATGCAGTTCGCCGTCCTTGTCGTATGCTACAGGGTTCTGCTGTAACTGCTTGGTCACGGTCTCGTTATCAATCACTTTTACGCCCGAGTTGGTTACTAACTCAACGATATTGAGCAGTTTGCGGGCATCGCCACCCGAGTAGCGCAATATGCTCTCTGTCTCTTTGACTTCTATATTCAACTGGCGGATATACTCATCCTCGCTTAGGGCGCGATGGAGGAGTTCCAATAGGTCTGCTTTCTCCAATGATTTGAGCACATACACTTGGCAACGGCTGAGCAGAGGTGTGATGACCTCAAACGAGGGGTTCTCTGTGGTGGCACCAATCAGCGTAATAGTTCCGTCTTCTACTGCGCCTAATAGGCTGTCTTGCTGCGACTTAGAGAAACGGTGAATCTCATCAATGAATAGGATTGCTCGCCTATCGCCCGATGATGATGTCCGGCTTCCGGCTTCCGGGAACCCAAATAACCCACTGCTAACCGCAGCATAGCGTTTGGCTTTGTCAATGACCTCGCGCACCTCTTTCACGCCACTGGTGACGGCAGATAGGGTGTAGAACGGACGTTCTAATTGATGGGCAATGATACGCGCCAATGTGGTCTTGCCCACACCCGGAGGACCCCATAGTATGAACGATGACAGATTGCCGTTCTCTATCATCTGGCGCAGGATAGCTCCTTCACCTACGAGGTGCTTCTGACCTATGTATTCGTTGAGCGTCTTTGGACGCAATCGTTCTGCTAATGGTAACATTTCTCTAAAACACTAAATCTCCCTCATTTTCTCAATCTCCGCCTCATGCTCTTGTGTAGTGAGTTCGCGGATATGCGTTTCGGTGCGGACGTCTGTATCTTGCTTATATACTAAGTAGTGGTGTTCACCTTTCGTTGCCACCTGTGGCAGGTGTGTGATACTAATCACCTGACGCGAAGCGGCAATCTGCCGCATGATTTCGCCCATCTGACTGGCTATCGCACCGCTGACACCTGTATCTATTTCATCGAAAATGATGGTCGGCAGACCATTGGTTGAGGCAATCAACGCCTTGATACACAGCATCAGTCGGCTAATCTCGCCACCTGATGCCACTTCTGCTACGCGGCGAAGCGACTGATTCAAGTTGGCTGCAAACATAAACTGCACATCATCCTTGCCTGTGGGCGTAAAATCCGCTGTGGGCGTGATTTGCACTGCCACGTTCGCGTGCTTCACACCAAGGCGCTGCATGTCTGCTATGAGGCGAGAGGCTATATGGCTACAAGGCGCAAGGCGCGATTGGGTTAGTGCTTCGGCTGCCTTGTCGAGGGCGCTGTGGGCGGCATTTACTTCGCCTTGCAGGCGGGCTATATCTTCATCAAAGTTTGCCAACTGCTGCATCTGCCATCCCAACTCTTCGTGTATAGCCATCAGCTCGGCTATGGTCTGCACGCGGTGTTTCTTCATCAGTGTTTGCAGCATGCTCTGTCGCTCTTGCACTTGCTCCAAACGCATTGGGTCACGCTCGGTGTGGTCGTAGAGGCGTTGGATGTCGGAAATTATATCTTTGAGGTCAATCTGGAGCGATTCCAGTCGGTCTGCTATTGGCAATTGGCAATTGGCAATTGGCGATAGGCTGGCATGTATGAGCGACAATGCGCCCTGATCGCTATCCAATTGCTGTAGGGCAGAGGCGAGTGCGGTTTGTATCTCTTCGGCATGTGCAAGGCGATATTCTTCTGCTTCCAATTCTTCCATTTCATCGGCTTGCAGGTGGGCATCTTCCAGTTGTTGCCATTGGAATGCCACATAGTCGGCATCAGCTTGTGCTTTAGATGCGCGTTGTTGGTATTGGTGCAGTTCGTGTAGGGCTTGGGTGTAGCGTTCGTAGGTAGCCGCATAGGTGTCTTGCTGGGTTTGGTTGTTGGCAATGCTATCTACTATTTGCAATTGGAACAGGTCATCGCCGAGCATCAGACTCTCGTGTTGCGAGTGAATATCTATGAGTTGGCGTGCCAGGGCTTTCAGTTCGGCTTGGGTCACTACCTCGTCATTCACAAACGACCGCGAACGCCCATTCTGATTCAGTTCCCGACGGATAATCACCTCCCTGCCTTTAGCCTCATTGCCTCTCGCCTCTAACCTTTCGCCTTTCGCCTCAAACGTTGCCTCAATCACACACCTCTCTTCGCCTTCGGTGATGGTTTTGGTATCGGCGCGTGCACCCATGACGAGGTTGAGGGCACCGAGAATGATACTCTTACCTGCACCTGTCTCGCCTGTCATAACGGAGAACCCCTCATGGAAATCAATGTCCAAGTGGGAGATGAGTGCGTAGTTGCGTATGTGAAGATGAATCAACATATATTCAATAACTGCGCTGCAAAGGTAATATTTTTTTCTTACATATACAAATCTTACCCTCAAAATGCCGAAAAAATATAACAATTATTAAGATTTGTTTGGTTAGTTCGTTTTTTTTTCGTACCTTTGCGCGGTAATTTGTAAAAATAGATAGGCTTATGAATATATCTACCTCATTAGAATTGGATTCTTTCTATAATTTTCTTTTCATTTTGGCTCTTGTGGGCTTAGTGGTGTTTGTGGCATTGTACTTTGTAGATGCGGGGTATGGTAAGATGCGTTCGGACAAGTGGGGACCTGCTATTAATAATAAGGTAGGGTGGTGCTTGATGGAAATGCCTGTCTTTGTGGTGATGTTGTATCTGTGGGGAATGTCCGATGTGAAGTTTGAATTGCCTTATTTGATTTTCTTCCTTATATTTCAGTTCCATTATTTCCAACGGTCGTTTATCTTCCCCTTCTTGCTGAAGGGTAATGGTAAGATGCCATTGGCAATCATGGGTTTATCTGTGATTTGGAACTTGCTGAATGGCTATATACAGGGCTATTGGCTTTTCCATTTGGCGCCTGTGTATGCGCCTTATTCGGTGGAGTGGTTGTGTGATTCACGCTTTATTATTGGTGCTGTGATATTTGCAGCAGGATGGATCATAAATATGCATTCCGATAATGTGATTCGCCATTTGCGCAAGCCTGGGGATACCAACCATTACCTGCCCAAGAAAGGTTTGTACAAGTATGTTACCAGTGCCAATTATTTGGGTGAGATTACCGAATGGTTGGGCTTTGCCATACTGACATGGTCGTGGGCTGGACTTAGTTTCTTCTGGTTCTCTTGCTGCAATCTTGTGCCTCGTGCCAACTCTATATATCATAGGTATAAACATGAGTTTGCCGATGAGTTTGATGAGAAACGCCTCAAACGTATTATTCCGTTTATATATTAATGGCTTCCGGCTCCCGGCCTCCGGATAAAACGGCTCCCGGCTTCCGGTCTCCGGATAACAATGGCTCCCGGCTCCCGGCCTCCGGATGCCCAATAACCGAAATAAAAAATGACTAATCTCCTTTTCACCGAGCACAAGCTCGGACCTATCACTTTGCGCAACCGCGCTATCCGTAGTGCCGCTTTCGAGAATATGGCATACGGCAATCGTCCCAGTGAAGATTTGTATAACTACCACACCGCTGTGGCGCGTGGTGGTGCGGCTATGACTACTGTGGCGTACTGTTCTGTAACCCGTTCGGGTGTGTCTTTCGATGGACAACTCTACATTTACGATGAGATTAAGGACGACCTCAAGCGCCTGACCGATGGTATTCACGCTGAGGGTGCCAAGGCGAGCATTCAGCTTGGCCACTGTGGCAATATGACCCACTTTTATACCTGCAAGTGTATGCCTGTAGGTGCCAGCACGGGCTTCAATCTCTATTCGCCTACGCTTCACCGTGCACTCAAGAAGCATGAGATACAGGAGATTGTCCATGCGTTTGGTCATGCGGTGGATTTCTGCCGCGAGTGCGGTTTCGACTGCGTAGAGATTCATGCAGGTCATGGCTATCTGATTTCGCAATTCCTCTCGCCTTATACCAATCATCGTCGCGATGAGTATGGTGGCTCTTTGGAGAACCGTATGCGTTTCATGAATGAGGTCATGGCGGAGGTCATGAAGCACGCAGGCGATGATATGGCTGTGGTGGTGAAGACCAATATGTACGATGGTTTCAAGTCGGGCTTGAAGGTCGAGGAGTGTATCCGTATCGCACAGGAGATTGAGAAGCACGGCGTACATGCACTTGTACTGACGGCAGGTTTTGTGAGCAAGGCACCTTTCACCGTGATGGGTGGTGCTATGCCTATCAAGACGCTGGCGCACTATATGAATCCTTGGAGTTTCTGGTGGTTGCGTTTGGCACTGCGTTTTGTGGGACATTTGATGATTCCTACTGTGCCATTCAAGGAGCTTTTCTTCCTCGATACGGCTAAGCAGTTCCGCAAGGCATTGAAGATGCCTTTGATTTATGTGGGTGGTATTATGGGTCGCGAGAATGCTGAGACGGCTTTGGCGGCTGGTTTTGATTTTGTGCAGATTGGTCATGCCTTGGTGCGTGATACGGATTTTGTGAACAAGATGCGTGAGGAGCAGTATCATTCGGAGTGTAAGCGTAGTAACTATTGTGTAGCGCGCATGTACACATTAGATATGAAGTGCCACGAGTGCGATAAGGAGATCCCTGCTTACCTCAAACGTGAGGCGCTCAAATACGAACAAATGTGGTATCCTAACTCCAAGTAATTATTTGTACGTTGCCTGTCAATTTCCTAACAAACACGGCAACGAACACGGCAACGACACGGCAACGACACGGCAACGACAAGAGAGTTAAATAAGGAATTACAAAGACGAAACAATATAATGTTAGCATTAGTTACAGGTGCATCATCAGGTATTGGATTGCAGTATGCTACTCAATTGGCGCGCGATTACCATACCGATTTGCTGTTGGTTAGTAACCAGCAGGAGGAACTCCAACAGGTGGCAGCCGACTTGGCTGCGCAATATGGTGTGAAGACTATTCCGCTCTACGCGGATCTCTCTCAGCAGGATGCAGCGGAGCAGTTGTATCAGTATTGTGTGGATAATAGTCTCGTGGTGGATATCCTTATTAATAATGCGGGCGTGTTTTTCTTCAATCCGCTTTGTGAGACATCTATGCGACGTATAGAGTTGATGCTGAACTTGCATATGGTGACGGTGGCGAAACTTACTCGTCTATTTGGTGAGCAGATGATCCAGCGTCAGCTGACTGCTGCGGAGCAGTCTCAGACTATCTGTGGCAAGTCGCGTCGGAAGGGGTATATACTGAATATGTCATCTATGTCTGCATGGATGGCAATGCCGGGTATTCAGTGTTATAATGCCACGAAGGCGTTCATATATAATTTCTCTAAGTCCATTTGGTACGAGTTTCGTCCTAAGGGTGTGAATATCACGGTGATGGCACCTGGCGCGGTGGATACGGCTTTGTTTGGTCTGGCGCCTCATTTGCGTCGTTTGGCGGTGGCATTAACGGTCTCTATCCCGCCTGAGAAACTGGTGAAGCGTGCGCTCAGGAAGATGTTCCGTGGCAAGAAAGCGGACACTCCGGGTGTCATTAATTGGCTGGCGACTCCTTTGCTTAAGCACACACCTGATTGGCTGGTGTTCTTGGTAATGAAGTTCATCGGCAAGTATCAAAAGTAATCTTGTTATATATCAACCACTGAACCTCACGGAACTACACTGAACCAAGGGGTTATATATTCGTGTATCTGTTTCCATCCGCGTTGTCCGTGGGAGGTGTCACATCTCCCTTTAGTGCTCGTTGTACAGCATTGATTTTTTTGTATTTTTGTAGCGAAGCGTATTTTTGTATAAAAAAATCCGCATTTTATTTGTGTATATCATATATTTTCACTACCTTTGCAGCCGATTTAACTATCATATAATATAGTTTGCATGCTATTTGTGTTATTATATGATATATTAGCTATGATTATGAGCAAGTCCACACAAAGCACTCTTCTTCCACGAAGGGCCCAAAAAAACTTATCCATTGTAGGCGAACAAATTCGTTTAGCTCGTTTGCGCCGTGATATAAGCATTGCGCAAATTGCTGACCGTGCAGGTTGTTCGGAGTTGACAGTTATGCGTGTTGAAAAAGGTACGCCATCCGTAGCGATAGGCACGTATCTGCGTATTCTCTTTGCCTTGAACTTAGATGAGGACATCCTACTCATCGCGCAGCAGGACACCATCGGTCGTGAATTGCAAGACCTGTCACTCAAGAAACGCCAACGTGCATCATCAAAACAATAGACTATGCAAGAGATTGAAGTATATCTTGACCACAATGTCCAATTAGAATTGGTCGGCAGGCTCACCTATGAACAATTGCGAGGCAATGCCACATATCATTTCTCATATGATGCTGCGTGGATCACTAATCATCCTCATCTGTCATTAAGTGGTGATTTGCAGTCGCACACAGGTTGGCAACATGCCACGAAGCGCCTATTTGGTTGCTTCACCGATGCTTTGCCTGACCGCTGGGGACGACGTTTGATTGATAAACGCGAACAGATTGTAGCTCAGGCAGAGGATAGGATTCCTCGAACATTTAGTGATTTTGATTATCTGCTTCAGTTGGATGACTATTCGCGTATGGGAGCATTTAGATTTCGGATAGTAGGCGATAAGGATTTTATCGGCACCTCTGGTGAGATGTCCGTTCCTCCACTCACCTCGCTGCGCGATTTTACGCAGATAGCACAAGCGTACGAGGCGAAACCCGATAATATACAATGGGTTACCAATCTGCTACGCCAGGGCTCATCCTTGGGTGGAGCGCGTCCGAAAGCCAATATGATGGATGAGAATGGCGTGTTGTATATTGCCAAAGTTCCATCTATTCACGATGACTACGATGTGGCTCTTTGGGAGCATTTTGCTCATCAGTTAGCGAAAAAAGCGGGCATACAGGTTGCAGAAACCAAGCTCATGGCTATCACTGGCTTTCCGCATCATGTATTGCTGTCTAAGCGTTTTGACCGCGTGGGAATCAATCGTGTCCATACTGTATCTGCCATGACGCTTACCAACCTCCAAGATGGAGCGGATGCGTCTTCGGGCAATGGCTATTTGGATATTGTGGACACTATTGTTAGTGGTATTGGCATTGCTGATGCTGAAGCCAATTTGAGAGAATTGTACCGCCGAGTAGCTTTCTCTATCTGCGTTGGCAATCATGATGATCACTTCCGTAATCATGCCTTTGTCCTAACATCCAATGGCTGGACACTTTCGCCTGCGTATGATATTAACCCAACTAACATGCTGACGCAGAGCTTGCTAATTTCGGATGGCTCATGCGAGTCATCGTTGGTGGAGTTGCAGCGCGCTTCAGGTCATTATCTATTATCTAAAGAAGTAGCATCGCAAATCATTGGTGAGGTGAAAGATGCAGTCCGTGATTGGCGTAGGGTGGCGACGTCTTGCCACATACCTCCCGCTGAGCAGCAGCGTTTTGCAAAACGGTTGGAGTATTGTCTTTAAAACTTCTCTTTTGTTTTGGGTTGCTAATGCGCTCGCGCAGTTCTCAAAATGCTGGACATTATCTTCCCTCTGATTATACTGATCTACACTGATATTCTGCGTATCTGTGTCCATCTGTGCTTGTCCGTGGGAGGTGTCACATCTCCCTTTAGTGCTCGTTGTACAGCATTGATTTTTTGGTATTTTTGTAGCGAAGCGAATTTTTGCATAAAAAATCCGCATTTTATTTGTGTATATCATATATTTTTACTAATTTTGCAGCGTCAATTCAAATGAAAACGGTTAAGACACTCCACTTTGATGCGATTAACACTATGTATATCAGCGCATAATGCGATTTTGACTAACCTCACAGGGCTGGAGTGTCGGTGTGTCTTAGGGCGATAGGTGACGACTATCGTCTTTTTTGTATTGATAACCTAAATAGTGATTATGTATTTTTATTGTTTTGACTGCATAGATTTTCTATGTGGTTGATGTGTTGTATAACATTTGAGTGCTCGCGCATACGTGCTTGCATGTGTGAGAGAAACATTGAAACTTTGAAACATTGAAACAGCGCATAGTGCGACGCTTAATAATCAAGAAGTTGCAGAGATGAGATCAAAATTTTTGACCACATCCTCGGAAACTAGCGCACCAAGAAAGAGGATAAGCAAGATTAGTGCATCATAAACGAAGAAAAAAACGCACCTTTGGACGTATATAGAACGAAAAGACATGGCAACGCCTCATTTTGTAAATAGAGAAAATATGATAGCTGACAGCGAGTATATCCAATGGCTTTCGGATGTAAAGAAGCGCTTTCGCCAGAGCCAAGGGCGTGCTCTTGTAAAAGTAAATGCAGAAATGCTTGACTTTTACTGGGGCATTGGTCGTGACCTTGTTATGCTCAAAGCAGAAGCGCGTTGGGGAGATGGCTTTGTCAAACAATTTGCATTTGATATGCGAGAAGCTTTTCCTGAAGCAAGTGGCTTCTCGTATTCCAATGTGAAGTATATGAAACAATGGTATTTGTTTTATAATCAGCAGCTTGAAAAAAGCCAACGACCCGTTGACCTTTTTGAAAATAAGGACGAATACAGCCAATTGGAAAAAAGCCAACGACCCATTGGCTTTTTACCAATGCCAGAAATGTTTGGACGTATTCCTTGGGGACATCATATAGACATCGTTAGTCGTTCTACCACTTTAGACGAAGCTTTGTTCTATGCCAAACAAGTTGCTGAGTTGGGTTGGTCAAGACCGCAACTTAATGCTAAAATGGATTCGCAGTTCTTTCAGGCTCAGGGAGCTATCTGTTCGAATTTTGAATCTACATTACCAGCGGAACAAAGTCAAGTAACACAACAGTTATTCAAGGATCCATATCATTTTGAGTTCTTAACGCTTCAGGAGAATTATAACGAAAAGGATTTGGAGGATGCACTTGTAACAAACATCACACATTTCTTATTGGAACTTGGACAAGGATTTGCTTTTGTAGGAAGACAATTAGAATTGTGTATTGATGATGAAACTACTTTCTTTCCTGATCTGATATTTTACCATATACCGCAAAAGCGTTATATAATCATCGAACTGAAAGCAGTAAAGTTTATGCCCGAGTTTGCAGGAAAGCTTAATTTCTATGTTACTGCTGCTGACAAACTATTGCGCGGTGACGGAGATAACCCTACAGTAGGATTACTCATTTGCAAAACGGCTAAAAACACCATCGTAGAGTGGTCATTGCAAGACATAAACAAACCGCTTGGCGTCGCGACATACCAATTAGAGGAAGTAGTAGAACGAACTGTGAAAGAAATTGAAATGCGCAAAAACTAACTCATATATATCAAACGAAACAACAATATACCCCCCCCCCGAAAGGGGAATTACCAACAACCTAAATCGAACTTCACGAGTTCGATTTAAGAGGAGGAATGACGGCGAGCCAAACTCGTGTAAATGAGTTTCTTCTCGCAAGTACATTCCGACGAAGGCACTGGTCATTGACTTGACCTCTGCTCACGAAAATAAATTACAGGTTCAGAGCGAAGCGATGAGGTTCTTGCCTTTAACCTTTCGCCTCTAACCTTTAACCTAAATAGCGGCTTTGCCGCGAAAGTGATCTTTGACATATTGATATGATGAAAATCTATTTTTGTGCATCTGTGATGTAACGATACCACCACGATACCACCCGGTACGTGACGGTACCCTGTTTTACCCCGAAGATACCCCGAAGATAGACTGCCAAAATTTCATGATTTTTGGTAGCACAGAAACGGCCGTTTCTGTGATACAATCGGGAACTGAGATGTAATAGGTCGTAGAACCGCCTCCGATAGGCAATACTTGAATACGATAATACCCTGAAGCATCTTCATGACTCAAGGCGTAGCCACCAAAAACGGAGCCGTTGAATAGCAATCCACGACTATTGGTCGTAGAAGCATTCATACCTTTAAAAGTCAATCCGTTGTTTTCTTTTTCAATTTTCCAAGTATATGCAGTGCTGGTTCCATATGCTAAGTTTGTTCCAGAAGCACCACCGTTACTATGATATATGTATTTGGTGCCATCGGATATGGTTTGACCATTCGTAGCATCAGCAATTGTCCATGTATATCCCTCTGCATTAGCCGTTGATACATAGTTAACACCTCCAGCAGTTTGACTAACAGTAATTTCTACACCTGCAATTTTACTACTACTTAATGTTGGAGTTTCAGGTATGGCATACCACTTGCTATTTGAAGTGTTGTAGGATGCTATAACGAAATCGCCTTCATCTCCTGCCGAATAAGCTGTTGGCTCACTGCCACCACCTTCTGTCTTTGTGTAAACTGGATAAAGACTTTCATTGGCGGTTGGAGTATAACTACCATTAGAAATAATGGTAGGAGCAGTAGTTGTCCAAGTGGTTTGAGCAACAGACCAACTCTTTGTCCAACCTACAAACTCATAGCCATCACAACCATCACGAGAAGGAAGAGTAATTGGAGTATTGCATGAAGATGTCAAGACTTCATTATTATCCATAAGTTTGACAGTATATAAAGGAAGATCTTCCCATTGCGCATATAATGTTAGATTGGTCGCAACCGTAGCATTAGGAGCATATGAAGTTCCACTACCATTAGCCGCCGTATTCCATGAAGTAAATTGCTTACATTCAGGTGCTGTAAAAGTACACTCTTTAATCTTAATGGAACTACCTGTGCTATTAGACATTGTTCCACTTCCACCATTAGCATTGTAAGTGACAGTGTAAGATGCAGCAGTTTCGTAGGTAATTGTAATTGAAGATATATACGCTGCTGCATTCGAACCCGTGATGTTTGTTCCATCAGTTGTCCTTGTTGCAATAACCTGCAGTTGTTTGTGCTCGCCCGAGATAGTAAAAGTTGTAGTGCTGTTTGCAGTTGGTTTATTAGCAACCGTGCTTGATGCTTTATCGTTATTCATATCCCATATCGCGACATAATAACTACAAGCTTTAGCAAATGTTATTGATACTTTGGTAATATTACCACTACAAGTAGGGGTTTTTATGTAATTCTTACTCGCTTTACCTAACTGAATATGTTTTGGAGATGTCGTGATAATACCATATCCATTTAGCACCCATTTGGATCCATCCGTTGCAGTATGCGTGTAATCAGATGTTTGATAGGCGTTTTTTGAAGTAGTTAGAGATGCTTGATCTAATGTGTAAGTCGCACCCCATGCATGTCCGATTCCGACGATAAGGAGCATAGTTAATACCATTGCAAGGCGTTTGCCTAATGCACTTGCTTGATTGAAAAGTAGATTTTGTTTCATATCAATATGATTTAAATTATTATCGTATATATCGTTTGTCGCCAAAGCGACGAATAGGCATATATTTTCGAACTTCGGTTCGACATTGGAGTCCCCACGAACCTTGTGGGTGAGTGGGGAGAGCGGAGGCACATGTCGCCTAATGATGCAAAGCATCAGTCATCGCGACTATGTTGCCGAACGCGAAGTGGTCTTTGAAATGTTGACATAATTTGGATTAGCCAAATTGCAAAAAAACAGTGGAAAACCACCGAAATTTGCATAAAACAAACTTTTCTCTCTGATTTTCTTGTATATATGGATATTTTTTAGTACCTTTGTGGCGAAAAATGGTGGAAAACCACCGAAATTTGCAAAATTATGAAAGAGTTTAAACGGCAACATTATGTAAATCAGCTGATTATGCGCAAATGTAATGATATGATAAAAATCATAACAGGTTTGCGCCGTAGTGGCAAATCGTATTTATTAAATACATTGTTTGTTAATCACTTGTTGAAACAAGGTGTATCAGCAGATTGTATTTTACAAATTGACTTAGAGGACGCAAAGAACAAACCATTGCGTGACCCTATGGTAATGCTACAATACATTGAGGAACGCTCCAATGACAACCGTCAGTACTATGTCATTCTTGATGAAGTACAACTGATGAGTGAGTTTGAGGAGATACTTAACACACTACTCAAACGCAGAAAATATGATGTATATGTTACTGGTAGCAACTCGCGTTTTTTAGTAACTGATGTAATCACAGAATTCCGTGGTCGTGGCGATGAGATACGCATTTATCCTTTAAGTGTGGCAGAACTGCATGAGGCATTTCCCGAGAAATCGTGGATTGATTTGTGGAGGGAATACTCGCTTTATGGGGGCTTGCCACAAGTGGTTCTTATGACCGATGAGGCACAAAAGACAAAATACCTTAAGCAGTTATTTCGTACCACCTATTTGAAAGATATACTTGATCGCTATCGTATCCAACAAGTAGAAGAGTTTGGTCAATTGATTGATTTTGTAGCCTCTGCTATAGGTTCGCTAACCAATCCGTTGAAATTAGCCAATACATTTGTAACTAAAGGATTTAAATTAGATAGCAGAACCGTTAATCAGTATCTTGGATATCTGCTTGATTCGTTCCTGATTTCGGAGGCGAAACGTTACGATATTCGAGGTAAACAATATATAGGTTCACCATGCAAATACTACTTTACTGATATTGGTTTGCGTAATGCGCGACTTAATTTTCGCCAAACAGAGGAAACTCATTTGATGGAAAATATCATTTATACAGAATTACTTCGTAGAGATTGTGCAGTAGATGTTGGTGTTGTTGAAGTCGAAGAACAAGTCGAAGGCAAACGCCAACACAAACGATTAGAGGTGGATTTTGTATGCAACAATGGGTATAAACGTTGTTATATTCAATCTGCATATTCGATGCCATCGTATGATAAGATTCAGCAAGAACTGCAATCACTCATGCGCATCAATGATAATTTCTTAAAAGTGATTATTACTGCGGATATGACTCCTACCCATCAAATGGAGAATGGTGTGTTGATTCTCAACCTGATGGATTTTCTCACCAAAGAGAATAGTTTGCCGTTGTAACATCATAGCCCACTATACATTTATCATTTCAAGCGGTAATCCAAATAGGTTACCGTTTGTTTTTATTTCCAAAAATATGTCAATACGTCAAAGATCGCTTTATATTGTTTGCACCTCGTGGTGCGTTGGTTTGAATTAATTAAAACATTAAAGATATGATGACAAATCTACAATCTTCTGCCTTTGTGGCAAGAACAACTCAACTACTATCGAGCGTGGCACGCCTCCGCCTCTTGCTCGTGATGTTACTAACCCTATGCGTAAGTGCTGAAGTGTGGGCGGATTATACAATCACTTTCAAAACAAGTGGTAGTAATACCGATGGCTCAAGTGTTCAGACAACTATTAACTCCCTAATATCATCTGGAGGTGCAAATGTTTCCACCATTTCTGCAAATCGAGCATATAATGGAAAAGATGGTTATGGAGTAAAATTGGGTTCTTCCAACGTTGTGGGTAATGTTAGTATGACCCTTGCTACGGATGCACAAATCAAGGCTTCTAAGTTAGTGGTAAAAGCAGCTTATTACGATAGTAACAAAACACTAAAAGTAACTGTCACCTATACAGATAATAGTACAACCACTCAAACTCTTACTCCTGCGAGTTCTCCAACGGATTATGATGTATCATTAACTGACACGAAGACCATAAAACAAATTAAGATTGAATCAGTTACGGCTTCTAAGGGACGTATGTACTGCCACTCAATTAAAGTAGTTGCGGCATCCGCTGCCGTTACCACATACACCGTAATCTACGATTTGAATGGCGGAACGGGAACAAAACCTACACAAGCAAATGTAGCAGCTGGTGGTACTTTTATACTTGCTGCATCATCAGGATTTTCAAAAGCAGGACATAGTTTTGCAGGTTGGAACGATGGGACAACGACTTACGATGCAGGTTCTACTTACACCATGCCCGCAATGAACGTAACTTTAACAGCACAGTGGACTCCGCTTGCTCAACATACCGTCACATGGAAAGTTAATAATACTGATTATAACGTAGGTTCTCCAACTACACAAGTATATAATGGTGATAAAGTAACCACTTTGCCTACTGCACCAGATCCAGAAGACCATTGCGGTGATAAGTTCGTTGGTTGGACTACTGATCCTATTGCAACACCACAGAATGAAGCTCCAGATGTATTATTCACAACGGTTTCAGGTTCGCCAACTATTACAAAAGCAACAACCTTCCACGCCGTCTTTGCGGATTATGTTAATGAATAAAGCGAAAGGAAATAAATAGTATTAACCAATTAAAAATGAAATGATTATGAAAACTTTACATACTATATATACGAATTTCGCAAAGCGATTGGCACTTGTCTTAACCCTCCTCACCCTCGGAGTAACTACTGCGTGGGCAGCGGAAGAAACTGTAGATTTTTCTCAACAGGGATATGGAAGTGGCGATGCAGTGTCTAGTTATACAGGAACTGGCTTTTCTGTTTCTTTTACAGCAGGTACAAATAGCAATGCCCCTAAATATTATTCAACAGGTTCTGCTATTCGATGCTACGGAGGAAATAAATTTACCGTAACAAGTACAAGTAACATTACCAAAATTGTTATTACATTTGGTAGCAGCGATGGCTCTAATACTATATCTACAAACGTAGGTACTTACTCTAGTGGGACATGGAGTGGTACTTCTAAATCTATAGAATTTACAATTGGTGGTTCAAGTGGCAACAGAAGAATAAAAATATTAACTGTTACTTATGATTCAGGCTACACTATAACCTACAACACCAATGGTGGTACTGCAGTATCTTCAACTACAGGAACTAAGTTGCCTAATCCATTGCCTACAACAACCAAAACTGGTTATACATTTGCTGGTTGGTATACTAACTCCACATTGACTACTGCTGCCACTGCAGGTGCTACAATTAATGCTGACATTACTCTATATGCAAAGTGGACAGCTAATAAATATACGGTAAAGTTTAATGGTAATGGCAATACAGGTGGTTCTATGAACGACCAAAGTTTCACTTACGATATCGTTCAAGAACTGACTGCCAATTCCTTTGAAAAATATGGTCATACGTTTGCAGGTTGGTCAACAACATCTAATGGTTCAGTTGCATATACTGACGGACAATCAGTTAGCAACTTAACATCTACCAACAATGGAACTGTCACTCTCTACGCAAAATGGACAGAAAAAAACCTCACCGACTACCGTACTTCGTGTAGCGAAGAAACGGCCGTTACTTTGCACCCAAATGGAGGTACGATTGGGGATGGTGAATGGACATTTGAAAATGATGTATATAAACTAACTACAGAAGATGAAAGTATCACCCTTCCAACTATCACTCGCGATGGATATACATTCTCTCATTGGGACACCAAAGCCGATGATTCTGGTATTGATTACGAACAAGGTGACAATATTGACCTTGATGGTACCGATGTTAATCTCTACGCTCAATGGACATCAAACAAAACAGCAACCTCACTCACTTGGTCAGCAGATTCTTATACTGCAACCATTGATGCAGATAATGAGTTCCCTACATTGACCATTTTGCCAGAGGAAATCAAAGAATCAGTTACATACTCTAGTTCAAATACAGGTGTAGCAACGATTGATGCAAATGGCGATATCACTCTCGTAGCGGCAGGTACAACTACCATCACAGCTACTTTCACCGAAACAAGTACGCACGCAGGCTCAACAGCCTCCTACACCCTCACCGTCAACCCATCCAACTGCCGCTGGGTGGAAGTAGAGATAGGTGATATTGAACCTGAGGATGAGGTGTTGGTCGTGATGGAATGGGGAGAAACACTCTTTACAATGGCTAATGATGGAGGAGCAAGTGGTCCACGCGCAAACACAATTACTACGAATGACCTTGCAGCGAACTCCGTAGCAGAAACGGTTGTATGGAACATCTCTAAAAATGGTGATGGTACACTTACTTTTTATCCTAATGGGATAACAAATAAGTGGCTTTATTGCACAGCAAATTACGTCGGAGTAGGAAATAATGAATTTAATAAGTTTACAATAGAAAATGGATACCTTAAGCATTATGGACTGAATAAATACCTAGCTGTTGCAGTGAATGCAGAAACGAAATATTGGCATCACTATGCATTAGAAAGTTCCAATGTTCAAAACCAAACCCTTAAATTCTACAAACGCGAATGTTTGGATAGCGAGCATTATTGGGTAACATGGGATGCAGGTGAAGGTCTGTGGACAGACGGCTCTTCCAAGAAATTAGAATCATACGCAGTAGGTGCTACAATCATCAAACCAGCCGTCCCATCTCGCGAGGGCTATCGTTTTGATGGTTGGCACAATGGTACGGCTGTCGTTGAACCTGCAACCACAATGGGCACTTCCAACCTCACCTATACCGCGCAGTGGACAAAGGTTTACACCGTAACCTTCTACAGCAATGGTAGTCCATATGAAACACCTGCTGACTTGGAAAGTGGTGCCACAGTTGTTTTTCCTACTACAGACCCAACAAGTTGTGACACAGAAAATTATCCTCACTTCATTGGCTGGACTATAAACCCAATCAATGGCTCAACAGATGAAAAACCCGACCTCGTTACCTCTGCTACAGTTAGTGATGAAGATCTCGAATATCACGCAGTCTTTGCTGCTGGAACACAAGGTATTACTTCAACGGAAACTGACATACTTACTCGTGAGCTTATAGGAATTACTGGAACAAGTTATACAGATTGGAGCGGAAAAACATCTAATTCCGATGCTGTTTATGCGGGAAATAGTTCTGGCGGAGGAAGTGATAAAACATATATCCAATTGCGTTCAGATAAAAGTACTGCAGGTATTGTAACCACTACTTCAGGCGGAAAAGCAACCAAGGTGGTTGTGTCGTGGAACTCAGGCACCACTGATGGTCGTACCTTGAATGTTTATGGCAAGAATACTGCTTACTCTGCAGCAACGGATTTATATACTACAAGCACACAAGGTACTCTTCTTGGTACTATTGTTTGTGGCACTTCTACTGAACTCACAATCGATGGCGACTACGAATACATCGGTCTGCGTTCTAATAGTAATGCAATGTATTTGGATGAAATTCAAATTACATGGTCTGCTGGCAGTGCAGCGAACTACACCTCTTTCATTACCTCTTGCTGTCAATCACCTGCGGTTGTGACAGTTACACCTGCCGATGCAAGTCTTGAACTCGATATTGATGGTAATGCTTCTACAACCGTTAACATTAGCCAAACGGGCGGAGGAAGTGGTCGCTACTACGAGCCAACTGTTTCTCCTGCTGATGGTGCAAGTCTTGATTGGGCTGCTTTGGGTGTAACCTACAAGCAAACAGCATACGACATCAATTTCACCGCTACCAAAGCAGGTACATATACCGTAACGGGTAATTTCACAGAAACAAGTTATGGCTGCCAAAAGACTGGCTCCGCAACCATCAATGTCGTTGCTAACCCAATCCTGCAAGTAAGTGCGGAGGAACTGACTTTCACGCCTACATGTGGTCAGAATAGTGCAAGCCAAGAAGTAGAAATCAATAGTCGTTATCTGACTTCCAATAGTATCACTGCCACTGTTGCTACAACCGATGGTAGCGGAAAATTCACTATCAGTACAGATAATAGCACTTTCGGTACTTCCAACCTAACACTCTCTGGTGGTATCACCGAAAAAGTGACCGACCAAATCTATGTGCGCTACGAAGCAATCGAAAGTGAAACTGGTAATGTGGCTGGTACACTTACACTCAAGTGCGGTAGCACACAACAGGTTATCAATCTCACAGGTGCTTGCACTTGTTCGGCAAATGTGACTATCACAGGCAACCCAATACAAATCACCGCTGCTAATGGTATATGGGTAGAGGCGGCAACCGAACTGACCGTCACTGGTACATTCCTCACTACTAATGCCGATAATGCTAATGTAAGTATTCGCGCTTATACCAATAATGCTGCTTTCCAAATCAAAACAGGTGGCACAACAGGAGAAGGTACTGCAAACGCCCTAACTCTTGGTACGAACATCAGCAATCCTGATTGGACGGGTAATATTGGTATTGTTTACAAACCTACGCAAGCCAATACCACAGAAACGGCTACATTGACCGTAGAAGTATATCGCCATAATGGCACTACTGTTTACAACACAGCTACCTACGAATTGGAAGGTCGCTCACTACCTGAGCAATTTGTGATTGCAGTTACCAACGGTAGTGGCGATTGGTTTGCCGTACCTGCTGACATGATTGCACCATGGGGTGACGCATGTTCGGGATTAGGAACCTTTGCCCCATATCCAATTAGTGTGAATAATACAACTGCGCCTACGATGGCAAGCGATGTACCAGCGCGTGCGGTATATCAAGCAGCTGCACGAACAGGCAATGTGAACACCAACCCACAAACGATGAGCTATAAGTCTGTGCCATTAGGTGGCGACTACTACCTATATGGTTCAAGTACCAATGTGGATAGCGATGGTAGCAATACTAATATTCAAAACGCATCGTTCGCGGCATCTGAAAAACAAAAATGGTTCTTGGATGTAGTGGATTGGAACACCAAACAATACAATATGCATGTACATAGCAGTTTGACGACCAATGTGTTGGCATATACTACAGCAGGTGGTGCAAACCGCGTGGGACAATATAGTGCAACAGCAGCAACAACCAAGAAGTCTATCTACCTGTTGCCTATCAATGGTACAACCTGTACATACTACGCTGCCCCTGTAGTAACAGTTATGGCAATTGATGCTACGAATGCTACTATACAATTCAAGAACGACCGTACAACGGCGTATGAGATTAGTTTGGATCAAAACACATGGACTGACTTGCCTGTTACACTCATAAAAGATTGCAACAATAGCGAAGAAGCAACTCAATTGCAAGCACAATTGCCTTTGGCTACCTATCGCGGACAAACCGTATATATTCGTGCGAAAGTAACAACAGGCACTGCTTGCCAAGAAACAGGCTCATTCGTTGTTCCTAATCCAACTATTGACCGTGGAGAAACACCATGGAAATATACAGGCACAGCAGGACAAGCGTTTAGCGACAACAGCAAGAGCATAACTATCAGTGACTTGTGGAATCCATTGAGCGTCAGCGTTGCTGAACAAAGGACCAACTCCAATATACAAGCATCCATTACTCCAGAAGGTGTGGTTACTGTTTCTATGGCAGCTGAAGATGCAACGGAGGGCGTACACGAAGCAGTATTACAATTCATTTCTGATGGTGCATCATTTGTTGATAATGGTAAAGGTGATCCTCAGTATGTAGGCGTTCAAATCACATTGCATAGTTTGGCATTGCAAAAATTCGACGGAGGCAGCTATGCGTTCACAGATGCTACTCCTAAAATCCTCTGCGAGAACTTGGTGGATGAGAATAAACAAGGTTGGAAACCAGAGATATATCTATCATATCCTTTATACAAAGATGGAGATGCGATATCTTCTACTTTAGAATTGAACGAAACCAATTTCACATTGATAGACCTCAATACTGGCGAGTCACTCTCATTCTCAAGAGAAGGTTCTGACGGTGGCGTCGCAAAGATTACTCTCAATTCTACCTGCCGCTCAAATATGATAGTGGGGCACACCTATCGTCTTTCTTGGGAGAATACCAACCAAGTGATGACAGACCAAAATGGCTTACCATATATGGACTGCCACATGGACTTCGTTTACTCCGAGAACTGCGATGCTCCTACCGCCCTCGCTGCCTGCCCAATCACACAAACGGGCTTCACCGCCAACTGGATTGACGCTGCCGATTGCACTGGCGATGTAACTGTGAATGTATATACGAGAGGAGGTACTTCCACCTTAATTGATAAAACTACTTTCTCTACAACAGAAGTAAAAGATCTACAATATGTAGGAGAATCTAATTTAAGTAGCAACTATTGGGTTACTAATATAGACGGTACGAAAGCAGGAGCACCTTCTATCGATGCTTCTACCAGATTACTCATTAGTGATGTAAGCACCCCTAAATACTACAACTTATTCTCTCCACTATTGAGTCAATTAGGAACCATTAGTGAATCTACCATTTACACCATTACAGTTACATTGTATCAACAAACTGCAGACGCTGGAGCAGGAGCATACTTCTATGTCATGGATAATGGTAATTCATTAACAAAGAATACTACTCCAACTATAACAGATAAATCAGTTATAATTGATAGTCAAACGACTACTTTCAAGAAACTGACAAACGGAACAACCACCTTTACTGTTAAAGGATTGTCAGGCGATGACCGTATTCGTTTCCTCGGTTTCGAGACTGGTAGTATCGCTACCAATAAGAAGAATGTTTACATTTCATCCATCAAGATTGAAGCATCTGGCTCTATCAACTCCGTAGCCACCGAGACTGCTTCCTGCTCTGCGGGTAGTGCAGAGTTTACAGGTCTTTCTGACAACACCACCTACTACTACACTGTTACGGATGGAAGCAGCAATACCAGCAACGAGATTGCAGTGACCACATACAATGGAGTACCTGAACTCAAATTCTACAGCGATGAAGCATGTACAACAGAAATCACAGAAACAACAGTACTCGGTGGCGAAGAGACTACCGTCTATGTAAAAGGTACGCACGTGCCTGCGTGCGATATCAACGCATCTGTTTCTAATGGTTATGGCATGGACGATAGCGGAATAAATTACACTACTGGCACAGGTGCTGTATCAGGTTCTATCATACTGACCCTTGCCGATGCCAATACCACCGAAGGTACACTCACTATTACTGATGCTGAAGGCAACGACTATGTGCTCAATATCGTTTCCAGCGACTGCCCTGCGGGCTTTGGTACAATGGCATTGCCTGCTACTAATATCACCAATGAATCGGCACAAGCCAACTGGAGAACTACCCTTGACTTTGGCGATGATAAGAGCGGTACACTCCATCTCTACAAGAATGGTGTCGTTAACCGTGAACTCATTGTAAACGGCGACTTCGAAACTGGTTCACTCGACGCTGGTTGGAGCAATGGTATCAACAATGGTGAAGTAGGTGCTGCACACTCGTTTGACCAATATACAATCAAAAACAGTCAATCAGAAGCACATGACGGAAATTATAGTCTATATGTTACTGCTGAAGGTCGCGCACTGTATAATTTCCACGGTCAGTCAGTCATGTACGCAGACTATATAACACTCACTCCTGGTACTTATCGCATGAGTGCATGGGTTAAAATGCCAATGGCTGATGGCCGCGATGATAAAACGCAACTTTTCTCATTGGGTATTATTACAGGAGAAAATGATTCTGAACATGTATATACCGTATCAACTCCTGTGACAGTATATAGCAACAATACTTATGTACAGTTAACCCATGAGTTTGAAGTGACATCCACCATCACGGCATGTCCTGCCATTGGTGCCTCAAGTGGAACATTCCGTTATTTCTATCTTGATGACGTATCATTAGTTTGCACTTCTATCGGTCAAAGCGATGAGCCATACCTCTCTATTGACATAGCAGACCTCAGTGCTGCAGGCAATCTCGCACTCACAGACTTGAGCGGTAATACTGAATACACCTATGTGATTCAAAATGCCGCTGGTTGTTCATCCAACCCGATTACTTTCCAAACTACAGAAGCAGGTGCACCAGTCATCACACCTAACGATGTGGCTATCACTTGTCAAGTAGGTAATTCTACCAATGGTATTATGACCTTGACCGTGAAAGATGTGTATAGCGATATTTATATCAGCAATAGTTGCACCGAGCGTATCACACTCAATACGACACAATTACCAAAAGAAGGTGGTGTAGTAAACTTCACCTTTACTCCGCTCAATACGGATCAAGGAGGCGAAACGGGCACATGTACCATTAGTTTCACCACCAAGGGACTATCCACACCTGCTACTGGTATCATTACATGGACTGTAACAGCCGGGGTCGACCCTGATTTGCCAATTATTGATGTAACCGATATTACTAATACTTCATTAAACATTGAACACAATGTAGAAGGTGATGGTGTACAGATTGTCATAAGCAGAGAAAGACAAGAGGATGAGATAGAAGATAATATCGGAGAAGAGATATTCTTCTCTAAATACTACGAGGCATATATGCACAAAAAACTTTGGGCAATATACAACCCAACAAAAGAGAAAATATCACTTGCAAATACTTACGTTTGGCGTTCCAACGGAAAGGGAACTGATTGGAATATCGAAGGTGGATTAGACCTCTCACAAATGGGTAATATCGAATCTGGTTATATTTATCCAAATGAAGAATTGATTGTTTACACATCTGACCAAGTGGGCGAGTGCGAACAAAGCAAAGCCGATATGACCAATTGGGTAGCAATGTCCTCCAGTGACCCTGCACTATCCTTCTCTGGTAACGATGCCCTTTTGCTTGTTCGTAAAGATATTGATGGAGATGCGGACAATCCACCAACAGAAAGTGTAGAACTTGACAGCAACGGCGACCCACATACATTAAATTGGCGTACATACATTGATGAAGGTGGCAATAAGTGGTGGTTGTTGGATATCATCGGAGCCCGCCAAAATAACAACAAACCTGACATCTCTGCTACTGGATCATGGACATGGACTTGCAACGGGAAAACAGAAAAAGGCGATGCTGCTGGTTGGTATGGCGACCAAGGAGAACACCTGAACGCTACACTTTACAAAGATTGTGGCTATGTACTTTCTACCAACCGATGCTTGCTTATCAGAAAGGAAAGTGTTAAATCGGGCTACAAAGCGATTAATGAAAATGTAGGAGATATGTTTACCCTCGGTAAAAATGACTATCCTACTGAATGGCGTGGTGCACATGTGCCACAAGATGGCAACCAAGAAGAGACATCTTGTGAAAACTTTACATACGTAGGTGGCTATGATTATGAATCTTACTACAACGCATGGACAGACTTAGAGGGACTTCAATCTGCTGTACAACAACCTGATGGTTCTTGGTTGGTAGAAGGTGTAGATGTTCCGAACTTCTATTGCCATCCATTGCTTATCGAAGTACTCATTACTGATGTAGTTAATGGAGTAGAAGTGGAAAATGTAAGCGCTTACCTTGAATATAAAGTACCTATCGTGGTGGATGAAGATGTAACAACTAATGACACACGATACTTTGTTGAACCAACACCAGAAAATGTCCTCTCACCTGAAATCTGCGCCGAGTGCGATGTAGTAATCCGCGATGGAGCAAAACTTACTCATATTGAAGACGGTAGAGAAGAATTCCGTACTATGCAAGTATATCCAACTGCTAAGTTTGAAATTCCTGCAGGATTAAATATGCAACTCGAAGGATTGCACATGTATGCAAAGAACGATGAGGTAGGTTATGCTATCATTAACAACGACGGTAGTTCTATCCATGCAGAAGAGATTATCCATATCAAGCGCATTGATGATATGTACTGGTATCCATTCTCATTGCCATATGATTGCAAGGTATCATCAATTTATCAACTCAATGGTAAGAGCATGGGTGAGTATTGGACAGATTGGGGAATCAAGTACTACGATGGGGAAGCTCGCCAACAAGAAGGTGATAATTACGCGGGAGGTGCTACTTCTAAGTTCTGGAAGAAGTTAGATGCAAGCGCAACGTTAAAAGCGCACCAAGGATATATTATCGGACTTTTCACGACAGAGTGGCAGGGACAAATGAAGTCTATCTATTTCCCACCAGTAGAAAACACAGAGTACACCGAAGGTGGCAATGATGCTAAAACTACCTATATTTCTAACTGGCCAGACAACCTCAATTGCGAACCCCGTCATCGAGGATGGAACTTCACTGGTTTGCCATATATCAGTCTCTTTAGCTCGCAGAACGGAGATGGAACCACCAACAATAATAGTCTCATGATGGGTAGTCAAACAGATGATTATGCCACATCGTCTATTGTCTATGTATCTATTCCAGATGGTGGTGACTCACGCACTTATACACAAGTATCAGCAGCGTCTGTCAAATTGGAACCTTTCAAACCATACTTTGTACAAGCTATGGATCCAACAGATGGTCAATCGCACGACGATATTGCTCTTACTTATAGCAAGGGTGGACGCACATTGGATAAGATACAAGCACGCAGTGCTGCAAGCACACAGGCAACTATCATAGTAGAATTGGTGGTAACGAACGCAGATGCTACATTGACCGACAATGCAGGCGTATTGGCTAATGACCGCTATACAGAAAACTATGAGATTGCTGCTGACCTCATGAAGATGTATGCGGAAGACCGCAAACCACAACTCTTCACACGCGCTGCAAATAATGAAATGATGGCATATAATGCGCTGCCAGATTGTTTAGCACAAAATATTCCTCTTGGGTTGTTTGTTCCTGAAGCAGGTGAATATACCATCAGTATCTTAGAGGATGCGAGTCAGTTGGCAGATGCCGAAGCCGTATATCTCTTGTACAATGGCGAAATCGTAGCTAACTTGCTATATGCTGACTATATCGTTCAAGTTCAACAAGCAGGACTAATCAATGGCTATAGTCTTGATATACGCAGAAAGCAAAAAACTACAACCGATATCAACAACCTCACCGATGGCGCACCTATTATCACTATAGTAGATGGACAAATAGTGATCCAACAACTACCTGATAATGCCGAAGTGCAAATCATTGATGTACTCGGACGAGTATTGTATCAACAAGCGAATGTACCAGACATAATCACTTTCCAAGCACCTGCTACAGGCGTATATAATGTGGTGATTACTACTACTGAACAACAATTTACACACAAAACAATCATTCGCTAATTCAAATATTAACCTCGTAAAATGACTACAACAATGAATACAATCACTTATCTATCCCGCATCTGTATGTTGCTCACTGTTCTACTGTGGCTTGGCACTCCTATGTGCCAAGCACAGTTGTACTCTAATTCCAATACAGAGCAACGCCAAGCACAATCATCTTTTCACTCTACCAGTGCAATGACCACATCCCACAGCGAATACTCTTCGGAGATTACGCCTGTAGGAGCCACTGCGCCTGTCAGCGAAAGCGACTATGGTACAGATACTGGTAATAGTAGCACTGGATATGCGCCTACAGGACCAAAGAGAGTAGGTCCAGAAGGAGATATTGGTGACCCAGGTACACCTGTAGGAGAAGGAATAGTCTTCCTGCTATTGTGCGCTCTCGCGTACATCGTTATTCGTATCGTTAAACTCCGTAAAACTATATGCAATGAATAAGTTTTTTAGTATCGCTCTTGCACTATTGGCAAGCATTTCCGTGTGGGCTGCGGGCTCCGAGTCCTTGGCCAATGTAACAAAAGACTACTACGAATACACCGACCACATCTCTTTCACTGGCGATAATGGTATGCCATGGCAAGCTGTAGGAGCCATTGACTGCACCACTGGTGGCTATCGCACACTTACCGTATCAGCAGGTGTGTCTGGCAACGGGCTCTATGGCAATCTTACCAACGAGCAAACAGAAGATGGCGTGGGCACTATCTCCTTTTATGTCAAAGGTATGCGTACAGGCACGGGTTATGGTGATCGCACTTTCCGTGTATCGGCAGGCGACTATTCGGTAGAAGTAACTGTGAACATTCCAAGCAACAAAAAGTCATATCTTGTTACCGCTACTCTCAACCAAACCAATGTTAGCACCATCGCTATCACTGCGCTTGAGACTGTTAGCGGAGAGACATCGGTATGGGGTATATATAATATCGCATGGACTTCCTACAACGGACGAACCTTCTCGCCTACCTTTGCCATTGACCCCGCTGTAGAATATGTGGCAAGTGGCACAGATACAGTATATTATGCACCCAGTACAGTAGATATAGAATTATCTTCCCTCACCGAAGGGGCTGTGTTCTACTACACCACCGATGGTACAGAACCATCTACTAGTAGTGCTTCAGGGAATATAGTTGCTCTGCCCACAGGCGCAGACTATATAGTGAAAGCACTTGCTATTACCTCACACATGGGCACCAGCGATGTAGCCACATTGTCTATCAGCACAAAACGCGGACATATCGTACAAAACGACTGCTCCGATGTCAATCTCTGGGAAGGTAATCCCAAAAGTAATACAACACTCAGCTATATATCCAAATCGGGTGCTCCTATCTTTGCTCTGATGCGCAATGCCGATGAAGTAATCACTCCAGCTATTGTACACCCTGTGGCTGTCAGTTTGTATGCTACATCCAGCAATCAGTCTTTGGATATCAGTTATCAATTGGGCACAGTAGTGCTATCTGCTACAGACTCCGTATGGGAACCTGCATCCGATTGGATTAGTATTCGTACTATTGCCAAAGATGAATTTCTATCGGGCAAGTTCAAACGTTTCCAAATTATTGTACCAGAAGAAGTAGCTAATTCCCATGCACGCTTACGCGTAAAAGCATCGGGAACAACGGTTTATGTAGATGATATCAATTATATTGCAGATTATATCGCTCAATTACCTATGCCTGCTGCTTCTGTAGGCGAAGGCGTAGTTGCTAAAGGCACCACTACCATATTGTCTGCGGTCGCAGGTGCTACATTGCACTATTCCATCAATGGTTCTGAGATACAAACAACCGAGGTACCATTGGAGATTACACTCAACGAACCTACCACTATCCGTGCATATGCTACACAGGATGGCGTTGCCAAGAGTTGGACTGCTGAGTATGTATATTCGGTCAACGATAATCCTACTGATGTGCAGTATGTAGGAGTAAATCAAGGACAAAAGCTTTATAAGGTAATGCACAATGGACAAATACATATCCTGAAAGGCGATAGCATGTATGACCTCTTTGGACGAAAAGTGAAATAAAAATTGGTAGCTGGATACCGGCGACAGGAAACCAAAAAAGAAAACAGGCAACCGGCTACTGGCTGCCGGCTGCCAAAAAAACAGATAACGGGCTCCCGGCTACCGGCTGCCGGCTGCCAAAATTAAACAGATTATGTCATCACGATTCTTTTGCAGCGGTTACTACAAGCTCGATGCGTGGGTGTTAGCCCACTGCATAGCCATCTTTACACGGCGTTTCTGTGAACGCTTCCTAAGTTCGCAGAACGACCCAAAAGGTCGTCACTATGACCAGATGTATATGGCAGCACGTTCTGTCTATGCCAACATCGCCGAAGGTCGCGCACGACATAGTACCTCTACCGAAACAGAGATGCGTCTCTTGGATGTTGCACGCGGTAGCGTCATCGAACTCTCGGAAGACCTGATGCAACTCATCATTGAGCAAAATGGAGAACTCTGGTACATGAATCACCCCCAAATGCAAGCCTTGCATCAGGTACCGTTTATCCACACCGACTACGAGGAAAACAACTGGTCACATGATGCTGCGGAGCGCATCAAAATGCAAGTAGCATTGTACGAGCCATTGGTAATGGGCGACAATATGTCGGACTGCGCAAATGCCCTATTTGTACTATGCAAAAAAATGGAGAAGATGCTATCTGCATTTATAGACAAGTTGTTTGAGGAATTTACGCAGAAGGGCGGTTTCACCGAGAGCCTCACCCAAGCCCGTTTGGAGCATCGCCAGCAAGAGGCACTATCCGCCAATGCTCCGCTCTGTCCCAAATGTGGCAAACCGATGCTCCAACGCATGATCAAGAAAGGTACCAAACAAGGACAGACCTTCTGGGGCTGTAGCGATTACCCCCGATGTGACGGAACAAGAGATTGATGATAGGCTGCCGGGGGCTGGCTACTGGGGGCCCAAAGAAAAACAAAAAACCGGCTTCGGGCCGGTTTTTTGTAGCATGTAACTATCAAAAAGAAGAATTTCTTCAGAATTTCTTGCGTATGTAAATTATTTTTACTACCTTTGCGGTCGCAATGCAAAAATGTGTTTGTTCAACCCAAAATACTGCGTTGCGTTTTTCCTTAAACTATTTTCTCAAACAAGATTTTTTTACATACCTTTTATATGCAATACGATATGCGAAAACTCGGGCAAATGGAGCTCGAACAACTCACTGAGATTGCACAGACATTCGACTTGAAAATAAGTAAGAATGCTGATAAGCAATCTGTTATCTACCAAATATTAGATGCGCAAGCCGATAGACATGGCGCAGAAGTACAAGCTCGCGCCGAGGCACGCGAAGAACGAAGAAAAGGCAAACGCGCCCGTATCCAAAATGCTCCCCAGAAAGTGAATACCGATAACCTCAAGAGTAATCGCGTACTCGCTACCGTTGGTAGCAAAGAGGAGACCATGGGGCAAATCAAAGAGGAACAAGCCAGACAACCACAACCCAAACCTGTAGTTTCCGGTGTGCAACCTTCTTTGTTTGAGGCATCTACATCCGTCATCGAAGAGAAAGTGACAGAACAACCTCAAGCCGTAGAGACAATAGAGACTGAGCAACCTGCGAAAAAGAAGAAAAATCGTAAGGCAAAAATGACGGAAACGGTAACTGCGGAGATTGCTGTAGAGGAATCAGTAGAAACTACTGAAGCTACCCCCGCGTTAGCAACAGAGCCTACCAACCAAGCCGATAAGCAACCTAAATCCAAGAAACGCGGACGTCCTAAAAAAGTGGTTGTAGAGCCAGTTGAGACAACGAAAGAAGAGGAAACAACTACCACCGCGGAGCCTATGAAGGAGAACGAAGTGGTGGCTGATGAGGCGCCCAAGCAAGAACCTAATGGTGTGGTAGAAGGAGATGCAACCAATAAAGAGCTGAACCCCAATACCCCAAGCCGCAAGAACGAAACCAAAGAGGAACGTCAAGCACGTGTCAATGCCCGCATTGCACAAATCACCCAGCAAATAGCTAAACGTGAAGAGCAAATAGCCAATGGCGAAGAAATAACCCCTCTCCAAGAGAAGCCACAACCCAAACCACAACTCTCACCCGAAGAGGAAATGCTCAACAAGGGCGTGGAGGCGTTCGGCGACACCATCACGGCTATCGGTACATTGGAGTGCGCTCCTGATGGCTATGGATTCCTGCGCAGTGCCGACTATAACTACATCTCCTCGCCCGATGATATATACGTATCGCAACAACAGATTCGCCAATATAGTCTAAAGACTGGCGACACTGTGGAATGTACTATCCGTCCACCACGTGACACCGATAAGTATTTCCCTATGAAAGAGGTGATACGTATCAACGGCATCGCACCTGCACTCGCAAAAGAGCGAATAGCCTTTGAGAACCTTACCCCTCTCTTCCCCGATGAGAAATTCAAACTCTGCAAAGGCGACAAGAGCGACCCACTTTCGGTGCGCATCATAGACTTCTTTGCTCCTATCGGCAAGGGACAACGCGGACTCATCGTAGCACAACCCAAGACTGGTAAGACCGTACTGCTCAAAGATATAGCCAATGCTATTGCGAACAACCATCCTGAGGTATATATGATTGTCCTGCTCATCGATGAGCGCCCAGAGGAGGTAACAGACATGGCACGCTCCGTGAACGCCGAAGTTATAGCATCTACCTTTGACGAACCAGCCGAGAACCACGTGAAAGTAGCAAACATCGTACACGAGAAAGCCAAACGACTGGTGGAGTGCGGACACGATGTGGTCATCTTATTAGATAGTATCACGCGCCTTGCGCGCGCATACAACACGGTGGCACCAGCCAGCGGCAAAGTGCTCTCGGGTGGTGTGGAGGCACAAGCGCTGCACAAACCTAAACGCTTCTTCGGTGCTGCCCGCAACATTGAGAACGGTGGTAGTCTCACCATCATCGCCACCGCTTTGACCGAAACTGGTAGCAAGATGGATGATGTCATCTTTGAGGAGTTCAAAGGTACTGGTAACATGGAGTTGCAACTCGACCGTAAACTTAGCAACAAACGTATCTTCCCTGCTGTGGATATACCTGCTTCATCTACGCGCCGCGATGACTTGCTCCTGCCTGCCGATGTACTATCACGCATGTGGATGATCCGCAAGGAACTTACCGATATGAACAGCGTTGAGGCCATGGAGAAACTCAAGACCTATATGGAACGCACCAAGGATAACGACGAGTTTCTGCTGACCGTGACGGGAATGAGGTAAGGTTATTGGCTATTGGATATTGGTTATTGGATATAGGTGATGAGGATAGTGATACTAAATGGTCCGAACCTGAATTTGCTGGGACGACGAGAGCCCGCAATCTATGGTACACGCAGCATGGAACAAGTGTTGCTGGACATCCAACGTGCCTATCCCAAACTCTACATAGCGTATCATCAGTCCAACCATGAAGGCGATCTCATAGACTGGGTGCATGAGTATGGGGTATTGGCGATTGGTGATGGGCAAGAGGTGGATGGTATCGTACTCAACGCTGGCGGATATACCCATACCAGCATTGCCCTGCGCGATGCCGTGGCATGTAGCCGCGTACCTGTGGTAGAGGTGCATGTGTCTGATATCATACAGCGCGAACCTTTTCGACAACTCAGCCTGCTCACCGATGTCTGCGCACACAGCGTGATAGGAAAAGGAACTGACGGCTATCGACAAGCAGTAGAATGGATTTTGAACCGAACAACTCAACATACAGATGAATAGACTATTTAGACTAATATATTCTTTCATACCGCTGGTACTGCTACTTATGGTGGTGCAACCAGTTAACGCACAGAATAATCCCTATGCAGATGACAAACCTTTTCATTTTGGTTTCTCCTTAGGCATGGACCTCTTATCCTACCACGTAGAGGAGGCATGTGACTCTGTGCAGTTGCTACAACATGGTACTATTTACCATGCACGTACATCCAACTTGGGTATGGGTTTCTCTGTGGGTTTCATTGCCGACTTGCGACTCACACGTTATCTGAGTTTACGACTCTGCCCTGGCATGCACTTCGGTGAACGTACCATCACCTATCAGAATGATGCTATTCCAGACAACGAGATTAAAGGTGTTGCTTGCCCAGACAATAAACCCTCTGTATTGTCTCTGCCGATAGACGTACCGCTCTATCTCAAGTGGTCATCCGAACGCGAGGTGAACTGCCGACCATTCGTGACACTGGGTGGCGGTGTGAGTTTTGACCTGGGACGCAACAAGGAGAAAGTGATCTTGCAGAAGACGATGGACTACTTCTTTGAGGTCGGTATAGGTTGCGATGTGTATTTCCCCTGGTTTAAGTTAGCACCCGAGTTGCGCTATCGATTAGGTTTTAACAATGTACTGACCCCTACCGCCGATTGTGAAAAAGAGGATTGGAAGTTGCCTGCAGGCGATTACTTCTATACCGATGCACTATCACGTTTGACCAATCAACAAATATCATTGGTATTCAATTTTGAGTAATGCGCATACTATCAGGCATATGGTCGCACTTGTGGCAAGGCATCATAGGGTGCTGCGCCTTTCTATGTCTGATCATGACTGCCTGTCAGGAGGATATTCTCTCCTCTGATCCCTCGCAACAATTGACCTTCTCCCACGATTCGCTACTATTTGATACGGTATTCACCACTTTTGGCTCATCCACCAAGCGAATGATGGTCTATAATCCCAATCCTAACGCCTTGCTCATCGACCGAGTGGAGATAAAGAATGGCAAGTCTTTCTTTATCAACCTGGATGGCGAGAATCAAATAGAGAACATGCGCGATATTACCCTGCGTGGTGGGGATAGCCTCTTCCTCTTTGTGCGTGCTGAGATTGATCCACAAGATGTGAATACGCCTGTGCTGGTCGAAGATACCATTATCTTTCATGTCAATCAGCAGGCACAAACTATCTATCTGCAGGCTTATGGACAGGATGTTCATCTCATCCAGAGCCAAGAGAAATTTGTTCAATATGATCGCTGGCTTGTTAAGAACGACAAGCCCTATCTCATATACGACACTGTTGTTGTGGCAGGTGACCTGATCATACGCCCTGGAGCTACGCTCTATATGCACACGGGAGCCATGATCTATGCCTATGGCAACGTCAATGCACAAGGCACAAACGAACAGCCCATCGTCATACGCGGTGACAGAACCGATATGCTCTTTGACTCTGTCCCCTATCGTGTAGCTTCTGGTCAATGGAATGGTCTCTACCTGGTACACCTCAACGGATGGCGTACACCTACCTATACGCTTGACTATGTGGATATTCTATCGGGTACAATAGGTCTGTATGTGCAGTCTGAGAACGCTGTTCAACGCCCCCAACTATCCCTCAAGAATGCGCGTATTCACAACCATTCCATCTATGGTTTGGTCTTGCAGAATGTCGATGCCGAGGTGGTCAATACCGAGATTAGTAACTGCGCCTCCTATTGTGTCTATTTGGCAGGTGGAACCCATGACTTTGTCCACAATACCATCGCTTCGTATTTTGGTTATCCATACACGACCATCAATATCCACAACAATATCCTTCGTGAGGATGTCGCTGCGGTGTATATCAACAACTTGAGCAAGAATATGGCACCCACCATCAGCTCTTTCTACAACTGTATCATCACTGGAGCCAGAAAAAACAATGTGGTTCTTGCTACTCCATTACCCGATTACTATGAGGGGGAGTTCAGAGGCAACTACCTACGCGCAGATTCATTATTGGAGACTTTTGCTAAGCATAATGTCTATGCCAGTGATTCAGATACCATGGTCTTCCGCAATATCTATTACCTATACGAGGAGTATAAGTATTATGATTTTCAGCTCGATTCCTTGTCGCCAGCACGCGCTATAGGCGATTCTGTTGCTGCCCTCAAATATCCCTATGACCGTCTGGGCATTCGCCGCAAGTCACAGCCCGATGCAGGCTGCTACGAGTACGAAATATAGGGAATATTAATTTTTTTTAGCAAAAACTTGTATATATCAAAAAAAAAGCGTACCTTTGCGCTTTCGTACGTGATTTAACGTGTAGTTGGAAAAATAATATTTAAATAACAGAATTTTATTGTAATTTTATAGATTGGATATGACACTTTTAACCTCTATTCATCGTTTGTTTCGTGCCATTGTATGCGTCGTTTTGCTCTGTTCTACCGTTGCGCTCAGCGCGGCTCCGCCACGTTGGATGCGTCAGTTACCTAAGGCCAGCAATGATAATTACCGCTATGTGAGGGAGGATGCTACTGCTGCTTCCGAAGATGTAGCATTTAACAAGGCTTTGGGCAAGGTACTGCAAGAGTCTATCATGTCTCTGGGCTTGCCCTTTAACTCTAAACAAGTAGAGACGGCTATCAGCACAGGTGCATTGCAGAGTAAGATGGCTGAATGGAGAATACCTGTCAATGTGGTTTGCCACTACCGCCAAGGACTGGAGAATGGCGCTGTGCGCGTGTATGTGCTGTGCCAAGTGGCTAATGCTGGTAATGTGGATCCAGACTTCGAGGAGTTTCGCAATTGCGGCAACGACGGCGATGCTTATAGTGGACAGGTGAACCTGCGCCCCGATGCGTGGAGCCTATACGAGATGGATACTTATTTCTCTGCGTTCGAAGATGTAGAGATGGAATCTGGAGTGGATGCAATGGCTTTCAAAACCCAATTAGAAGCACAAGCAAGACAATCATTGATTAATAATATCGCGCTCAAAGATAGTACCCTCATTGATATGATTAAGTCTGAGTCGCAATGTTTCAAGGGACAAGGACATGCTGTGGCATATATCAACAGAGAATGGGTGATAGACAAGTACAGCGATGATATAGATGAAGAAGTCGAGTTATGCTACTCGCTGGCTGAGAATGCAGATACTTATCTGGACGAGGGCAACATAGCCGAAGCGAAAGCCGGTTACCAACGTGTGCTCAAGCAATTGGAGAATATGAAACCCGTGGTGCGCTTCATGAATGCCTATTCCTCCAACCGTACAGTTGAGCGCGCTATTGAGGAAATCAAGGAGCTGAGCAAACAAGTCCGCATGAAGTTGCTCCTTACCGAGGGTAATACCAACAAGGCACGCGAGGGAAAAGTATTTGAGTTTATCCAAACCGCCCGCGATATGCTGAAGAAACATATGGTTGGTGATGCACTACGCTATTTCTATGCCGCTCAAATCCTTTTGGCCGATATAGAGAACAATGAGCATATTTCCGTAGATGAAGATGGACGCAAAGTGAGTGCGAACACCTATCTCAATACGAAAATTACAGAAGTGCTCAAGAATATCCAAGTCATTTGCGATGGCTATATGCCTGGTAGTGAAACGGAAATGAAACTCAGTTTCCGTTACGCGGGTGAACCTATCTCTAACCTTAACTTCTCATACAATGCTAATATGGGCTGGAGCGACCTCTTCCCTGTGACCAATGGTTGGTCAAGCGTCGTTATGCAAGAGAACAACAAACCCAGCACTATGCATATTCGCATAGAATATCGCTACGCAGATGAGGCGAACTTTGATCCAGAGTTGCCAGCCCTCATGGAGGAATACGCTACGCGATTTGATTACGATACCTATGCTAAGAGCATTATCTCAGTCGTTTCAAAAACCGTGCGAATAGGTGGATCCGTGAATACTGCAACCAACAAGTACTCCACCAGTATCGCACAAAACTATGTAGCTGAGAACGTGGAAGACGATGCTCACAAGGTCTCCGTTATGGATTCTATTACATACCATAACCGTGTATTGCAAGTATGCGAGGCCATCAAGTCGGGCGCTTATGAATCTATCTATCCCCTCTTTACTCAAGACGGTTATGCCCAATTCCAGAAACTCATCGCCTATGGCAAAGCACGTGTCATCACCACCGATGCATGTCGATACGTACGCATAGGTACTGACATTCAATGCCGTAGCATACCGATGAGCTTCACCTTCCCTAAGAGTAAACAGCAACTCGAGAACGTCGTCTTTACGTTCAATAACTACGGCAAGATTGATGGTGTTCAGTTTGCCCTGGAGGAGGCATCGGCACGTAATGTGATGGGCGATGTGACCATTGATGAGTTGTCTCGCTTGACTTTGATCAACTTCTTAGAGAACTACAAGACGGCATTCGCCTTGAAACGACTCGACTATATAGAGTCTATCTTCTCTGACGATGCTGTCATCATCACCGGACGCGTATTGCGCACTGCCGAACAGACACAAGAGTTCAAGAACATTCAGCAGACTATGGATAATCAAGTCGTACACGGCAATGTGCTCTATACCCGCATGTCTAAAGAGCACTATATCAAACGACTGAAGAACTCCTTTGCCTCTAAAGAGTGGATTAATATCAAGTTTGGTGGCACTACCATCGACCAGAGCTTGCAAACCAACACTTTCGGTGTGCGCCTCGTACAAGACTACTTCTCCAATAACTATGGCGACCATGGTTACCTCTTTTTGCTAATTGATGCAAGCGACAGAGAGAACCCATTGATTCGCGTACGTATGTGGCAACCCGAGATAGATAGAGACGTACAACCTTTCTCCATGGAGGAGTATGATATACTGACACGTGGAACAAATAATTAACCCATTAAATAACTTATCAAAATGAAAAAAATTCTATTATCGATGCTCATCGTAGCATTGTGCGCAGGTTGCGCAAGTAAGAAAGTGGCTGAGTATGGTTTCGAGCGCGTTAAAGTGGAGATCCCATGCAAGCAAGAAGGTTTTGATGATGCTAACTATTTCCGTGCAACAGGTACAGCCTCTGCCCTTAACCAACAGAGTGCACGTCGTGCTGCATTGGAAAATGCGAAATCTATGGTACACGAGAAGTTGGGCGGCTTTGTGTCTGGTTTGACTTCTGACTACAATGGTAACTTGCGCACCAACGCTAAAGCTTCTGACATAGAAGGTGTTTTCGAGAGCGAGTTCGAAACACTCATTGAGAAGAACCTCAATGACGCCTTGCAAACATGCGAGGAGATGTTTGTCTCTAAAGATGGACTCTATGAGTCTTGGATCGCTATCGCTATTCCTAAGAAGCAAATCATTGACGATATCATGAAGCAAATTGAGGAGAGCGGCAAGGATGTTAAACTCAACCGCGAGGAGTTCCGTAAATTTGCTGAGAAAAGAGCCGCTGAGATGAAGACTGGCAACATGCAAGTTGCTCAATAATCACTGCGTTTATAATGAGGGAGTGTCTCGGTGTGAGACCCCCTCTTTTTTCAAAGTCAAAGGTCTAATGACCGATTGTTACTACAATTATTCACCTAACATCATAAGGCAATGAAACGATTCCTATCCTTATTCGTGATGTTGCTCATGCTGGTAAGCGTAACGCATGCACAAAACGATATGCGCAAACGCTTTGAGGAGCATCGCTCAGAGAGAAGAGCGCGTTACGATGGCAAACGTTCCGAGCAACAGAAACGATTCGATGAGTTCCGCCGCAAGCAGAACGAACGATATGTGCGTCATCTGCGTAATAAGTGGAAAAAATACGAGGTGATAGATGAGGTGCTGGAGACACCACGCAAAGACTCTGTCCAAATGAGACAGTATCAAACTGAAATTCTCTCATTAGAACTGGACACCAAGGCCTATAGCGATTTTAGCCTGGATGTTACCGCTCCCTTGCCTACACAACATGATAGCACACTGACACTAACCATTGACACAATCATTGTGGTAGATACAATCCTTCCACATGATACAGTGGTTATACCTGAGATTTCGGCGGTAGAAATCAAAATAGAGGAAGTCCTACACATCCCCGAACCAACCTCTCAACCTCAACCTATGGCGAATATTGAGCCAATGGAGGAGGACATAAAAATTGAAAGTATATCTCTGTACGGCACGTTGGTATCCGTCGCTTTTCCACAAGATGCTGACTTGCAACTAAAACGTGTGGATGAAGATGCCATCGCTACACTTTGGGAGCAAATAGCCGATACCATAGTACCAAGCCGATTTGACGTCACCATTACCTCTTGTTTGCAACATCGTGCTGACATGAGACTCTGTGACTGGGCATATCTCAGACTCGTACAATCTATATCTAAGAAACGCTATGGCAATACCAACGAAGCGGTAATTTTTGCTTCCTATATCATGGCACAGTCTGGATATAAGATCCGATTGGCATTTCAGGAAGACGTAGTATTCATGCTATTTGCCAGTCACCACGAGATTTATGGTATGAAGAAAGTAATGCTTGAAGATGATTGCTATTTCATTCTTGATAGCCGACTCTCTGGTAGTTTCTATATCAGTGAAGTCGGCTATGAGAAGGAACAGCGTTTCTCCCTCCTCATCGCAGAGGAACAACGTATGGATTACGAGGCATCGGATACCTTAGTAGTCACTTCGGAGAAGGGGTACAGTATGTCATACCAAGTCAATAAAAATATTATCGAATTTCTTAATGATTATCCAGCAGGTCGATTATTCTTCGGAGACGAGAGTAGCAAATGGCTTATAGGCGTCAAGACACCCCTTGACTCTATTACCAAGAGCACCCTTTATCCCCAAGTTCAGGAAGCTATACAAGGTCTCTCCCCATGGCAAGCTGTCGCCAAACTCCTCAACTGGGTACAAACAGGATTCCAGTACGCATGCGACGATGATGTATGGGGACATGATCGCGTATTCTTCCCCACAGAGACACTATTTTACCCTAATTCCGACTGCGAGGATAAAGCCATCCTCTTCTCCACACTGGTGCGCGAGGTGTTGAATCTCGACGTCGTGTTGCTCTATTTTGAGAATCCTGAGCATTTGTTAACTGCAGTGCATATACCCGTTGAGGAGAAACCCGGTGAGTTTGTGATGTACAAGGATAAACGTTATATGGTCTGTGACCCCACCTTGAAGAATGGTCCTATAGGACGCAATATGACCTATTACGCAGGAGCAACCCCAAAAATTATAGTAATTGATTAACCATAATAAGGACAATAGATGAAGAAACTTTTACTCATACTAAACACTCTTTTATTCATAACAAGCATTGTCTCTGCGCAATCATTGACAATTACGCAATCTTTTCAGGCTATACCTAATAGCTCGGTATTAGCATCCTACAAAAATCAATTTGGCTCATGGGAGCAAGCAGATGGCTTCCCATACGCACTTATTCGTGTGGGACTGGAGGGTAATGCCAACGATGTTATTACCGCTAAACAACTCCTACACTTAGACTTAGGCGACTTGGGCATGGAAGTAGCTGTCTATAAAGCCATGCAAAATGAGTTGCTCTTTTTGGTACCTGTTGCAGCACAACAGATAGACCTCACTTGTGGTTCCGACTGTGCGAAACAACTGATTATGGATGGAACCAAACCCCTCGAACGAAATACTGTATATATAGGGCGCGTACATTACAAGCCCAAGGAGATAGTTGTCGCTACTACTGCGGTTACTACAACCATTATGCGCCAATTCTTCAAATTTCGTCTCAATCCTACCAATGCTGTCGTTAGCGTATTGGTAGATGGCGTCTGGGACACATGGACTACGAACGATAATTTGGCTTATAAGATGCTACCACACGGATCATATGCCTACAAGGTGAGTGCGGAAGGATACGTCCCCCAAGAAGGGACAATCGTAGTATCTGACGAGTCACGCGAAATAAATATTGAACTTCTTCCTATTTCTACAGATAATACTTTATGATGATAGAATATACGATGATGAGAGAACGCATACTGCTGCTATTGCTGCTATTGGGTATATCCGTACATAGTGTTGCTCAGTCGCTGGTTGTAACACAAGCCTTTCAAGAAGTACCCAATACTACTGTATTATCCGCCTATGGCGATAAATTTGCTAAATGGCAAAAACCTGCATTAGATGATACCTTCCCCTTCGTCTTGATTCGTGTAGGCTTGGATGGCTCGACCGAGGAGATAGCCCAAGCTAAACAGATGTTGGGCTTAAATATGGGCACCCAGACTGCTGTAGAAGCCATTGACCGAAGTACCAACGACGAACTGCTTTTTCTCATACCCAAGCGTGCACGTCGCATTGAGATACAGTGTGGCGATGGTTGTGCTTCACAAACCCTCTTTGATAATGCTACACTTACCTCCAACAAGGTATATTATGGTCGTGTACACTATGTGCCCATGGCAGATATACCTGGGCAAATCATGCAGACACGACAGAAATTCCAACTCTCCGTTAGTCCGAGCAATGCCATCGTTGAGGTGTTTGTAGATGGCAAACGAGAGTTCTGGCCTGTTCACCAAGGCATAGCCACTAAGATGATTAACTGTGGTAACTATCGTTATCGTATCTCTGCTAAGAATTATTACCCAGAGGAGAGCAGTATGATTGTCATGCCACATTCCACTGAACTGCAAGTATCTCTACGACCTAAGTTTGGTTGGTTATCCGTTGATGGTGATACACAGATATATGGCGCCCATGTGTACGCTATTAATATGGAAACAGAGGAAATCTCCCTCTTAGGCAATATTCCTTTGCAACGCGTCGAACTCAATACGGGCAGATATGCATTGGTCATATTACAAGAGAAATATAAGGAATACCACGCTACTGTCACAATACGCGAAGCAGAAAATACAGCCATACGCCCCGTTCTGGCATCTAACTACTCATCCGTATCCCTCTCTACCACACCTATGGCAGAGATCTATATCGATGGAAACAAAGTCGGCAAAGGCGAATGGCATGGCACCTTAGAATATGGTACCTATCGTGTAGAGACACGTCAGCAGAGTCACCACTCAGCGTTTACCGATATAACCATCTCGGCTGGCGATGCCAATGTAGCATATACCCTCAATAATCCTACACCGCTATATGGTACACTCATCGTGGATGGTAACCCTGCGGATGCGATGATATGGATTGATAATGAGCAAAAAGGTGTCACGCCGATGGTCTTCAACCGCATTCTCGTAGGCGAGCACAAAGTGCGCATTGCCAAGGATGGATTCACCTTTAGCGAACAGTTGGTGGCTATAGAGGATGGCCAAGATAAGTACCTGTCCTATACGCTCAATCAGGCGGATGGAGTCGTACATACCAATATGCCAACCCTCTCTCTTCCTACCTCAGAGACACACTCCTTCAATGTAAAAGATGTTACGTTCACAATGGTGAAAGTGAAAGCAGGTACATTCATCATGGGCGCTACCGAAGAACAACGTGAGGATATGAACGACAATGAGATACCTATCCACCAAGTATCTGTTTCCGATTTCTATATGGGACAAACAGAGGTGACACAAGCCCTATGGCAGGCAGTCATGGGTGATAACCCAAGTGCCTTCCCATCTAATCCATCCAATCCTGTGGAGAATATCAGTTGGGAGGACTGTCAGACCTTTGTTCGCAAACTTAACCAACTCACTGGTCAATCCTTCCGCCTGCCTACTGAAGCGGAATGGGAGTTCGCTGCTCGTGGCGGTGCAGACACCATTGACTATGTATATGCGGGAGATAATATCCCGAATAATGTGGCATGGCATGTGGATAATAGTCAAGGGACAACGCATATCGTGGCATTGAAAGTACCTAACCAATTAGGAATCTATGACATGAGTGGTAATGTCTGTGAGTGGTGTCAAGACTGGTATGGTACATACGAGATGTCTAATCAGAAAGATCCTCAAGGGCCTGCTAATGGTTCATATAAGGTATATCGTGGTGGTAGCTGGTATTTTGATGCACGCTATGCTCGAGTATCGCAGCGCAATTACCATACTCCTACCTTCAGCAACTATAATATTGGTTTGCGTTTAGCACTCACCACTATCTCCAACGAACAAGTTTCTATGGCATCTGCTGAGGAATCCGTGCCTGTAGCACCTGCTATGACAGACTCTGCTAATATCGTTGAGGTGGCAGGTGTATCCTTTAGTATGATACCTGTGGAAGGAGGTACCTTTATGATGGGAGCAACAGCGGAGCAAGGAGCAGATGCACTCGGTGGTGAACGCCCAACACGCAAGGTCACCCTGTCTAATTACGCTATTAGCCAGACAGAGGTGACACAGGCGCTCTGGCAAGCGGTCATGGGCACCAATCCAAGCGCAGATACTACCTATAATATCAATCCTGTGACCAATGTGTCATGGGAAGACTGCCAACGCTTTATAACCAAACTTAACGAACTCACCCAGCAGCACTATCGTCTCCCTACCGAGGCAGAGTGGGAGTATGCCGCTCGTGGTGGACAACTCACTACGAAAACCAAGTTTGCAGGTTCGAATAATGTCCATGAAGTAGCATGGAATGCGGAGAATAGCGAACGTCAAGTGCAACCTGTCGGACAAAAACAACCTAACCAATTAGGTATCTACGATATGAGTGGTAACGTGCGTGAGTGGTGTCATGACTGGTTTGGCGCATATGAAGGCGATGCGCTCAATAATCCACAGGGGCCTCAAGTGGGTGTTTATCGTGTTACAAGAGGTGGTAGTGCAATGCTTCCAAGTCGCATGAATCGTGTCTCTTCTCGAGATGGATATGCGGTCGCTGATGCGTTTGCTGATCTGGGATTCCGCTTAGTACGCTCAGAGAATGAGTATGAGAATATTCCAGTCAAGAAAGTAGAGGTGAATAGGAAAGAACCTACGCTTCGATTTGAGGTGCGCAACGTGTCTTTTACTATGGTCAAGGTACCAAGCGGATCGTTTGTTATGGGGGCGACTGAGGAGCAAGGGGATGAAGTATATGATTGGGAAAAACCGAAACACTATGTCACCTTAGGAGACTACTATATTGGACAGACAGAAGTCACGCAGGACTTGTGGAAGGCTGTGATGGATGTGGATACGGTGCCTTGCGCTTTCCAAAATGCTCCGACCAATCCTATGGAGAATATCAGTTGGGAAGACTGCCAAATCTTTATCCAACGACTCAATAAACTCACCGGTGTTACCTTCCGTCTCCCTACCGAGGCAGAGTGGGAGTTTGCAGCCCGTGGTGGTACTAATTCCAAGGGCACTATGTGTGCAGGAGCCGACAAACCTGATGATGTAGCATGGTTCCGTGATAATAGTTTGTTCACGCCACACCCTGTGGGACTTAAACTACCTAATGAACTTGGCTTGTACGATATGAATGGTAATGTTTGGGAATGGTGCCAAGACTGGTATGCAGATTACGAACCTACCTCACAAATCAATCCTACAGGACCAGCGGAGTCAGAAACGCATATGCGTGTCATTCGTGGAGGTAGTTGGGCATATAATGCGCATAACTGTCGTGTGTCTGTGCGCCACGGTCAGGTAGATACAATGCGAAAGATAGATATTGGTTTCCGCCTTGCGATGTAACCAATATCTTCTATGTCCAGTTACGTAATAGATTGCTTATAGGGGTATCATAACCAATCTTCTCTATCAATATTGCGATAGGAAATGGCTTCCAAGAGATGATTAGCGGCAATATTCTCCGCACCTGCTAAATCGGCTATCGTGCGTGCGACCTTCAATATACGGTCGTATGCGCGGGCTGATAATCCCAATTTATCCATTGAGTATGCCAATAGTTTATCGCCCTGCTCATCCAGTAGGCAATAGGTGCGCACTAATTTAGGTGTCATTTGTGCGTTGCAGTGGATAGGGTTCTTAGCAGTTTGGTTGTATGCAGCAAAACGGAGTTGCTGTACCGCTCTTGCACGCATCACACGCTCACGTATAGCGGCACTACTCTCGCTGGGTTGTTCTTCTTTCAGTAACGTATAAGGCACAGGTTGTATATCGCATTGTATGTCTATACGGTCAAGCAATGGCCCCGATATACGACTCATGTATCGATGTATCTGTGCGGGAGTACAAGTACATGGGTGGGTAGGATTGTTTTCTCCATAGTGTCCACAGGGACAAGGATTCATGGCTGCTATTAGCATAAATCCTGCAGGATATTCTATGCTATGTTTAGCACGCGTAATGCAAATTCGCCTGTCTTCTAATGGCTGACGCAGTACCTCCAATGCTGTTCGCTTGTATTCGGGTAGTTCATCAAGAAATAGTACACCATTATGTGCCAAACTGATTTCTCCTGGCTGTGGGTTGCTACCGCCACCCACGAGTGCGACATCCGTCACCGTATGGTGAGGACTGCGGAATGGGCGTCGCACAATCAGTGCACTGGTCATACCATTCTCCTCTTTGCGTCGGGACATCATTCCTGCTACAGAGTATATCTTTGTCGTTTCCAATGCTTCCTCCAGTGTGAGTGGAGGGAGAATAGAGGGGAGTCGTTTAGCCATCATACTTTTGCCAGCGCCGGGAGGGCCTACCATCAGCATGTTGTGACCGCCTGCTGCGGCTACCTCCATGGCACGTCGCACATTCTCTTGACCACGCACATCCGAAAAGTCAAGCTCCATGCTGAAAGCGTGCATACGAAATTCGGCAGCTGTATCTACGCGCACTGGTTCAAAGACCTGTGTGCCGTTGAGAAATCGCACTACTTCTTGTATTCCCGTTAGTCCATAGACTTCTATTTGCTCTACTACGGCTGCTTCGCGTGCATTCTGGGCTGGTAGGATAATACCTTTGAATCCAGCCTTACGTGCTGCCAGCGCAATAGGTAGAACACCTTGTATAGGTTGCAATGAGCCATCCAACGATAACTCGCCCATAATGAGATACTGCTCCAGGTTTTGGGTCTTTACTTCCTCCTCAGCTGCCAGCATACCAATGGCGAGAGGGAGATCGTAAGCTGCTCCTTCTTTCTTTATATCAGCGGGTGCCATGTTGATGGTCAGGGTATGGCGTGGTTTTCTATATCCGTTTACCGTTAGTGCTACAACGATACGTTCGTGGCTCTCTTTGACGGCATTGTCAGGTAGTCCGACCAGTGTGAATTCAAATCCAGGTACGGCATGTACCTCTATACTGACAATCACGGCATCAATGCCTTGTGGTGCAGCTCCGTAGCATTTGATCAACATAGTGCGAGTGGGGGTATTATTGTTTGGCTTTCTTTGTTTTTGTTTTCTTGACTTTTTTCTCCTTTACGTGCAGATTCTTCGTTTTGTTCTTCCAATTGAAGTCGTGCTTAAATACCAAACCTATGCCTTGCACGGTATTGGCTTGGCGCAGTGAGTACTTATCCACAGTGTGGGTATATGCTTTAGCGCGTAGTTTACCGTTTGGGGTGAGGAGATATTCTATATCCAGATCGCCAAAGAATGGGCGGTTACTCAGATCGTTATATCTATAGCCAAAATTGCCGTTGATGACCAGTTGACGGATAGGTTGTATCTGGAAATTGGCTTCATACTCTTGGCTGGCAGCCTCGCCTTCACCGTCAGTGCGGAAGTTAAAGCCCATCGTGAAGACATCGGTCAGTTTGCTCAACCACGAATTGACTTGATTGGTGATGGTCGAGGAGAGTAGGGAGTAAGTCTCATTGAGACCGACTGTTTGTTGGGTGTTTTGCAGGTAATCTGCAGTATAGAATCGGTTGAAGACCAAGAGATAGAGCACTTGTCGCATGAGCATCTCGTCGGTATTTATAATTGAGTTTACCTGACTTTGGATAGACTCATCGGATTGTGGCAACTCGATGGAGAATTTCAGCAGAGGGTTAAATAATTGATCGCTCATGTGCAGCACGCAGTTCACAGGCACCGATGTACGATTGGTGGCAGCTTGCGATATTTCGCTACCGAATAGGTCACGCAGTGATGCCGTTGTATGGTAACGTCCTGTGATGTCCACAGTGGGAGCAAGCGCATCGCCACTCCATGTGACGGAACTACCTTCTGCTATCTCAAACGAGCGACGCACGAGATTACCCAATGAGTAGGAGAATATACCTGACTGGAGGGTATAAGTGCCCAATATTTGTACATCTTCGGTTGAGTCGTCATAGGTAATTTTGAGGTTACCTTCACCGCGTCCCTTAATACCATCATCTGCGCCTAACTTGATATTGATGTCCGTTGTTGGAGTCGCTTCTATTTGTAGGGAGAGTAGTAACTTAGCTCGTTTCTTTGTCGCCTTTGTGACTTTCTCCTGCGGTTCTGTCAGTAGGTTCAGTAGCGTGTGAGTGGTCGTGTCTGGTTCTGCAAATTGTATGAACGAGGTGTTGGATGCCGTTGAAGCCGTGTTGGCACTTAGATAGAAGTTGGAGTTTGCTTCGGTGCGAGCATTCACACCAATGCGGCATACATAGTCGTCACCTTTGATATTCACATTGCCCGAACCATACACTCGACCATAGAACATAGCTTGTGGATTGTATGGTAAGTTCAATGCTAACATATTATTCACTTGCGCATTCAGGTCATAGTGAAAGTTTTGAAAATTGGAATGCGTAATCTCTCCGCTAAATACACCGCTATTGCCTTCTGCATCGCGCAGATTGACTTGGGGAATTCTAATGGCGGTGGAGTCCATATATATTGAGTCACTAAAATAAAAGGTTGCTCCTATTTGTGGTATGGTCAGTTGTGCATCTTTAGCATACATGGCGGCTGTCACCCAAGTCTGTCGTTCTTGTCCAAAGACTTGCAAATTGCCGAAGGCGCGCCCTTGCGGATGGCTAAAGAAAGTATGAGTCCAGAAGTCTATGAGACTGATGTCCACACTATCGCAATGTATATCCAGTCCCCACCATTTGTTGGATGGTATCACTTTGCCTTTAACTTCGACTACCTGATGATGTGTTGAGTCGATGGCCTGACCTTCGATGATGATGGTTTTCTGCTCTCGATCTAAGTAAGCATTAGCGGTTAGGTCGCCCAGATAGGCACCATTGAGTCCTGCTTTTGGAATAGTCGCCTGAGCCTCCACCATAGGTTGTGTGAATAGTCCATAGAGTATAGCCCAACCTGTGAGCGGACCTTGTACAGAGATTGCATTACCGGCTTCGGTGTAACCAAGTAGGTATTGTAGATTGATATTGCGTAGGTCAACCTGTATGGAGTCTTCGGCGTTGGGTGAAGCCGTTCCGTGGGCGGCTATAGACTGATAATCTGTACTCAGACCAAAGTGGTTAACCTCCACTGTCTTTGTCGCTGCGTTGTAATTGATGTAAGCATCGTTGATAGTCCATGTAGAGTCATTAAGAATAATCTGTGTGGGATGTAGGTGTGCTGTTAGCAGAGGATGATTATTCTCTTTTTCCAAGTGGGATGAGATATGGATAGTACCTTCGTTGCGAATACTATCGGTGTTTTCCAGTAGGATTCTCATATCTACATCATCATTGAGTGCATTAAGTAGAAGGCGTGCTTTTACATCGCCTATCTTAGCGGCGGTAGGATTATTTTTAGGTAAACGATTATACATATAGACCGCTATATCCAAACTATCTTGGTAATTATCTACCGCTATAGTTAGGTTATCTATTTGTGTGCCTGCGGTTTGTATGTGTGGGACATGTGCCTGTAACCCTAATTGTTCGGTAGTCTCATCTATAAAGCCCTTGATAGTGGGGTAGGACGGGAAACTCATTGGTAGCTCCAGCACCTCTGTGATCTCTTCTAACTCGCGGAAATATGCGTAAAAATTGAGTTGGTTAGCTTGTTTGTTGGCGGCTTTTTTTGGCGCATCTATAATACTTGGGAAATAGGTATGTAGTATTTGCTGGCACGTATTAGGTAGAGTGTTGTATCGGAAATTACCTGATATGTCGGCTGTCAGGTAGTCAGATTGTAGGTGTAGTTTGTGGTATGGCTTTTGACCCTGCCATTCGCTTTCGATATCCAGTTTCAGTTGTTCCATCGTGGCGTGTTTGTCACCGTTGTTGATAGCTAATGTGTCAATAATCATGTATCCAAACAGATTATCCAACATCTGTTCCTGTGTACCAGAAGTGAATAGACTGATATAGGTCATTGCGCTGAGACTAAGGTCTGGATATTGGTCGGTCAGGTGTAACGCATGTGGATTGAATTCGTTGATGCGTGCGTGGATATCCAATACTTTATCATGCTGTGACCAAACAGCTAATCCATTGATTGCCATCGATATATTCTCGTCATTAATGTGGAGCGTTCCGTTCACTTCCTCCACACCTATCGTTCCGTTGAGGTTGATGTCTTGATAGGGATAACCGCGGTATTCTATGCGCTGTATGTTAGCTTCAGCTATGCATTTTGTTAGTTGCGTAGAATCTATGTATCCATCCAAGTGGGCTTGGAATGCTATGGTGCCTACGTCAGGGTTATTAAGCAATTTACCCAACAGGAAGTTGTCGGTGGAGATATGTCCACAGAAATCAATGTCTTGCAAGGTGGTGTCTGTTTCTATAGAACCATTAACCTGCACATTACCCAATGCAGTAGTGAGTACACCGTGTAGATTGGTATGTTGTAGTCTGCCATCTATGGATCCGCGATAGTGTATATTGCCCAATTGTGCTACTTCTTTGGGTATAATAGTGGGGGAAATGGACAAATGCTGGAGCACTTCTTGTAGGCTGTGGTAGGTAACGTATAGGTCACCGCAGTTGGCGTCAATGTATAGCGAATCCAGTTGCATAGGGTGATATACGGCTATGTCACCCGCAAAAATGCGTTTGTTTTGATGTTCCAAAAGTATCTCGTCAGCGAAGATGGAGTCTAAATTGCCATGCAATTGTGTGTGAAGATTGATGTCTATCTGGTCAATGGTTGCATCGAGTGTGAGGGATTCTACTTGTATGTCCAGTGAGTCGCTCGTGAGGACAGGCATATTGAGTGATAGGTCCAAGTCACTGACGATATATTGGTTGTATCGGAAACGTAAGTCGGTGAGGGTCAGTTGATCGATGTTTACTCTCGGCAGGACGATGGCATTAGGTTGTTGCATTTTGGTAAAGAGAAAATCGCAATTTAGAGTGGAATCATTGAGCGACTGCACACGGATGTAGGGGCGCTGTAACTCGATGGTCGTGAAGTCCAGACGATCATCGGCGAATGCTAATAGGTCAATGTTGATATAGGTCTTTTCGATGAAGGCGAGTGTATCGCGCTGTTGATCGCTGATGTATAGACTGTCAATGGTGAGCTGATTGAGTGGTCTGTAGTGTATGTGGCGTATATGCACATCAGCGTTGAGTGTCTCAGAGAGATTAGTAGTCAGTTTGCCGATGAGGTATGTTTGTACTTTGGGGTGCTGTAGTAGTATTGTGCTACCGACTAATAGCAATAGGAGGAAACCCAACAGGAGGGTGATGATAACGAATGCTTTTTTGGCTTTGCCACCTATTTTAGGTGCATTGCTTTTTTGTCCAAGAGTGCTTACTCCTGTTGTCGCAATATCGCCGTTTTCACCGCTTGCAGGTGGATTATTGTGAGTGATATGTGTGTTGTTTTGTTCTTGCACAAAATTGTATATACAAATTCCGCGCAAAATTACTAAAAAAAATGCACATTTGCAAACAAAATCGCTCAAAGTTCACTTTTGGGTGAGTTTTTTTTGTTATAACGAGGGTCTTGATACCACTTCATTTCAACAAGTTCAAAGTTATAGAGTGTTTATGGAGCATGCTTTCTTGTGATTGATGACAGGGTAGTTGTACATCTCATAGAGGCGGTCGCGGAGGAAATCCGTGTCCTTATTGGAGAGGTGGATGAGTTGCAGGCGGCTATCAATATACTCGTCAAATTCTTTGCCGCGTGGGTATATTTCATAGGCAGCATGGATATGCTGGTCGATGATTTGGCAGACAAACTGAATCTGCTCGTTACGGCTCAGTTCGCGCAACTCGGGTTGCGCAGCAAGAGCACGGTCAATATCGTGATTGATAGATGGTGTCAAACGATAGACAATGCGTCCTTTCTGACCATTGATACCTACTTTCATGGAAACTAAATCATCCTTACGGGACTTGCGCCACTTTGGATTATCGCGTTTGAGTTGCATCTCGCGTGCTTTGAGGTAGTCGCATGGGTCGAACTCATAGGAGATACTGACAGGGCAGATATTGAGTTCCTTGACGCTCTCGAAGAAGTCTTCGGCATCAATCGTGAGCATCTTCAGTACACCCGGTTGAGTGACATCGTTGCCGTCTTTGGCACGACCCTCACGCTGCGCTAACCAAATGGATTTGTGGCGCTTGCGTAGGTGGCGGATATACTGAGAGAGTGTGGTGGCATTATTGACTTGGTCGCGAAAACCGCCATTGCGAATCACTACAAAACCACGCAGGAAACGCACTACGAACTCAATCCACCATTTGCCGAACAGGTTGTTGCCAATACCAAAATAAGGATGGATAAAGTATCGAGTGCGCAGCAGAAATGTAAGCCATGCCGCATCCATGACAATGTCGCGGTGGTTGGTCATAAAGAACGCGCCGTGACGGATGTCCTGCTCAATCTGCTTTCTGTCGCCATGATATTGCAATTGGATACCCTTGGTGGTCTTACGACGCATAACCAAGAGAATAGGGTAGAGGATAAGAAAATCAATGAATGGCAAAAGCCAACCAGTATGATATGCGCGGATGGGGTTGTATTTGTTCATTTTATTCACGTTGATGGTTTCACTTCGTTTCACGTTATTATTTTGCTTTGCTCACGAAAATGGTTTACTTCGTTCACGAAATTGATTCGCTTCGCTCATGTACGCTTTAGCCACTTTCGCACCACAGGTGCCATTTTCGTCGAAGACCACTTACGTCGCCAACGGCGACCGCTTTTCGTGCCTTTGGCACTATTTTTTATGTGTCATGATGTCGAGGATGAGGTCGTCGGTTACCTTCATTCCATCGTGTCCAATGCGGGTGAGGTTGCGGATAGTACGGTCAATATCGTCTTCCACAATGCCTTCGGTGGAGTCTGCATAGGAGTGTTGCATGGCCAGATACGCACTGAAGATAGCCGTTGCCACTCCACTGGTGACCTTCAAGGCGCAGCCCGGTTTGGCGCCATCACAAATCATACCCGATATATTGGCAATCATATTCTTAATCGCGTAGGTAATTTCCTCGTAGTTACCGCCCATGAGGTAAGTGATACCCGCTGCCGAACCTGTGGCTGCCACCACGCAACCGCATAGTGCCGACAAACGACCAAGCGACTGCTTAATATAGATAACGGTGAGATTGCTGAGCGCTAAGGCGCGAAGTGTTTTTTCTTTGTCGCAATTATTCTCCTTCGCATATAAATACACAGGAATAGAGCAGGATATACCCTGGTTACCCGAACCCGAATTGCTCATCACTTGTACCATTGCACCCGACATACGCGCGTCGCATGCACCGCAGGTGTAGCTGATAATCTTGGTAAACAAGGTGTTGCCAAAGAGCTTTTCCATTTCGGGTGTTGCTGTCAGCGTATTAGCTCGTAGTAGTCGTCCCAACCCATGACCGTATTGGTCGGCAAAAGATGTCTCCGCAGCAGCCGTATTCATCTCTGCACCATCCTTTAGGAAGGTAATATCATGCGTATCTACCTCCATGGCAAAATCATACACACGACGGAGAGTTAATGCTTCGCCTTTAGCATCTAATATCTCGCCTTTAACCTCTCGCCTCTCGCCTTTCGCCTCATTGTCCTCCACAAACTTCGTATGCTCATCCATGATAGTGGCTTGAGCCATTTGTTCGCCTTTGCGCACTTCGACATGGATGTAGAGGATGCTGGGCGCCTCATAGTTGATATGAATCTGAGCTGGTACGCGCAACATGTAGTCTTTTGCATATGCCACTGCATTGGGTGTCGTGTCACGTAGCACCTCTAACATATACTCGGATTTGCCAACTGTAGCACCAAGGGCAATCGCGATAGGCAGACCCGTCATACCCGTATTGGGAATACCCACCGCAAGGGCGTTCTTATAAACATTCTTCGATAGGTAAACTGTTATTGCGTCAGGCTCTGCACCTAACAATTCTTTGGCACGCGCTGTGCATAACGCCACCGCTATTGGCTCTGTACAACCGATAGCTGGAATAACCTCTGAGCGGAGTAATTGAAGGATTTCGGAGTTAGTCATATCGTTACGATGATTATTGAATAATATAGGTTTTAATTTCTCCATCTCCACTTAAAACCTGAAAAGAGTCTAGTGGTTGGACATACGTTGAACATAAACTTTTAGTAGAGTCTACAATCTCAACGATATCAGCTAAATGAAGCAGTGTGTGAAATATAGTACTTGAGTTTTGTGGTATATGTTTATTGTCCTCCAATGTATGGATTTTTTGTGGTTGTTGTTGCAGAAACTCGTTAGAGTACCATATGAAACAAGGAACATGGTATTCTGCTTCGTTAAGTTCGTATGAGCCATGTAGCGATAACTTTCTTTCATCATCCCAAAAACTCTCACCATGATCAGAAATGTAGATCAAGACAGCCGCATTGTCCAATGAATCCATCCACGATATAAGATGGTGCAGCACGTAATCCGTGTAGCGAATACTATTATCGTAGGTATTTATCAATAATGATTTATTTTCTTCATTGAGAATATCATAACCGTCCGTAGGTTTTGAGGCTGGTAAGAAGTATGAAAAATCAGATGGATAGCGTATGCTATATTTAAAATGACTGCCTAATGAGTGGAGTAATATTATTTGGCCGTTGCTGTTGTAATGATCGATGGCTTTATGGACCAGATTTATATCATAATTATTTACTGCATCCATGCCACGATTGAATATATGATAGTAGTCACAACTATGCATAATACGCATAGTGAATGGAAAATAAGAACTATTTGAAATATATGCAGTATGATATCCAGCTTCTTGAAATGCTTCTAACAAAGATTTTTCTTTATGTAATATATCAGAATTGCTAACAGAAGCCCTTGTAAGCATGTACGGAATGGAATAGTTTGTGAGATTGGCTTGGGTGTATATTGATGTAAATGAAATGATATTTTTTTCCTGCAAAAGGTATGGGGTTGTGTTGCGTTCGTACCCATTAATACTAAGGTGGTCGTATCTTACAGCCTCGCCGATATATAAGATGTATAGAGTATCATCAATAGAATCGCGTTTATTAATGCCAAAAGAGAAGGTTGATAATTCGTCTTGTGCTTGGTTCCACGCTTTTTTGTCTTGCCATAGTAGGTGCGTATTAATATACAAATTGTATGGATATATTTTTAGAAATTTCAAGCCAAACTTTTCCGTTGATTGGTTTATTACTTCTCGAAAAGTGAAAGTAGGATTGATTTTTTGAATCAACAAGGTTTGACCTCCATATGTTGCCAATGTCGTAATGAGTATTGCTAAAAATCCCCAACAGCGTAGTTTGGAGTTAAATAAAGGCAGATTGGGAATAGTTATGCAAAGGTAGATATATATTCCCCATAATAGTAATACGGCTAAGCATATAGGCCACATACTATGCAGTACTTCGAATGCTTCCAATAAATCTGTATTGAAAATGGAATTTAGAAATAATTTAGAAGCCGATTGCTTGTTTAGGTACAAACTGGCAATATCAATGGGCATGAGTAGAAAACTGAACAATCCTTCAAAGATAAAGTATGTACGTGTTTTGAGAATGAGTGCAGGCAACAACAAGCCACTCCCTACCATGCCCATATAGCCAATTTTCATAATCCATGATCCTTCTAAATCTACTGCTATAAAAAGTGCACAGATATTGGGAATCAGCAAAAGGATGAATAGCGAAATAATACGAATGATATCTTTAATATTAACCGTCATTTGATAAAATGTATTTTTAAGCGTAAAATGGTATATGTGATAAGTAATTTTTGGGATATAGACCTCGTTTGTTGTCGTTTTGCTCTTAATGTGTTGAAGAGTATGGTTATAACTGCTGAATTGCGTGTGGCAGTGGTAGAATTGATGTTTGCGAAGTAGTTGTAGCCAGTGTATGGCAGCATTTTGTAGGTGGGCTTGGTCGCCCAAAAATCTAATGAGAATATGACATCCTCATAAATCATACCCGTTGGGAAAGTCAAGTGATGCTGGGTAAACACTTGATGTCGATACAAGCGCATACATGGTGAGGTGAATTGGTGGAAATGCTTTGGTAATTTCTGCATCAATATTTCGCCTTGCTTGGTGACACGTCTATAACCTATTTGTACACAATCTAAATTGCCTATATGCTGCAACATATAGGAATAGAAATCGTTATCAATATAGTCATCTGCATCAACGAACGAGATGAACTCGCCTGTGGCATGCAGCAGTCCCAGATTGCGCGCCGCTGATTGGCCTTGGTTGGTGGGATGCGAATATACTTGGATACGTGCATCTTGCTGAGCATAATGCTCGGCGATAGCCATACTTTGGTCAGTAGAACCATCGTTGATAAGGATGATTTGCAATGCAGTATGCAACTGGTGTATCAGGGATTCGATACACTTTGCCAGATATGCTTCAGCATTGTAGATGGGTACTATGACGGAAATCGTGTTCAAGAGTTGCGGGATTTTAATGTGTGAATGAATAACTGCTCAAATTGTTGTGCTTGTTTCTCGCGCGAGAATAGCTCCTTGTTGATGACTGCTTGGCGCGTAAAGCCATTTTGTTGCCATTCGTTATACTTCTCAAGGATAAATGCCTTGACCTCATTTACGTTGGTCGCAGCCAAGCCCGCATGGGTTTGCTGAATGGCATTAGCAAGACATTCCTCATCAGAAGTGAGGCATAGACAAGGTTTTTCGATACCTAATATCTCATAGAATTTCGTGCCCATAATTCCGTGGGTATCATGTTGTTTGGCAGAAGTAGTAAGCACCATCATGATGGATGATTGGTGCATGATAGGCACGATGTGTTCGCGAGGGATATAATTTGATACTTGTACAATCTCAGAGATAGAATACTGTGCAGCTAACTCAGCAAATGCCTTTTGCCCTATTACGTTTGTGTAGAATTGTACATTAATGTGGCTCTTGTTGATGCTTTTCTCTTCAATGAGAGCCCTCAATGCTGCAAATAACAGGGTAGGGCATTCGGCGTAATGCGCATAGTATTTGCCAATGAATGTAATGTCGAAAGTGTGGGAGGGTATATCTTGTGGATAGAAGGTGGTGGCGTCGTAGCCATTGTAGATAAGGTGGGTATTGCTATTCCACTGTGAAAGCAATTGTTGATGCCAAGGCGAAACCGTAGTAACCGCATTAGCCGCATGCAAGACACGATTGCGCTGCTTGCGATTGATGAAGGTATAGAGGCGCTTGACAATAGTGTCTATCGTTACTTGACCTGTAAAGGTGCGTGTGTAGAAATCCAAAGTACCCCATTGCTCGCTAATATCTCGTAGATCTACAATGAGAGGGAGATGGTATCTCTTAGCTAATCGCGCTGCTGTTTGGAGAGGAAAATAATAGTAACTGGCACATAGGATGAGGTCGAATGAGGCGACATCTATGTGCTGACAAATATAATTAAAGAATGCGCGCTCTTTAGCACCGAATAATTTGTCGGCTACCAAATTGTGGTACGTGGGCATTTGATGAAGTGTACAGTTGTTGGATTGAAAAGTAGTGTCGTTGTCCATCTCTGTGGCTATTTCGCAATGCCAACCTTGTGATTGCAAGTATTCGACCAACGTAATGATACGTGGCGAATAGGCAGGTGGCGCGATAGCTTCACAGAGTATGAGGATACGTTTGTTCATGGTTACTTCTCAATAAGCAAATTCAATAATTTAGGATACAACGAACGATGATAACCATCATCTGTGATGATGGTATTATGCCACAAAATTACCACTTCACCGCTATTTTGGTGCACTTTTTCAAACAATCGCTGGCACTCAAAATATGCCTCATCCTCGCTGATATTCATATAGTTACTGTTGCTCAGTGTGCAGTCCATCACGGTCAACGGATGCAGCACCAAGTCGGTGAGCTGCATGGTCTTCGGATTAATCCATCGTACTGGTCGGGTAGTCTGCAAACGGAAGCCCACTTGGTCGGGGAACATCATTGTGAAGTCATCGGTCACCCCCATTTCTGCCAATCGCTGCATTTGGTCTATCGAGCAACGCAAATAGTGACTGCGATGTAATCCCGCCTTATCGCCTAATTGCCTATTCGCCTTATCGCCTCCATAATAACTTCCATGCCATCCTATCTTAGCACCGCTGTTTTCTATCAACTGTTCAGCGGTCTCAAAGTCCTTGCCATCCAGTTTGTATTGCGGATAATCATATCCTTTGCCTTCTGTATCTTTGACAAAGTATATACATTTGGCTCCCTCCACTTGTTTGTCCTGTGAAATCAGCCACGAGAAGGTGAAGGCAGGGTCGTTGTGAATATCCTTTAATGAAGCCATTACTTTGCGCCATTCTCCGCGCAGAATGCCACCTATCGCTCCGCGCAAATGACGGTAGTGGGCAATGGTATCTACATCGTGAGTTAGGTAAATCTGACTAAATGACGGAGTTGGCAAAGGCAAATCCAATAGTTTCATCAGCATGCGCGCATACTCATCCACCGTAGGAATCATTAGGCGATTATTGATACCCAAAATAGAGTGTTTTGCTAAAAAACGTCCGTGTTCATCGCGCTGTGGATTAATCACTTCCTCTGCGCGAGAGATAAAGAAGAACGTATTATAGATAATATCCGTATGAATTACCCATGTCTTAGACTTCGTGCCTTCAACCTCTAAGCTTTCACCTTTCGCCTCATTTAGGTCGGGCATAATAATCTCCTTATCCAAATGCCCGTTAGGTACAATCACTACGCGGTAATTGTGCCATTCTGCTTCATCAGCGGTATAGCCCACTTGCTTGGCAGCCTCTGCATGGCCGTAGAGCAAGAACTGGATAATGTAATCAACAATCTCTTTCATATTATTCTTCTTCGCTGAGTATTTCCCATTCGTAGAGGCGCTGCTCCATTTCGCGCTTGATATGTTCATAGCGTTGGAAATTCTCCGTTGTTTGTTGTGCTACATCCGTAAGCAGTATCTCTATCGCTTGTTGTTCTTGTTCGAGTTTCGCAATAGCTGCCTCCACATCCGCAATCTGTTTTTCTTTCTTGCGGCGTGCAGCTGCGGCTGCCTTCTGCGCTGCATAATCCAACTTCGCAGAAGAGCTCTCGCCTTTCGCCTCATCGCCTTTTCGCCTCATTGCCTCATCGGTCTTCCTCTCCAATTCCTGTAACGAATCAATCCGCTTGCTGCGCAAGAAATCGTATATTCCGCCCAAATGCTCTTTCACTTTGCCACCGCCAAACTCATACACCTTGTCCACCAATCCATCCAAGAAATCGCGGTCGTGGCTCACGCAGATGACGGTGCCATTAAACTCCTTCAAGGCGGTTTTCAATACGTCTTTTGACTGCATGTCGAGGTGGTTGGTGGGCTCATCAAGAATAAGCAGATTACAGGGCTCTAATAGCAGGCGAATCATTGCCAATCGGCTGCGCTCACCACCCGAAAGCACTTTCACTTTCTTTTCCGATGCTTCGCCACCGAACATAAATGCACCTAATATATTGCGAATCTGCGTGCGGATGTCGCCCACAGCTACATTGTCAATGGTTTGGAAAACAGTCAGTTCGCCATCCAGTAGCGCAGCTTGGTTTTGTGCAAAATAGCCAATCTTGACATTATGCCCAATCTTCAGCGTACCCATGTAATCCAGTTGCCCCATGATACAACGCACCAGTGTCGTCTTACCCTCGCCATTTTTACCCACAAACGCCACTTTCTCGCCACGGCGAATAGTGAAGGTAGCATTTTGGAAGACCATATGTTCGCCGAAATCCTTACGCAAGTCCTCTACGATGAGCGGAAAATCACCACTACGAGGGGCTGGTGGAAAACGCAAACTCAATCGTGAGTTGTCCTCTATATCCACCTCCAAACGCTCCAATTTCTCCAGTTGCTTGATGCGCGATTGCACTTGCACTGCTTTGGTGGCCTTATAGCGAAAACGTTCGATAAACTCCTCTGTTTCCTGAATCATCTTCTGTTGATTCTGATAGGCGCGTACTTGTTGTTCGTGACGCTCCTGTCGGAGCACTTTGAATTGTGAGTAAGGTACATTGTAATCGTAGATACGCCCGAGTGTAATCTCAATGGTACGTGTGGTTACATTGTCAAGGAATGCGCGGTCGTGGCTGACTAATACCAATGCACTACCATTTGTTTTGAGAAACTCCTCCAACCATTGTATAGACTCAATATCGAGGTGGTTGGTTGGCTCATCCAGTAGCAATAAATCAGGATGTTGCAGTAGAATCTTCGCCAACTCTATACGCATACGCCAACCGCCTGAGAACTCCGAGCAAGGACGGTCAAAGTCTTTTCGCTCGAAGCCCAAACCGATGATGGTGCGGTCCATCTCTGCAATAAATCGTGCCTCATCTCCTCTTGCCAGCGGGGTCCCCGAAAAATCCCTTGATTTTTGGGGTGCACTTTCGCCTTTCGCCTTATTGCCTAATGCAGACATAACATCCTCTCGCAGTGTTTTGCCGTCCACGTGCATCATCACCTGTGGCAGGTAACCGATAGTCAAATCGCCCATCTTGCTGATTCTACCTGAAGAGGGTGTCTCCTCGCCTGCCAACAGACGGAGTAGGGTGGTTTTGCCTGCACCATTCTTGCCCACCAACGCTACGCGGTCGCGCGGGTTGATTAAGAAGGTGATGTCGTCCAATATCGGACGCGAAGAAAATTCTATGCTGAGATGTTCAACACTAATCATATAAAACTATCTTTTAGCTCGTTCAACGCTTTCCCCGTATAACTATCTGTACATTCCATAATCTGCTCGGGTGTACCTTCTGCCACTATGGTGCCACCTTCATCGCCTCCCTCTTTCCCGAGGTCAATGATATGGTCGGCTGCCAAAATGATAGATGGATTATGTTCGATAATCAATACTGTATGTCCTCTGTTAATCAGTGCATTCAGTGCTTTCAGCAGTACCGCTACATCATGGTGGTGCAAGCCCGTTGTGGGCTCATCAAAGATGAAGAGGGTAGGCGTCGCATTCTCTTGAGCAAGGAATGATGCCAGTTTCACGCGTTGGCTCTCTCCACCAGATAGGGTACTACCTGCTTGACCCAACTTCACATATCCGATACCTACATCTTGCAATGGGCGCAAGCGATTGACAATCTTCTTACATGCTATATCTTCCGAGAAGAACTCAATGGCTTGATTGACCGTCATTTCAAGGATGTCATAAATACTTTTCTCGCGATATAGGACGTCCAAAATCTCTTGCTTGAAACGCTTGCCGTGGCAGTGTTCACATTCCAACGTAATATCTGCCATAAACTGCATTTCAATAGTTACTTTTCCTTCGCCTTGGCATGCTTCGCAGCGTCCGCCAGGGGTGTTGAAGGAGAAGTGTGCGGGTGTGAATCCCATTTGTTTGCTCAGTTGTTGGTCGGCAAATAGTTTGCGAATCTCATCGTATGCCTTGAGGTAGGTTACTGGGTTCGAACGCGAAGACTTGGTCAATGGGTTTTGGTCCACAAACTCCACATTGTGAAGCAGATTCAGGCTTCCGCGCAGACTGCCAAAGTCGCCTGTTCGTTCGGCAATACCACCGTAGTGCTTTTTCAGGGCGGGGTAGAGTACCTTGCTAATCAACGATGATTTGCCGCTACCGCTGACACCCGTCACTACGGTCATCACGTTCAGAGGGAAGCGGACATTAATGTTTTTGAGGTTGTTTTCGGTGGCACCGATAACCTCTATGTAATTGTTCCATGTACGCCTGTAGGGCGGAATGGAATACGTAAATTTCTCTATCTTAGGTGCACCTGCATATATCACTTCGCCACCGTGGCGACCCGCTTTGGGGCCAATCTCTATGGTGTAATCGGCTGCTTTTTGTATCTCATCATCGTGTTCCACCACCACAATCGTATTGCCTAAGTCGCGCAATTGTTTTAGTACGTGAATAAGGCGTTGCGTATCGCGTGGGTGCAAACCAATACTGGGCTCATCCAATACATATAACGAACCTACCAGACTGCTTCCCAATGACTTAGCCAAATTGATACGTTGCCCTTCGCCGCCCGACAATGTGCTGGACATTCGGCTGAGTGTCAGGTATCCTAAACCTACATCCTGCATAAACTGCAAGCGTGAGCGAATTTCTGTCAGCAAAATACCAAACGCTTCGGATAGTTGCTTATCGCTTGTAGTTAACTGCTCAAACCATTCAGCCAACTGCGTGATTGGCATTTGGTTGAGTTCGGTAATGGATTTTCCACCTACAAGCACATACTCTGCTTCCTTGCGCAAACGCTTGCCCAAACAGTCAGGGCATATTGCTTTACCGCGATAGCGACTGAGCATAACGCGATATTGGATTTTGGCGTATTGTTTGCTCTCTAATTCATGGAAAAAGTCGTTAAGTCCATGAAAATACTCATTGCCAACCCATAGCAATTGCTTCTGCTCAGTAGTAAGTTCATAAAAAGGTGTATGTATGGGAAAATCAAATTTGTCCGCAGCGTAAATAAGTGCTTCGTTCCATAAGCCCATCTTCTCGCCTTTCCAGCATGCTATAGCCCCTTCGTATATCGTTTTCGTTTTATCTGGAACGACCAAGTCAGGGTCTATGCCAATCACATTGCCATATCCGCCACAGGTAGGGCATGCACCCAAAGGGCTGTTGAAGTCAAACAAATGCTCCGTGGGCTCCATAAACGTAATACCATCCGCCTCAAAGCGTTGCGAGAATGTCTCAATATATTGATTATTTTGATTCCCGCTTCCCGCTTCCCGATTCCCGCTTTCAGGTACTTCTATCGCCAACAGGCACTCGCCTTTGCCCTCGAAGAAAGCTGTCTGCACCGAGTCTGCAAAGCGGTTGAGCGTACTATCTTCGCCATCGGCTATCAATCGATCCACCAGCAGATAGGTATTAGCATCCACCTCTATGTTGGGACTTATGCGCAATATGTTCGCTATCCCTTCGCTATCCCTTCGGTAGAGGCGAGAGAAACCTTGTTGCTGCCAAATAGCCAATTGTTCATGCGCATTTTCTGCCACGATAGGGGACAATAGAAGTACTTTAGCACCAACGGGTTGCCTACGCAAATACTCCACCACATCATGTACGCTGTGGCGCTTCACTTCCTGTCCGCTTACGGGCGAGATGGTCTTGCCTGCACGTGCGAACAATAGTTTTAGGTATTCGTGAATCTCTGTCACAGTACCCACTGTACTTCGTGGGTTGCGATTGGTCACTTTCTGCTCAATGGCTATAGCAGGAGGAATACCCTCTATGAAGTCCACATCGGGTTTCTGCATACGCCCTAAGAACTGACGGGCATACGAACTCAGGCTCTCCACATAACGCCTTTGACCTTCGGCAAACAATGTGTCGAAGGCCAAAGAAGACTTGCCGCTACCGCTGACACCCGAGATTACCACCAACTTGTTGCGAGGTATATCTACCGTGATGTTTTTCAGATTATGCGTGCGTGCTCCGTGAATATGTATTACATCCTCGTTCAAATATTCCTGCTTTTAACCTTTAGCCTTTAACCTTTAGCCTACTTCTTCAAATACTCCACTGCCAAACTATCCACCAGTTGTTTCAGTTCGGGATTATACAAATTGCGGTATTCTTCGCTCAATTCGGGTATGCGAATCACTTGTCCCTCTCGTACTATTGATGGGTTTTTAATCAAATCGCGATTGGCTTCGTAGATGAACACCCACAAATCTTTTTGTGCATAGTATTTATAGGCGATCCATGCCAAACGACTATCTTTTCCAACTCGCTCAATACCAATGAAATTCACATATTCGCGTGGCTTCTCTGCCAAAGTCAATTCTTCTACCTCTAAAACTTCTTCAACTTCTAAAACTTCTTCAACTTCCTCTATGGTTGGCTGACAATCTTGCATACATTGCCACCATTGTGCCAATGTTGCACGGAAATAAACACCTGTACCTATGATACCCAATAGCACCAGCGCACCAATCAACCAGCATACCCACTTGTGGCACTTGCAAGTCGGTTTTGCGATAGGTTCTGTGATAGGTTTTGCTTCTTCCACATGCTCCTCTGTAACTGCTTCCACAGGTTCCTCTGTTGGCTCCTCTTCAGGTTCAGGCGCAGGTTCTATAGTTGGCTCTTCTATTGTTGTTGGTTCTTCAGTCGTTTCTTCTATCTCCTCCTTTGAAACTGTTGGAACTTCTAAAACTTTTTCAACTTCCAAACCATCATTAGATGGTTTGGATACCGCTTGCCCTAATTCTGCCAATATATCGACAATCTCATTGGCTTGTTCGCCGAGTTTTTTCAGAGGGTCGGGATTCAATTCTGCCATTAGTGCTTCTGTTTTAGGTTGTTCCAGACGTTTCTCTACGCTCTCTTTGAGCATAGACTCTGCGCTGAAAGTCAGTTTGTTGTATCCCTCAATGGTGAAGGTCTCGCCGGTGGCGATATTCACGCTCTTGCGTGGCGCAACAGCTTTGAGCGCAAAACTACCTAATCCTTTAATCTTGACTTGTTTATCTGTCTTCAGTCCTTCCACAACGCCTTCCAATAGGGCACTGAGAAACTGCCCCGCTTCTTGCTCCGAAGTGTTGGCGTATTCAGCTACTGCTTTGCGCAGTTCTGTCCATGTCAGTTTATCGTTTGCCATATCTTATGTGTTTTTCAGTTGTTCTTTAATGGTTGCATTTGCCTTAAAGGTCAGTTGCATTTTCTCGGGAATGGTGGTCAGTTCTTTGGTCTTAGGGTGTACCACAGTACGCGCATTCCTGCGTGTCATCTCCAGCGTACCAAAATTCTGCAACTGTACACTCTTGCCTCCCAACAGTTCTTTCTGTAGTACTGCCACGGTTGCACTGAGCAGCTCCTCCGCGCGTGTCTTAGTCATGGAGCCACTTGTCGCAATGTGTTGGATTAGTTCTTTTGTCTTCATAATTGTGCATAGAGGTCAAAGTCCTCTGATTTTATGATAGTTACTTTGTAATAATTTCCGGCCTCTAACCTTTCGCCTTTCGCCTCTCGCCTCATCGCCTCCTTCTCTATCAGCACCTCGCAGTCCACCTCAGGCGAGTCATACTGCGTGCGTCCCACGTAGTACTCCTCTTCTTCTCTATCAATCACCACGCGTTGTCTTGTGCCTACCATGTGGCTTAATAGTTCGGCGGAAATCTCTTGTTGTATTTCCATCAGTTTCTCCACGCGGCGTTCTTTCTCCTCTTGCGGAACATTATCCGTGTAGTGCTTTGCTGCGTATGTCCCTTCTTCTTCGCTATAGGCAAAGGCACCCAGTCGCTCAAACTTCATCTCCTTCACCCATTCGCACAACTCATTGAAGTCTTCCTCTGTCTCTCCAGGGTGTCCCACCAATAGGGTGGTGCGGATACATATCCCTGGCACTTCCTTTCTGATGCGTGCAATGACCTTATCTTGTTCCTCGCGAGTGATATGTCGGTGCATTTTTTTGAGCATGTTATCCGAGCAGTGTTGCAGCGCGATGTCCATGTATTTGCACACGTTTTTGTGTTTTGCCATCACGGGCAGCAGGTCGTATGGAAAATCCGTAGGGTAGGTATAGTGCAATCGTATCCACTCCACGCCTTCTATCTGCGCCATGTCATCGACTAACTGCGCCAATCGGTGCTCGCCGTAAAGGTCTAATCCATAACTGGATAAGTCTTGTGCAATCACGTTGAACTCCTTTACCCCTTGCCCGATTAACCAACGTACTTCATCCAAAATCTCCTCCAGCGGACGCGAGGTGAATCGCCCTGTAATCAGTGGTATCGCGCAGTACGAGCAGTACCTGTTACACCCCTCCGCAATCTTCAGATACGCATAATGTTTCGGTGTCGTGATTGTCCGTTCATAATCCTTGCCTTTAACCTTTAACCTTTCGCCTTTAACCAGCGGGGTCCCCGACGACACTTGTGTCGTGGGGTGCTCTTCTAACCTTTCGCCTTTAACCTCATTAACAATCCCCATATAATCAAACTTTCCGAACCACTTATCCACTTCCGGTATTTCCGCTGGCAGTTCATTTCTGTAGCGTTGCGACAGGCAGCCCATGACGTACAGCTTGCGCAGTTTGCCTTTCGTTTTGCGCTCCGCAAATTGTAGGATGATGTCTATGCTTTCTTCTTTGGCATCGCCGATGAATCCGCAGGTATTGATGATAGCTATTTCGCCTTTGGGATTTGCTGCATCATGTACACACCGATAACCTGCCAATTCCAATTGGCGCATCAGTCGTTCGGCATCCACAAGGTTCTTCGAGCAACCCAATGTGATAATATCTATCTCTCCTTTTCTCATTTCTATCAGCGTAGCGGTCTTAATTCCCGAGTTCGCTATGGAACTTGATTCTCACCAGTCGGACATTGATCTCATCATAGTCATCTTCGCCCAATGTCTCCATGGCTTGTCGGATATTGTCGTTTTCTGCGTGGCGGAAGTAGTCGTAAATATCGAACTCCTCATCAGGATCAACGACTTCCTCGATGAAGTACTTGATATTCAGTTTAGTACCCGAATATACAATGGCTTCTATCTCTTCCAGTATCTCCTCCATGGACATACCCAAACGCTCTGCCAAGTCATCCAATGCCACGCGTCTATCTATTGCTTGAATAATCGCTATCTTACGTGCCGAATTCTTTGCCACGGTGCGAACGCGCAGGTCTTCTGGGCGGATAATATCATTCTCCTCCACATAGCTTTTAATGAGCTTCACAAACTCATCGCCATAGCGTTTGGCTTTACCTGCACCCACACCGGGGATGTTTTGCAACTCTTCCAATGTGATAGGGTAACTCGTGGCCATGGCCTCCAAACTACCATCCTGGAAGATAACGAATGGAGGTACGTTCATACGCTTGCTCAGTTTCTTGCGCAGGTCTTTCAGGATAGAGAACAGCACATCATCGGCTGCGGCGCATGCGCCTACGCTACTTTCCATATCTGCACCATCATCATCATTGTGTACCTCAATTGGTACTTCAAACTTGATTGGTCGGCGCATGAATTTCTTGCCTTCTGGAGTCAGTTTCAAGTCGCCATACGACTCTATATCTTTTTTTATGTATCCTTTTAGCAGAGCTTGTCGGATGATTGCATGCAGTGTTGCTTCATCTTCATCTTCGCCGCAACCGAAGTTCTCCAACTCGTTGTGTCTGTAGGAGATAGCGGTAGATGTCTTGTTTCCTTTTATTATATCCACGATATGGCGCGAGCGGAATTTCTCGTTCAGTTGGTGAATAGTTTCCAATATCAGTCCGAGCAACTCAGTAGCATCCATCATGCGATAGGTCTTTTTGCAGTTATCGCAGTTGCCGCATTTCTCTTGGTTGTATTCTTCGCCAAAGTAGTTCAGCAGCAGTTTCCTGCGGCAGATTGGGCTTTCGGCATACGATTGTGTTTCAAAGAGGAGCAAGTTGTTTATTTCTTGTTCCACGATGGGTTTGCCTTGTTGGAATTTGCGCAAACGTTCTATGTCTTTGGGGGAATAGAAGCAGATACATTGTCCTTCACCGCCATCGCGACCTGCGCGACCTGTTTCTTGGTAGTATCCTTCCAGCGATTTGGGTATGTCGTAGTGTATGACAAATCGTACATCGGGTTTATCGATACCCATACCAAAGGCGATGGTGGCTACAATCACTTGTACTTTCTCCATGAGGAACGCATCTTGGTTCTCGCTGCGTGTAGCAGCGTCCATGCCTGCGTGATAGGGCAGGGAAGGGATGTTGTTGGCGTTCAGCGTAGCGGCCAAGTCTTCCACGGTCTTGCGGCTCAAGCAGTAGATGATACCCGACTTATCGCCCATTGAGCGAACAAATCTTACTATATCTTTATCTACGTCATCGGTCTTCTCGCGTACTTCGTAATATAGGTTAGGACGGTTGAACGAGGATTTGAACACTTGTGCATGCAGCATGCCCAAGTTTTTTTGTATGTCATGTTGTACTTTGGGTGTGGCGGTGGCGGTCAAAGCGATGATAGGTGCTTTGCCTATGCGCTCCACGATGGGGTGAATACGTCGATATTCTGGACGGAAATCGTGTCCCCATTCTGAGATACAGTGTGCCTCATCCACAGCATAGAACGAGATCTTTACGCCTTTCAGGAAGTCCACATTCTCCTCTTTGTTCAGCGATTCGGGGGCTAAGTATAGCAGTTTGGTTTTTCCGCACAATACATCGGCTTTCACTTGATGAATCTCTGGGCGAGAGAGCGATGAGTTGATAAAGTGCGCTACGCCATCTTCTTCCGAATAGTTACGCATAGCATCCACTTGATTTTTCATCAGTGCAATCAGTGGAGAAATCACGATAGCCACGCCTTCCATGAGTAGGGATGGCAGTTGATAACAGAGGCTTTTTCCTCCGCCTGTTGGCATCAGTACGAAGGTGTCTTTGCCATCCATTAGGTTGTTGATGATTTCTTCTTGATTACCTTTGAAGGTATCAAAACCAAAGTTGTGTTGTAAGGCTTCAATTAGTTGTTCATGTCGTGTCATACGAACAGTACTTATCGTTGTTTTATATGTTTTTGTTGTGTTGTTTATTTTTGATTATTCTTCTGTATTCTCTTTTTTGGTATATACCCATATAGGAGCAACATCGCTGCTATAGACATCGCTGGTGGTGTAGAATGTGTTGTCATTCAGCCATGCGATGGCTTCTCCTTGTGGCTCTCTTTTGTAGGCGGTTATTTTCTTTGGACGGCGAGCCAATGTCTCTCCTATGCTTTCCAAACGACCATCTATTTCCTCACGTGTCCAAGTCAGCAGAAAGGCCTCATTCTTTATCAATATATATTTACCATTTGCGGAAATATCACCGCCTGTTGGGTTCTGGAACAAACCTGCTTTGCCGTTGGCGCCTAAGATGTACATATCGCTTCCGCCCAACTGACATTCCTCTGTCAGCACGTGCATGGTTTCCAAATCCATATCTGTACTGAATGGCATACTGTACACCATACCCGTGCTATTGAATGTATTCCATTTATCTACGATATAGATTTTGTTTTCTATATTATCGTACATAATGACTTCCGCGTTGTGTGCTTTGCCATCTGGATAACCAAAGTGAATAATCTTCTTCTCTACTTTCACTTCGCCATCCACTACTTCGGGCTCCTCAAAGTAATATATGTAGTATTTGTCTTTGTAGCTCAACCCATTGTCGCCGAACACGCCTACGAACAGATAATTGGTATCATTATATACACCGCCGCTCAGACCTTCCCAATCGCGATAGGAGTCGTGCAGTTTGATTGTGGTGCTGAATTTGCCTTCTGCTGTCATTGCGCGTACATAAAACGAATCATCGCCTTGTACCCACAGGTATCCGGGTGTAACGCGGCTGCATACCATACCCGAAATTTCTGCCAAATCCTTTCCATAGGCGCTGCCTGCTCTTTTGCGTACCCAAGTAGAGTCGAGTGCTAATGTCTCTGGCATATTAGGATCTATGGTGTCTGTAGGCACGCTGTCATTCGGAGTGTCATTGACTGCTGGTATAGTGTCCGTCCCGTTCTCATCCACATCTGGGTTATTGCCTGTAATAGGGTCTCCGCAACTGATTAAGGTGCTGCACAGCAAAACTTGTGCTAATAATACGTTGATTTTCATATCTTTCAGTAGTTTTATTGTTTTTGATTATTTTAACTTTCGGTCGGGATAGTGTTACTTCTCCAGCGCGATTTTGTTTCTCATCCACCGCGATTCCGTTGCTCATCCCAATAAAAGGAGTGCAAAGATACTACCTTTTTTTGATATATGCAAATCTTTTCTAAAAAAAATATCTATTTTTTCTTTTTCTCTTCTTTAATCGATTGATACTCACCTCTCTTCGTCTCCTCCCTCCTTTTTGTTTGGATAGTTTAGATTTCTTATCTCACTTCGTTCGGAACGAACTATTTCTCGCGCTCTGCGCGTAGGAGCTTATATTCCTTTTTCCGTGCCCATCCGTGTTCATCTGTGGTTGATAATATTCCCCCGTTTAGCGCCCAAGGGATATTGATTTGGGCGCAAGTTGTCGATATTGTCGTTAATTATATCTCCGTGTTTCCGTGCCTGTCCGTGCTCATCCGTGGTTGGCATACCTCCTCCCACGCACCCCATCTCTTTCGACACATTCCCGATACATACCCGATACATTCCCGACACATACCCGATACATACGTATATCCCATGAATACCCCACGAATACCCCGCGTATACCCCATGAATACCCCTTCCGTATGAAAAAAGGAACGTCAAAATATGTTTAATTTAACTTCATTAGCAATTTATCCAAGAAATTCCTCCTGTTTTATCCCCAATTCCCACCCCAAATCTTCCATTTTCGAAAACGTTTGCATAATTAAAAACGCATTTTTTTGCTATTTTTCCTTGCGCGTGTGAAAAAAAAGTAGTACCTTTGTAGCCGTTTTTGCAGAAATGTAAATAATTTCGATAAAATACACATGATGACAGAAAAACGCAACTTGTCCTTTGGACAGCTTTTTAACCTCAGTTTTGGATTCTTTGGAGTCCAAATTGCTTATGCACTTCAGAGTGCTAACATTTCTCGTATTTTCGCTACATTAGGCGCTGATCCTCACCAACTTTCATTCTTTTGGGTATTGCCTCCATTGATGGGTATGATTGTGCAACCTTTGGTGGGTAAATATTCCGACAAGACTTGGAACCGCCTTGGTCGTCGCAAACCTTATCTTATTGTAGGTGCGCTCATCGCGGTGGCTGTGATGTTGCTTTTGCCTAATGCTGGTAACTTCACTTTCGGTCAATCCCTCTTCCTTGGCTTGAATGCGGCTATGTGGTTCGGATTGTTCTCTCTCATGTTCCTTGACACCTCTATCAATATTGCTATGCAACCATTCAAGATGATGGTTGGCGATATGGTGAACGAGGAGCAAAAAGGTCTCGCTTATTCTATCCAATCTTTCCTTTGCAACGCTGGTTCATTGGCGGGTTACATTTTCCCAATCCTCTTTACTTGGGTAGGTATTGCTAACACAGCGCCAGAAGGCGTTATTCCAGACTCAGTGAAGTGGAGTTTCTATATCGGTGCAGGGCTTTTGATTTTCTGTGTGCTCTATACCTTCTTCACTGTCAAGGAGTTGAACCCAGAGGAGTATGCTAAGTTCCATGGTTTGGAAACGAAGAAGGACGAGAAGAAACAGGATGCAAGTTTCATCAAACTGCTTATTAATGCACCATCCACCTTCTGGACGGTAGGTCTTGTACAGTTCTTCTGCTGGGCTGCATTCCTCTTCATGTGGACATACTCCAACGGTGCTATCGCTACCCAATGTTTTGGTTGGGATGGCGTTTCTACTGCTGCTGAGCCATTCCAAAACGCAGGTAACTGGGTGGGTGTATGTTTTGCTATTCAGGCAGTTGGCTCTATGCTTTGGGCGTTGGTTATGCCTGCTTTGGAAAAGAAATTCCACAATAAGGGTGCGTATGCTATCTCATTGATTGTGGGTGCATTAGGATTTATTTCTACATTGTTTGTGACCAACCAATACGTGTTGCTTGTTTCGTATGCGTTTATTGGTGCAGCATGGGCAGCGATGTTGGCAGTGCCATTCACTATTTTGACCAACTCGCTCAAGGGTGACAACATGGGTTACTATCTTGGATTGTTCAACTGTACTATTTGTCTTCCACAAATCGTAGCAGCATTGATCGGTGGCGCAATCCTTAAATATATATGCGCGGGCTCGCAAGTAGGAATGTTGGTAGCAGCAGGTGTGCTCCTCATTCTCGGTGCTGTGAGCGTTATTCTCATTAAAGAAGGCAAAAACAAATAATCATAAAACAATCAATTAACAATTAAAATCAAATTCAAAAGTGATGAAAAACAAGACATTTTTACTTGTTCTGTTTGCAGCGTTCTCTATGACAATGTCTGCTCAGATTACAGGTACCGTTTTGGAAGCATCGACCGATTTTCCTATTATTGGTGCGAGTGTCGTTGAGGTCGGCACTACCAATGGTGTGATTACGGATTTCGATGGTAATTTCGTGCTCAAGGTAGCTGAGGGTGCACAAATCCAAATCAGTTACGTTGGTTTTGCTGCACAAACTGTAACTGCTAAAGATGGCATGGTTGTGAAACTCGCTGAAGACACTTACATGCTTCAAGAGGTAGTGGCAGTGGGTTATGGTTCACAAACTAAGAAGGAAATTACTGGTTCTGTTGCCAGCGTGAAAGCTGATGACTTCAACAAAGGCGCTTTCAATAGTGCTGAAGGTTTGTTGCAAGGTAAGGTAGCTGGTTTGACCATGTCTAAAGATGGTGGTGGTGACCCTACAAACCGTGGCTTTAGTGTACAAATTCGTGGTGCTGGTTCGCTCACTGGTTCTACCACTCCTTTGTATATCATCGACGGTGTACCGGGTGCAAGTATGAACAACATTAACCCTAACGACATCGAGTCTATGGATGTCCTCAAGGACGGTTCTGCTGCCGCTATCTATGGTACACGTGCGAACGCGGGTGTGATCATTATTACTACCAAGAAAGGTAAAGAGGGCAAAACACAAGTAGAGTATACCGGTTCGGTGAGCACCGCTAACACCGCTGGTCGTATCAACTTGTTCGGCCGTGATGAGTTCCTTGCTGCTGGTGGCGTGGACTACGGATATGATACTGATTGGTACAAAGAGATTACCCGCGTACCAGTTTCTACCGAGCACAATATCGCTCTCTCTGGTGGTATGAAGAACGTGGACTACCGCGCTTCTATCAACTATAAACTCAACCAAGGTTTGGCTAAGAACTCTGATTACCAAGAGATTATGGCACGTGCAAGCGTTAACCAATCTGCGCTCAACAACCTCCTTGAGTTCAACTACAACGCTTCTTATTCTAAGACTAACTCTTCTTGGGTAGATCACGGCGCTTATCAACAAGCTATGAAGTTCAACCCTACTATGCCTGTATATAGTACTCCAGATGATCCTAACTATGTGAAGTACGGTGGCTACTATCAGAACTTCGATAAGTCTGGCTTCTCTAACCCTGTAGCTATGGTTATGCAAACTACCGATCAAGGTGGTGACCAAACATTCTTGGGTTCTATCCGCGCTACTCTCAAACCTGTAGCAGGTCTCCGCATTAGCGCTTTCGGTTCTTATCAATACTGGAACCAATCTACTGGCAGATACTTGCCTTCTAACTCTGTAGCAGGTAACGGTATGGGTGGTAAAGCTGAAAAGTATAATGCCTTCAATACTACTCGTATGTTCGAGGCTACTGCTCAATACACCAATGAGATTCTTAACAACGCATTCACCGTGTTGATTGGTTATGCTTACCAAGATTTTGTGAAAGAAGAATTCAGCGCAAGCAATACTATGTTCCCAACCGACGACTTCCTCTACAACAACCTCGGTCTTGGCGAGGGCTTGAACAACCTCACCAACGGTGGTTCTAAAGACGGTATCGGTATGGGTTCTTGGAAAGAGGAGTGGAAACTCGCTTCTGCTTTCGCTCGTATCAACTACAACTACGACCAAAAGTATTACCTCAACGCAAGTATCCGTGCTGAGGGTTCTTCTAAGTTCGGTGCGAACAACCGCTGGGGTTACTTCCCTGCAGTTTCTGCAAGCTGGTTGATCACCAATGAGGACTTCATGCGTGACCAAGAGGTAGTGGAAGACCTCAAACTTCGTGCTGGTTATGGTGTGACAGGTAATATGCCTGGCGATTGCTATCCTTGGATTGGTCGTATGAACAAGAATGAGGATTACGCTTACTTCGGTGACAGCAAGGTGGCTACATGGTCACTCTCTACCGTTCCAAACCCTAACCTCAAATGGGAGACCAAGCACGAGGTGAACGTGGGTGTTGACTTCTCATTCTTGAAGGGTCGTTTGACTGGTGCTGTTGATTACTACAACCGTACTACTCGCGACTTGCTCTACTGGTACGCAGTAGATGCATCTAAGTACGAGGCTGGTTCTATGTTGCTCAACTTGGGTTCTTTGCAAAACCAAGGTGTGGAGCTCGCACTCACTGGTGTGGCTATTGATCGCAAGAACTTCACTTGGAATCTTGGCTTGACCATGGCGCACAACCAAAATAAGGTGCTCTCTCTCGGTAACGATGAGTTTATCTTCCCAGAGGCTGACAAACAACGCGGTGGCGTAGGTGACGGTTCTGTAGGATGGACTTCACAGAAGTTCCAAATCCTCGAGGAAGGTCAATCTGTAGGTAATTTCTACGGCTACAAGTTCTCTCGCATTGGTGAGGACGGTACTTTCTACGGCTGGGATAGCAATGGCTTGGAGAAGAAGTTCTCTCAATTGAAGGGTAAAGACAAAGTAATCCTTGGCAACGCATTGCCTATCGTTACTTGGGGTCTCAGCTCAAGCATGTCATTCTTCAATGTGGACTTCTCATTCAATATCCGTGGTGCAATTGGTGGCAAACTCTTGAACACCAAGCGTCTTGCTTACGGTAACAACTCTTCACTCGCTTCTGGTAACATGATCGTCAGCCCAGATAACGGTATCACTCCTCCAAAGGTAATGACTGACTACTACCTCGAGAGCGGTACATTCGCTAAGTTGGGTGACGTAACTATCGGTTACACCTTCAAGCTCAATGATGAGGTTAAGAAGTACTTGACCAACGCTCGTATCTATATCACAGGTCAAAACTTGGCTACTATCTCTAACTATTCTGGTATCGACCCTGAGGCAGTTAATATGTCAGGTCTTGAGCCAGGTGTGGAGGGCGTTAGCTACTATCCTATCCCACGTACATTCATGTTGGGTGTTAATTTGGCATTCTAATAACTGTTAAATGTATAACAATCAATTTTTGATAAAGAATATGAAAAAGATAATGTTTTTATTAGCAGGTGTTAGTATGTTCTTTGCATTCAATGCTTGCGACTTGGAGCCTCAAATCTACAGCGAGTACGATCGCGAAGGATTTGAGCAAAGTGAATCTGCACTCGAACCAAAGTTAGGTGATGTATATGTGAACCTCCAACGTGAGTATGGTTATGCGTACCGCGAGGGTTTCTGGTCACTCCAAGAGAATACTACCGACGAGTGTATCGTTCCTACCCGTTTTGCGGGTGACTGGTACGATGGTGGTGTTTTCTGGACACTCCACAATCACCGTTATGATTCTAAAACACGTGAGATCTCTGGTAATGGTCAAGCAGGTAACAACGCTTGGGCTTTCGCTTACCGCGGTATCTCTAAGTGTAACTCTATGATGAAGTGGATGCGCTCTGTTGATATGGACGTTAACCGTCCTGCTGAGATGGCTGAGCTCTATATCCTCCGTGCTTGGTATCACTACCTCATGTTGGATAACTTTGGTAACGTACAATTCGTTTCTCAATTGGGCGACAACGGCTACCAAGCTCAACAAGGTGAGCGCCACCAAATCTTTGACTCTGTTATGGTGGACTTGCACAAATATGTACCACAAGCTTCTGAGACTAAGATCTACTCTCGCGTGAACAAACACGTAGGTTGGATGGTACTCGCTAAGATGTACCTCAACGCTGAGGCATGGGGTGTAGTAGGCAAATCAGAGTTCGCTAAGTCTGCGGACGAGTGCTACAAGAAAGCGGCTATCTACTGCGACTCTATCATCGATTCAGGTGCATACAAACTCACTACTAACTACTTTGATAACTTCATGGTGGAGAACCAAGGCTCTTCTGAGAACATCTGGTGCGTATTCTACGATGCTTCTTTCTCTAAGGGTATGCAGTTCCACATGATGACCCTCCACTATGCTTCTCAAAACTCTTATGGTTTGAAGAACCAACCTTGGAACGGTTATTGCACCACCCACAAAGTGCTTGGCCTCTATGGTGAGGGCGATACACGTATCAACTGCTGGGAGCGTGGCCAACAATACGATAAGCAAGGTACTGCACTTACCGTGGATGTAGCTATCGATAGTACTACGTATATGCAAATGCCTGAGTATGTGCGCAAACCTAAAAACTGGCCTGCTACTTTCGAGGCATTCGTAGCAGATGCAGGTCGTGATGATAAGGGCAAAGTACAATCTAAGACTTATACATTCCCTGCTGTCTTCACTGACACTGTGACTACACTCACCAACAGCGCTGGTTATAAGATCTACAACATATTCGAGGGTGCTCGTTTCGTTAAGTTCCAAATCCAAGAGGGCGTAGCTGACCATATGAGCAACGACTTCCCTATCTATCGTTTGGCTGACGTATATCTCATGAAGGCTGAGGCTTTGATGCGCGCTAATGGTGGCAAGGCTAACGCTGCTGCTGTAGCTGCTGCTAACGAGGTTCGCCTCCGTGCTGGTGCAATGGCTTACAACGAGGCTACTCTCACCCTCGACGAGCTCTGCAACGAGCGTTGCCGCGAGTTGATGTGGGAAGGTCACCGTCGTCAAGACCTTATCCGTTTCGGTCGTTACACTGGTCCTAAATCTGTACAAGATGACAACGACCCTGCTAACCTCTGGATCTTGAAATATACAGATGATAAGGCTACTGATGACCTCGCAGGTCAAAAGCCATTCCAAACTCCTGATTATATGAAGGTGTTCCCATTACCAGATTATGTAGTGGCTAACGGCTTCAAACAAAACACAGGATATGCAGAATAATAAACAACAATTTTTATAATTAACCCAATTATTAACTTCTAAATTTTAAACAAAATGAAAAAAATTGCATTGATGCTGTGCGCCGTATTGGCTATCTTCACAGCATGTGAACAAAAAACAGCTGCTAAGTTTGCTGTTTCAATGGATCAAGTTGTAATGTACGAAGGCGAGGAAATCCAAGTAGAGGCTACTATGGATGGCGCTGCTGTAGCTGCTGAGTGGGCTTCTGCTGACGAGGCTGTTGCAACTGTTGAGGCTGGTTTGATCAAGGCTGTTGCTGAGGGTGCTACCGAGGTAACTGCTACCTACGAAGGTCAAGTAGCTGTTGTTAAAGTTATCGTAGAGAAATTCGTTGAGGAGCAACCAGAACTTCCTCTTCCAGGTGCAGGCAAGGTAACTATCTGCGTACAAGTTCCTGAGATCCTCTGCGAGGGTTCATTCGTTGTTATCCCAGGTTCTTTGACTACTTGGAACCCAGGTGATGCTAAGGCTGAAGGTCAAGCTACTACTCTTGTTGAGGGTTGCAAGACTTGGTATGCTGGTACTTTCGATTGGGGCCAAGACAAAGCTTTCAAGGTAGCTCACTGCAAGGCTGATGGTACATGGGAGTGGTCTTTCCAAGCATTGAGTGGTACTCTTATCTCTGGTGACGTTACTCTTGGCAATGCTGATAACATCAACGGTGACAACGTTGTTAACTCTGACAATCAAGTTATCTACATCTCTGTAGATGCTTGGGAGCTCAACGCATGCGAGAAAACCAACGAAGCTGGTACTGCTACTTTCAACTTGACCGCTGTTAACTTCCCAGCAACTGCTCAATTCGCTATCGCTGGTTCTGGTCTTGCAGCTGGTGCATGGGCTTGCCCTCCTCCAACAGAGCACATTATGACTGCTTTGGGTGGTGGCAAATTTACTCTCACTTTGGATGTTCCTGCTACTTTCCAATACAAGTACTTGGTTGACGAGGCTGGTGATGGCAACTGGCAATGGTACTCTGCTGCTAACTACAACATGCCTTTGAGCCTTGTAGCTAATGACACAGAGACTAAAGCTGTTGAGGAGTAATTCGTGAAAAGAGGGAATCAATAATTTGATTACGAAATAATTTTTCACACCGCTGCCCGAGAAATCGGGCAGCGTTTTTTATCTCTAAATATGCTAAGCTAAAAATAAAAAACTAAACATAGTCAAATAATATTTGTTCATGTCAGAAAAAAGTAGTAACTTTGCAGCGTAATTAACCAATACAACCATGAAATTCACCTCTTCCACTTGCCTAAGCACCATGCTTTCTCTGGCGAACTGACGGCTATTGTCACAGGCAACTGTACACTCACTGCGAATGCCAAAGGACTGAAGAAGGCCATAATAAAAATAGAATAGCCAATTGTGGCTATTCTATTTTTATACTGTATTTGTTTATAAATACGGATTATATAATTTCTCGTGAGCAATGGTAGTAGGGTAGCCATGCCCAGGATACACTTGCGTGTCCTCGGGCAATAGGACTAACTTTTTCAGCGAACGAATCAGTGTAGCCATATCGCCACCAGGGAGGTCGGTACGCCCGATAGACTCTTGAAAAAGTGTATCGCCCGTAAAGAGCAATTTTTCAGAAGGTAGGTAATAACATACGCAATCTTCCTTATGCCCTGGGGTAGCAATCACCTCAATATGCCAATCTGTTTGTGGCAATACTAATTTTCCCTCTTGAGGCTGAATGATAGCTGTGATCTGATATGTCTGCTGCAAGTAGTCTATACCGCACACATGATCTGGGTGCGCATGCGTAATGAGTAGAGCGATAGGTTGTAGGTTATGCTTTGTAAGATACTCTGCGAAACGCTGCTGTTCGCGCTCCTCATACATGCCCGCATCAATAATAATGGCTTGTCCCGCCTCATTGGAGAGCACATACGTACACTCGCGATAGGGATTGAAATAAAACGTCTTTAATGTCATTTTTTACCTCCTTGCCAATACCCAATACCCAATAGCCAATACCCAATATCCAATACCCAATATCCAATACCCAATAGCCTATATCCAATAGCCTATAAAGGCAAATAAACCACCGATTTCTCTTTGTACCAATCTCCTGCAAATAGTTTGGATATATCAGTAATCTCCACATACTTGCGGTAAGGTTGTGTTTCGCCATCCAAGTTACCACCTTTCAGTACCATCAACCCGTTAGGCATAGCGTTGTGGTGATTGATGCTCACATTCTTGCGAATGAGTTTGACCAAATCCCCCAATGGCATGACGGCGCGACTGATGATGAAATCAAATTTGCCGCGTTCCATCTCGGCACGCTCTTGAATGCAAGTAACGTTCTGGAGACCAATGGCTTTCGCTATCTCGCTTGCCACTTTGATTTTCTTGCCAATACTATCAATCAATGTGAACTGACATTCTGGAAATAATATGGCTAATGGAATACCAGGGAATCCACCTCCCGTTCCCACATCAAGTAGGGTAGTACCTGGTTGAAAATGCAGCACTTTGGCGATTGCCAGCGAGTGAATAATATGATGTGGATACAGATTATCAATATCTTTACGCGAAATGACATTAATCTTGGCATTCCACTCGCGGTACAATGCTCCCAATGCCACAAACTGCTGCACTTGCAGAGGCATTAGGGAGAAATACTCCCTGATACGCTCTACACCTGCAATATCCAATTGGTTAATCGCTTCAGTCATAACTCCAGCCTTTAGCCTCTATCCTTTAGCCTAAATTTGTAAACACATTCTGAACGTCCTCATCTTCCTCTATGCGGTCAATGAGTTTTTGTACGCTCTCCATCTCCTCATCGCTCAGTGTCTTGGTGTCATTAGGAATACGCACGAACTCACAAGATTGAATCTCGAAGCCATTATCCTCAAGATACTTCTGCATTTGTGAGTATTGGTTGAAGTCGCCGTAGATAACGATGGTGCCTTCTTCCTCATCATGACCGAGCTCCTCCACACCGAAGTCAATCAACTCCAACTCCAGTTCATCCAAATCAATACCATCTTTGGCAGCAACGGTAAAGCATGCCTTGCGGTCAAAGAGGAACTGCAAGCATCCTTGTGTGCCGAGGCTACCGCCATGTTTGCTGAAATAACTACGGATATTAGCTACGGTACGCATATTGTTGTCGGTTGCAGTCTCTACAAAGATAGCCACACCGTGAGGGCCATATCCTTCGTAGCAAATCTCCTTGTAGCCTTCAGAGGACTTATCAGTTGCTTTTTTGATAGCACGCTCAATGTTGTCCTTAGGCATGTTCTCCTTCTTACATTGTTGCATCAATGTACGAAGACGAGGGTTGCTATCAGGATCTGGACCACCATCGCGAGCTGCCATGGTGATTTCCTTGCCCAATTTAGTAAATACTCGGGCCATGTGACCCCAACGTTTTAGTTTGGTCGCTTTGCGATATTCAAACGCTCTTCCCATAATGTAATTTTGATTAGTTTAAATAGAATGTTATGTTATTATTATATTATTCAGTTCGTATTTCTTCAAAGGTGATATTGAACTCTACGCGTCTATTCTGAGCGCGTCCTTCTTTGGTGTTATTGCTTGCGATTGGACGATCAGGACCATATCCGTGTGCTGTGATTCGGTTGGTATCAACACCATGCTTCACCAGGTAGTCGCGTACAGCTTGTGCACGTTTCTCGGATAGCGTAAGGTTCTGCTGGTAGTTACCCACGTTATCAGTGTGACCTTGTACTTCAATCACGTAGCTTGGATTATCAATGAATACTTTAGCTACTTGGTCCAGTATTTCATATGAGTTTTTCTTGATAGTAGCTTTGCCATTCTCAAATTGGATACCTTGCATAGCTTTGTTGAGGATGGTACGTACTTCGCGTTTCACCTCCGGGCAGCCTGATGTGCTGGCGTCTCCGGCCAGAGTGGGGCAGAGGTCTTCGTAATCAGGTACTCCATCATTGTCGGTGTCCAGATTACAACCAAACTCGTTCACGTGTTTGCGCGCTGCTACAGGTGTGTTTGGACATTGATCCAAGTAATCTACTACACCATCTTTATCTTCATCCGTAGGGCAACCAAAGTGGTCTACTCTGCCTTTGGCTTCTCTTGGAGTGTTCGGACATTGATCTATATAGTCAGCCACACCATCACCATCGGAGTCGAGTGGGCAACCATATTCATCAATATAGGCATACGCAGCAGCTGGGGTGCCAGGACATTGATCCAGCCAATCAGCTACACCGTCACCGTCGCTATCCATGATACAACCAGTCTCATCTACATAGTTGCGTGCTTCAGGTGCAGTATTAGGACATTCATCTATATAGTCAGGTACTCCGTCCATATCGGTATCAATAGGGCAACCCACTGAGTCAATAAGTCCGTATGCACGAGATGGAGTATTAGGACACTCGTCCATATAATCAGGTACACCATCTCCATCTGTATCCGTAGGACAACCAAATTCATCTACACGTATATCTTTAGGTGTCAAGAGACAGCCATCGCGGTAGTCGAAGACACCGTCTTGATCCTTATCAATAGTCTTTTTAGAGCGATTAGTACCAGCTACAATAGTGATACCGAGAGCCAAGTTCACGCCAGCTGTCTTATATGGTAGCTTTATATTTTCGCCCTCAACATACATTAGTGGTATATAGTCGGCAGCTAATGTGAGCATTATACCATCGTATGGGGCAAATCCAAAGGCAGCACCCATATTGCCTCCCTTACCATTGAAGAAAGAGTAGGTAGCAGCCAAGTTAAACCAATGGCATGGACGGAAAGCAGCACCCAGTGTCACTTCTTCTGTGATTGTGTCAGCCATGAAGCGTGTGTGCGAATGTACACCTACTCCAACGCGGTTCTCCCAGAAGTTGGCATCTACACCTATATTCAGATTAGCGTGAAGCATCTTGGTGACAGGATCTATCTTGGTAGGCTCGTACTGCATAAAATCTTCTTGATAGAGTTGCAAGTTATTTCTCAGGTCAGCCACGAGGTCGCTCATTTGGAACTTACCATTCTGGATGTAGTCGTCGTACTCCAACTCACCAGCTCCGCTATAAGTTTGATTGATATATAGATTACCTCCTTCTATTGGTTTTTGTTTTGTGCCCTTGCCAAATCCTGTCCATTTAATGAAACCTAAATCGGTTACGGCTGCACTAATCTGTACCATCTCAATAGGTTTGTAGGTCACACCGAGATCAAAGGCAACACCATAGCCCGAAGGATTGAGATATGACAACATGTCCTTACTGAAATTAGCATTGATAAGGTCTTTTGCTATACCAGCATGACGAATCATACCATTCGCTTTCAGGCGTATTTCTTCCGTTGATGAGTGGAAATCAAATTGATTAACAGTTGCATCCAGATACCCATGACCTAATAGCAGTTTTGCTTTGGCACCCACACCCCATTGCTCATTGATATAGTGTGAATATCCTAATGCGACTTCTGCGTATGCAGATACGGACATGAGATTGAGTGATTCAGTCATAGTGATATCTTGCTTCACTACACCGCTAAAAATAGATTTAGGCACACTCATAGTGCTTGTCAAACGCTCTGATGCATTGATATGAAAGAATCCTCTCTCTCTCACTTGCCAGCCGAGACTGAAGAGATTGATGGTAGCATCTTCATCGAGCATAATCATATTGGGCAATTTGTTCCATGCCTCAAACTCTGCGGGGTGTAAAGCTGTGACAGTTTGTCCTGCTTTGTTCTTGTACACCCAACTGTTAAGAGTCATATCGTAGTTGCCTAACCATACACTGGTGTATCCAATGGCAGGGAATGCCATATAGAAACTTTGTACAGGTTGGATTGCAGGGTTAATGGTGTGTCGCATAGGAGCATTCTCCAGAAAATAGAGTGTGTTTACCTGTTGCGCATTCGTCATAAGACTACCTGCTGTGATAATACCTAAAAGGGTAATTGTACGTAAAAATTGTTTCATAATACTAACAATATGTTATAGAATCATTAAAATATTTCTTCCAAATCGATGATGGCTTCCATATCTGCTGCTATGGCTAACTTCATGCGAAGCGCGGCTTTAGGAGTGAGGTCAACGGTATGTTTGTTGTCGCCTAACGTAGCAGTGAAGGTGATATACTCTACCTGAGCTAAGCGTTCAAAATCTTCTTCGCGAATAGTGATGAGTGTCGCGTTTGTAATGCTGGGTTCCATTACCACCTTGTCTACTATGTTTTCTGGACAAGGTATATGTACATGGATAGCCGTATCTGCTGTGTTGTTCACCGTGTCGTTCGTACTACTGAGTTGAACAACCTGATGATTAGCATCGTACATGGTGAACACACCCTCTATGGCGAATGGAATGGTACTCTCTATGACGGCTAACAGTTGCAATTCTGCATTTGGTACATCCTTGATGACTTGCGTCTCGTGGAGAAGCGAGTCTAAACTGAACCCTGTAATCTGGACACTATCAATGGTATCGTGATAGGCGATTTGTACCCCCTCATTAAAGGTGAACGGTACATCAATCATCACATCCATATTGATGTCCGTATTGTCGGTGATACGGAATTGTTTTTCATTAGATGTGTTATCTGTTTGCACTGTGAAAGCAAACGATACGGTATGTGGTGTAATGCTGAATAGAGTATCGATATTGCCACGCTCATCGTGGAAGTCGAGCAGTATCGTGTCGTATGCACGATAGTTCAATGGAGCATCCATGGCTATATGGTTGGGGCGACGAATCGTGGTGCTCCTCTCTTGGTGCTCCGTGTCAAAGGTAGCATAGCGACGATTGCCATCTTTGGAATCTACATATAGATGTTGTAGATTGATAGCCATAGGTAGGGCCAAGGTGTGGTCAATGGCGAATGTTACAGATGGTTCGCTCACAGGCAGTGTCCAATTCTCGAAGAACTCCCAACCAGACCACAGCTCGCTTGCAAGCTGATTGTTCATCTCGCTTCGCAGCAAGGTATGTGCCTCAAAGTAACCGAACATAGCACTATAATCTATCAGGTCCACATAGAAGTCATAACCAATATGTTGATTCTCTGTGAGAGTCAAGTCGTGGTCTAACTCTATCTTGAAGCGAATCGTTAGGTGAATGCCATCCAAGATGTTATCACCGCTGGATTCCGCTGTGGGGTCTTTCATTAGGATGAGATGGAAGTCGCGCAGGTCAATAGGCAACTCTTTGCCAAAGTCCTTATCCTGAATAGGCAGCGTGAAGACGGAGTCAATTTCGCGGAATTGATTACTGAGCAGTATTTCTACACATTGAATATCATCCCAGCGTAGGTCCAGATTATCCACCGTGTATATAGAGGTGAAATGCGCTACATCTATAGTGATGCTGTCCACTCGTCGGTTGTCGAAGTCCACGTTCAACTGCTTGAGGTCAATGTCAATCGGAAACTCCAAGTCGAATGTAAGGGGAGCGCCATACTGCATATAGTCCTCCACGGGCAGGGTGATAGGCAGCGGAATCGAACTGAAATCCTCCAAATCGGGATATTTCTGCTTCAATGCTTGTATGATAAGTGGATGCTCGTTCTGTAGTTGAGCGAATATTTTATCCACCTCATCTGCGACATCCCATTGCGAAGTGCTGCGCGAAACCAATGCAGATAAATCTATAGGGTGATACTGATTGGTAGATGAAATAGTGTCTCTATAGACATATCGTCCCGCTGTATCAACGGTGATTTTTGGGAACTGCGAGGTACCGATAAAGTCACCAAAATCAGCAGACAACGTGCCTAATGGTAACGTTAATGAAGCATTCACTGATGTGCTCCAATCTACCTCCGATAAGTCTATATCAGCTTTGCAGCCTACGAGACTACTACATAGCAATACGATGCAACCCATCCATGAAATTTTAGTTGTTGTTTTCATCTTTTTGTCTAAATAAATAAGTGTCCTTTACATTTAATTTGCAAAGGTACTACTTTTTTTGCACATGTGCAAATATTTATTAATATTTTAATAAATAAATTTGCTCAGTGGCGCGAGTGATAGCTGTATAGAGCCAGCGGTAGTAGTTCCTATCGCGTTCTTCAGGGGGAATATTGCTGGGGTCGATGAAGACGTGCTTCCATTGTCCGCCCTGCGCTTTGTGGCAGGTGACGGCGTAGGCAAAGCGTATTTGTAGGGCGTTGTAATAGGGTGATTCATAGATCTTTTCCACCAGTTTCTTGCGGCTATGTTGCAGTTCGGGATAGTCCTCGCTGATACGGTCAAAGAGTTGTCGGTGTAGCAGGTGATTGGCCTCTGGCGAGTCAGTGGTGAGAGTGTCTAACCAGAGTACGACATCGATCTCCCAATCGTAGTCCAGCGAGCGCAAGGAGGCATCCACAAACTGAAAACCATACATCTCGCGTTGGTTGCGCAGGCGTACTATCTCCATCATGTCGCCATTGGCGAGAAAAGGAATACCTTCGTAGTCTTTCGTCCAAAAGTAGTTATTCTTGGTAATCATCAACCTGTCGCCAGAGGAGATAGCATCTTCTTTCCACAATATGCGCGCGCGTATTCCTTGATTATATAATATGGTGCGGCGATTGGTGCGTGTGAGGATAATGGTCTCCTCCAGTCCTACTTCGCGGTAGGATTGCTCCAGCAGTTCTACGAACTCGCCTCCTTCAAACGCTTGAACATCCGATGTGTATTGATATTCAAACGCCTTATTGCCTAAATCCTCTATCTTCTCACGAATAGCGGTGGCGTTGCTCAATATGCCGCTATCCAATGCTTGTCGAGCCACTTGGGTGAGGGTGTAGGAGGTGATGTTCAAACCAAAGCCAAGCAGGTAGTTCACATCCAATGCTGGGGATAGGTCAGAACCTACGGGAGGCAACTGCGCATCGTCACCTAATAAGAGCATGCCGCACCCTTCGCCTGCATAGACATATTTGATGAGATCTTTGAGTAGGACACCTGTGCCAAAAGTAGGACTCTCTTGTTGTCCCGAAATCATGGATGCCTCATCTATGATGAACAAGGTGTGCTTGTGTAGATTATCGGAGAGGGAGAAGGAGTCCGTGCCCAATTTATCTTGGCGGTAAATGTATTTGTGAATGGTGTAGGCGGGTTTGTTGGCGTAGCGCGATAGCACTTTGGCTGCTCGACCTGTGGGGGCAAGTAGTACAACGGGTTGCTTCAGTTCGCCTAAAGCTTTGACTACGGCTGCCATGATACTCGTTTTACCTGTACCTGCATACCCTCGCAAAACGAATGCTTTGCGTTCGTTTTTGGATAGAATGAATTGTGTGAGTAGGTGCAATAATTCCTCTTGCCCTTCGTTGGGAGTGAAGGGTAAAGCGTTAATTATTCTATTTTTTATAAAATTTTCGAGCAAAATGCACTAAAAATTTGGTAGTTTGAGAAAAAAGCAGTACCTTTGCAGCGTCTTAGGGTAAGTCCTACACGACCAGCTCCCTCTGAACTCCCCCAGGTCCTGACCGAAGCAAGGGTAAGAGGTTGTAGCGGTGCGATGTAGTCAGCTTACCCTTTTTTTATCCCTTGCCTTTCGCCTTTAACCTCATAGCCTCATCGCCTCATCGCCTCATCGCCTCATCACCTTATTCCCCATTACGTTGTATTTCTCGCCATTGTGCAGGATCCATAGTTGGCCATTGATGAGGACTTTCTGTACGTCTGGTGTGTGGCAGCTTTGTATTGCATTTATGTCTGTTGTCTGTTCGTATGCTTGCCATGCGTTGGGTATGCCGTAGCCGTATTGGTCATGGGGTAGGGTGTAGTGGTCTGCAGATTGTATGATACGCTGGCGTATCTCCATATTGTTAGCATTGGGTAGGGCGGACCATAGGCATGCTGCCATACCTGCTATGATAGGGCAGGCGAAACTGGTACCGTTGCCATATATCACGCTGTTGTCCAATGGGTTGATTAGTGCCGTTTGGCTGCCTGTGGCGCACACTTCGGGTTTCACTCTGCCATCTGCAGTGGGACCCCAAGAGGAGAATGCGGCTATGCTATCGTGTATGTTCACTGCTCCTACGGTTAGTATGCTGTCTGCATCGGCAGGCGCACTGATGTAGTGCCACGCTTTGTTGCCTTCGTTGCCTGCTGCTATAATGACCAACATTCCTTTTCGGGCAGCGATGGTAGCAGCACGCGAGCAGCGGGTTGTCTTTCCGTTCATGTCGGAGTAGGATAGGGTATGGCGGTCATCATCGAACATCGCATAACCTAAAGAGGAGGAGAGAATATCCACGCCCAATGAGTCAGCCAACTCTATGGCAGCCACCCAGTTGTCCATCTCTTTGGGGCTTTCGGTTTTGTGTTCTTCGCTGCGTATGAGGTAGTATTGTGCTGCGGTGGCAGCCCCTTGGTAGTCGGATGTGGTGGCAGCGATAGTGCCAAAGCATTTCACGCCATGATTGCCTGTGGTGCCTGTTACGCTGTCGGTATCATCTGTGGTGTCGTAGATACCGAGTATCTGCTCGCGCACGGCATCAAAGGCACTGAGGGTGTTCACGTTTTGAAATCCACCATCTACGATGGCCATGGTGATACCTTGCCCATGAAATCCTGCTTCGTGTAGTGGATGCAGGTTGAGTTGTTCTGTTTGTGGGTCAGATAGCCAAGTGGGACTCTGTTGTAGAGGTTGTTGGTCTGCGGAATAGTTGTTTGAGTTGTCTATTGTATCCTTATTTTCCGCTTTCTGCTTCCGAAGGGATACCGAAGGGATGCCGAAGGGGTCTTCTTCGCCTTCGTGCAGGTTGTCATCTCGGAGTTGTCTGGTGAGGTAAACCGTGTCCACGAATGTCCATTCTGCTATGCTTTGTATGGTGTATGGGTCTGTTTCGATGGTGGCGCCGTTCAGCCAACGTGAGGTGTGGTATATGTGGCAGCCGAGTGCTTGCAGACTATCGAGGTAGATGGGTGATACGGCATAATCTAAGGAGTCGATGGCTATACCGCGTTCGGCTCGTTTGTCGAGAGCTGCTTGACTGAGCGCAATCTGCTCGCTCCCAGCTTTGTCCGTAAACTGAACAAAGAAAGCAAATAATATAATAAGGAATTGCGATGTCATTTCGCCTGCAAAGGTACAGAAAAATACGCATAAGTGCAAATAAAATCGCAGAAAGTTTGCTTTTAAGTGCTATTTTGATGCAAAAGTGCTATTTCTTAAGATTCCTTCTCTTTTCGTTTCTTTATCCGTTGCCCAATTTCACCGAGAGACGACCCTGAGAACTCCGAGAGAACTCCCTGAGACCGCCAAAACTGAAAAAGTGCGTTTTGTTAAGATTGCCCCTCTTCATTTGTTTAGTGCTCGCGAATTTTCCCGCGAATAAATCCCCTGCCTTTACACCTTACACTATACACTCTACACCAGAAAAATCGCCCTAAAAAGCGATTTTTCTTGCTCAATTCAAAAAAATGTAGTAATTTTGCAGTCGCAAACGAAAGTTTGCAGACATATTATAAAAAGCGTTTATTAGCGCTTGTTTTGGCTGTTAGAAAACTGGAAACTTTCACGCAACCCAAAGCAAGAAGGCAGTAAACGCCCTTTGGGATATGACTATCCCGCCCGCAGAGCGTCCATACGTGGACTGCTCTGTTTGGTGGCGTTTCATATTCGGCGTGGGCGTTGCTTGCTTATTCTTGTTGCAAGGTTTTTCCAGTACCTCTAACAGGAGAATAAGCAAAGGTAAGGTTCCACGCTTTCTTTATATAAATGGGTTGTTTGGAGCCAACTTCCCAACAAATCAATCTATTATGAAGAAAATGTATCAAAGTCCATGCACGGTTCTATGCAACATAGAAACCTCTATCCTGTGTGCCTCTGGTGTCGCAAACACGTCTGCAAACGGTTCATTAGAATCGATTGGAAAAGGAAATGGTGAATGGTAAAAGATATATAGTTATGAAGAAGTATCTACTTTGTGTTATTGTTACAATATTGTTTGTTGCATGTGAATCAACAAATGACCTTGGCACGCCTTTTACTAAAGGTCAAGAGGTAACATTGACAGCCGTTATTGACGAACAACAACCGCAGATGTTGCCTGGCATGCAGCGCGTTTCGGGAAAGGATTCTGGTACAGAAATCAATCTAAAATGGGACGAAGGAGACCAAATCAAGGTGATAGTAGGAAAAGAATCGGCTATCTTCACTCTGACAAGTGGTGCAGGTTCTTCGGATGGCACATTCACAGGCATTATGCCTGCGGATGGAAATAGTTTTCGTGTAGAATATCCTATAGCCGAACCCGACATTAGTACGCAAACCTACATAAAAGATGGCTTTAGCAACGGTTTGATGAAGATGGTAGCAGAAAACGGAACTATTGATGGTGGCTTTATCCTCAAAGCGCAATATGCACTATTAGGTTTGCAACTCATGGGCAACCAAACATTGAGTAGAATTGTTGTAACCAATCCAACAGACCAAAAGACCTACACTCTCAATTGCTCTAATGTAGCACTCAGCCAAAGTCCTACCTTATTTTATATCGTCGTACCCGCAGGAGAATGGGGAAATGGTTTTAAAGTAGATATATACGATAGCAATAATACTCATCAAAAGACCTTAACCAAATCCAGTACAGCATTATTTTCCACCACACAAGCGATGATTATGCCTGTTCAAGGATTAGATATGACTTTCAATGTTAAAGGTGTGACTTTCAAGATGATATATGTAGAAGGCGGAACGTTTATGATGGGTAGTGACGCTCCTGACGCAGAGGCAGATGAGCAACCCGTACACGAAGTTACCCTTTCGGATTACTATATTGGGCAAACAGAAGTCACGCAGCACCTATGGAAAGCCGTCATGGGCGACGAAAATAATCCGAGTGCTACAAAAGGGAATAACCTCCCTGTCACGAATATCACATGGGACGAAGCGCAACAATTCGTTGAGCGACTGAGCGAATTAACGGGCATGCGGTTCCGCCTGCCTACTGAAGCCGAATGGGAGTACGCCGCCCGCGGTGGACAAAGGAGCAAGGGATATACCTATGCAGGTAGCAACAATATTGACGAGGTGGGTTGGTATAATGGAAATAGCAGCAACAAGACGCATGCTGTGGGACAAAAACAGCCCAATGAGTTGGGTATATACGATATGACAGGTAATGTGTGGGAATACTGCTATGATTGGCATATGCCATACTCTGCCCAAGCACAAACCAACCCAACGGGAGCTGCCACAGGCGATAAACATGTACTACGAGGTGGGTGCTACCACTACGACTCTAAAAACTGCACAAACACCACTCGACATAGTTACTATACACCCGATAAAGGTGGCGCATCTACAGGCCTGCGTATCGTGCTGGAGCCATAGCAATTATATAGTATCGAACATGCACAACTACTCGGTAACTACCCGAGTGAGAGATAATTTCAACCACGGACGAGCACGGATTTGCACGGAAACAAGGAATAAAACCTCCTTGCGCTCCGCGCAGAAATCTAAACTATCCCAACTAAAAAAAGGAATGTGGTTGGATTATAGAAAATAATAGAATATTATCTAAAATTTGCCTAGCAAACGAATAACTGCTGAGACAGTGAGACAATACATTTCTAAAACTTTTGTATATTGTATAGCGCGTATAATATTTTAAAAAACTACTGTCTCACTGTCTCACTGTCTCACAAGAGGGTAGCAAAAAGAGAATTAAACAGCTTCTATCCACCGTTTATCCACCGCTTATCCACCCGATGGAGCGTAGCAAAAGATAGCGTTTTGCAGGTCGTAAAAAGTGCAATAAAGTGCGTGTTAAAGGCACAAGAAGATACCGAAAATGTGTATTCTCTTATACTGCGCAGTCCAAAATCATCATCAACACGAAACCCACAGTGAAACCCAAGGTCGGGAGATTACTATGCGGCTCCGCCTGCGACTCGGGAATCAACTCCTCCACCACGACATACATCATGGCTCCCGCCGCAAAAGCCAACAAATAAGGTAAGGCGATGAGGCTATTAGGCGATGAGGTGATAAGCCATGCTGTCAGCAATGTGGCTATCGGTTCTACAATACCCGACAAGGCACCTATCGCGTATGCCTTCATGCGCTTCATGCCATCTGCATACAGAGGCAACGACAAGATAGCGCCCTCTGGGATATTCTGCAACGCTATACCAATCGCCAGCGCCCATGCCGCTGACATCGATATTGCCGAACCCTCCGCCATAGCCGAACCTAACAATACACCTACAGCCATACCCTCTGGAATATTGTGCAAGGTTACTGCCACCGACAACATCGTCGTTCGCTGCCACTGCTTGCGTTGAGGCAAGCCCTCTGGCGTATCAGAACCTATATGCAAGTGCGGAATCAAGGTGTCCAGCAACAAGAGAAACAATATGCCAGCCACAAAGCCCACTGCCGCAGGTATCCATTCGCTACCTCCCGCCTCTACCGACATCTCCATCGCGGGCAAAATCAATGACCAAATACTGGCTGCCACCATCACACCCGATGCAAAACCCAGAAGGGTTTTGTGGGCAATAGGAGATGAAGCAATAAGGCGATGAGGCAGGAAAACCATCGCTGCACCCAATACGGTGCCTAAGAAGGGGAGAAGGAGGATAGGGAGCATATAGTTCTGTTTAAAAAGGGTTATGGCGATCGGCTGCCGGCTGCCGGGGGCCCAGTGTCTGGGTGGGGCTGCCGGGGGCCATTGATCAGGGTAGTGGCTTCCGGCGACCGGGGGCTGGGGGCCCAAACTGGACGACAAAGGTACTGCATTTTCTTCACACGCGCAAGCGCGCGTAAATTAAAAAGGAAAAGAAAAGAGCAGAATGAAGATTTTTTGTAAAAAAATGCAAAAATATTTGGTGGAATGAAAAAAAAGTTGTAACTTTGCACGATTTTTCGCGTATAGTAGGGATTTGTATGGCGTTTTGAGAAGCGAAAATGAGGATGAGAATGGGGCTAACTACTTAGAAATAAACTAAATACAAAAATAAAATGTCAAAGATTTGTCAAATTACAGGCAAGAAAGCCATGGGTGGATGCAATGTGTCTCACTCAAAACGTCACACCAAAAGGACGTTTGATGTGAACCTCTTCCACAAGAAGTTCTACTGGGTAGAACAAGATACGTGGATCATGCTGAACGTGAGTGCAGCTGGTCTGAGAACTATTAACAAGATCGGATTGGATGCCGCTTTGAAGCGTGCTTCTGAGAAAGGTTACATTTAAACAAAGGAGGATTCGTTATGGCAAAGAAAAGTAAAGAAGCACGTGTCCAAGTGATCTTGGAGTGCACCGAGCACAAGGCCAGCGGTATGCCAGGTACATCACGTTACATTACCACAAAGAACCGCAAGAATACTCCTGAGCGTTTGGAGCTGAAAAAGTACAACCCAATTCTCAAGAAGTACACCATCCACAAAGAAATTAAGTAATTAACCATTTTAATTAAGAAAGGCTTAGTACTATGGCAAAGAAAGCGGTCGCAACCCTTCACACTGGTAACGCTGGTCGTAACCATACGAAGTGTATCAAGATGGTTAAGAGCCCTAAAACAGGTGCTTACATCTTCCAAGAAGAAATTGTTGAGAACGACAAAGTTGCTGCTTATTTCAAATAATCGAAAAAAACAGCATAAAATAATTAAAAATGCACACTTTTTTGGTAGTGTGCATTTTTTTTATTATCTTTGCAAAAAAATTGATTAGATTCGGGCGGAAAGTGTAATCATAAAATGGCGTAAGCCACTGTGAAAGACTATGTTAGGAATTATTATCAACCCAAAATCGGGCAAACGGGCATTCCGTATGCAACGATTATATTTGTGGAAGCTGCTGAAAGCGCGTCGACAACCATTCATCTATCGTGTTACCAAATATGCCAATCACGCCATAGAACTCGCGCGTGAACTCGTGGAGGAGAAGGGCTGCACCCAAATCCTTGTACTGGGTGGCGATGGCACACTCAGCGAAGTAATCAATGGTATCATGCGTGCTGACCTTACCCCAGAGCAACGTGCGAATATTCAATTCGGACTAATGCCTCGTGGTACGGGCAATGATTTTGCTCGCCACTGGGGATTGGACAAGGATTTCAAACGCTCGTTAGACATATTCTTTCAAGGGCATAGCAAACCAATAGATGTGGGCTGCGTAACCTATTGGCGCAACAATATCGAACATCATCGCTACTTTATCAATTCGCTCGGTTTTGGTATAGAGCCAATGGTATGTAGAGGTGCAGAACAGCTGAAGTACTATATCGGTAGCCACCATGTAAACTATTTCTTTGCGTTGATCTGGTCACTCACGAAATACAAGAATCCTCATTTGCGCTTGGATGTGGACGGAAAGACCATAGTAGAAGGCAAAATGTTTGTTACCAGTATCGCCAATGGTTCGTATGTGGGTGGGGGTATGAAACTAAACCCCGATGCTGACCCATGCGATGGTGTACTCCATGCGATGTTCTTGACTCCTCCATCGTTTAAGGAAATCTGTCAGGCAGTACCTCGTCTGTTCGATGGACGTTTGCACGAACTACCATTTATCCACCCCGTAGTGGCAGACAACCTATTGTTGCACACCAAGAAACATCAGTCCTTTGAGGCAGATGGCATCGTAATGGATGTGACAGGACCATGTCAAGTCACCTGTATGAAACATGCGTTGCAGATGATTGTTCCTCGCGTTCAGAAATGAAATTACAAACTGGCGGCGAAGGATTCGGCTTCGGAGAGTTGGGCAATTTTGCCCACATCCATCATACGATAATTCTCAGGGATATATGCTCTGAGAATTTCTTTTTCGGCTATACTCAGGTATAGGTCAATCAGCGAAAACTTGTCCCCCTTATCGGCTACTACCTTATCCATTACGTCAAAAATGCGCGGATTGAGCACCTGCATGCCCGAAAAGGCTAAGTTTCGTGTATTGGGTATTGGATATGGGGTATTGGCTATTGGACCTCGGACTGCTCCCGTTGCGATATTCGTCCAACCGCAGAGGCGATTATTCTCGTCAAAGACTAAATAGCGCTGTGTATCGCGTGGACTGACTACCACCACGCCCATCTCGTTGGGATTATACGCGCTGAGCAGGGTGGGGAGGTCAATGTTAGAGAGGATGTCCACGTTGCAGATTAGTATGGGAGCCTCTGGGCAGCCGGACTCCGGACTCTGGCATCCTGTAAGTAAGGACTTGGTTTTTCGCAGTCCGCCACCTGTCTCGAGTAGCATGTCGCGCTCATCGCTCACAGCAATACGACAACCGAAATTGTCATTCTCGCGAAGGTAGTTGATAATCTGGTCAGGGAAATGGTGGACATTGACCACAATATCCGTAATATCTGCTGCTTTCAGCTTCTCAATCTGCCATTGCAGCAATGTCTTACCTGCCAAAGGCACAAGTGCCTTTGGCAGTGTATCGGTGAGTGGCTTGAGGCGTGTACCCAAACCCGCTGCGAAAATCATGGCTTTCATCACTCAGCTGTCGTGGAGGTAGGTTCTTCTGTTTCTTCAACGAGTTTTTCGCTCTTTAAGTCCTCGTAGTATGCAGCGCGAGTAGTGGACATATATGGCTCAACAAAAATCATACCTATTCCTGCGGTGAGGATAGAGAGCAGTATCCAACCAATGAAAGTGAGGTCGAGCACAAAGAGATTCCATTTTTGTCCACTCATCATCTCGCGGCTAATCTTCATGGCTTCGCGTGGAGTGAGTTCTGGATAGTCATGCAAGAGATATGGCACCATGCTATACATATAATTCACAATAATCGCACCTATACCCAATGTGAAAATAGCAAGTACCATCGAAATAAGCATAATGAGCAGACCTGCTACCAGAAAACGAGTATTAGCGTATGCGTGGTTGATAGCATACTGCAGGGTGAAACGTGTCAGCTCTTCCTCGCCACCACGTGTGCGCTCAAGCAAAGAAATGTAGTAGGCATATTGCAGTGGCAATATCAATACAGACAATACTGTGGTGATAGAGCCTGCCCATTCTGCCATGAAGGAAGGAATAGAAATGACCATTGCAGCCACAAGAATAATGAGAGATACGATGGCAGCTTCGCCCCATCGATTTTGAAGCGCTTCGCGCGCTTGCGCACGATATTCATAAAACGTTTTCATGATTGTAATGTATGGGTGTTATAATTCGTTTGCAAAGTTACTGCTTTTTTTTGATATATGCAAGTATAGAACAAAAAAGACACCCTATCGGATGTCTTTTTTTTGTGTCCTCCCAGGGACTCGAACCCTGGACCCACTGATTAAGAGTCAGTTGCTCTACCAACTGAGCTAGGAAGACTCGTCGGAATCCGCTTGTCGCGAGGACTGCCACTTCGTGGTATTAGGCGACCGCGATTCCTCCTCTTAAATCGAAAGTAACTTTCGATTTAGCTGAAAATTCAATCTACATAAAGATCGTTGATTTCGAAATCGGGTGCAAAGGTACTGCTTTTTTTTGACATGACCAAATATTTTTGAAAAAAAGTGCTTTTTTTTGCATATTTCATAAAAAAGTAGTACCTTTGTAGCGTATTTTACATTGGGTAATTATGGCACAATCGTTAAGTCAATTGTTTTTTGAAGTCACAGGCAAGAAAGCGGGTGAGCAAGTTGCATTGACCGCTTCGGGTAGCAATCGTAGATACTATCGTATCATGAGTGAGGACGGTAGCGAATCGCTGATAGGTGTACAAGGCACTTCGCGCGATGAGAACCACGCCTTTCTGTATATGGCACAGCACTTCTTGGAGTTGGGGCTGCGTGTACCACGCGTATTGGCCGTCAGCGATGATGAGATGAACTATGTACAGCAGGATTTGGGCAATGTCTTGCTCTTCGACTATATAGCCGAGGGACGTAAGACAGGCGTCTTTAGCGCCAAAGAGAAGGATATGCTGCGCAAGACGGTACGCGGATTGGCACAGTTTCAGGTTACAGGCGCTAAGAGCTTCGACTTTAAGCAGTGTTATCCACAACCAGAGTTTAACTTGCGTTCTATCTTATGGGATCTGAACTACTTCAAATATTGCTTCTTGAAGGCTACAGGGTTGGACTTCCAAGAGGATAAACTGGAGAATGAGTTTGAGCGCTTGGCGTATATCTTGCTCAATAATAGCGATATGACCGCCTTCATGTACCGCGATTTCCAGTCGCGCAATGTCATGGTGGTCAAAGATGAGAATGGCGAGGAAGTACCATATTTTATTGATTTTCAGGGCGGTAGAAAAGGTCCTGTATATTACGATGTGGCATCGTTCTTGTGGCAAGCGAAGGCTAATTTCCACCCCGACCTACGCGAGGAATTGGTGGAACTATATATAGAGGAGTTGCAGAGATACTTGCCCGTGGATAAGGAGCAGTTCTATGATACACTCAAGCACTTTGTGCTCTTCCGCACAATGCAAGTGCTGGGTGCTTACGGCTTTAGAGGCTATTTCGAGAAGAAGCCGCACTTCTTGCAGTCTATTCCGTTTGCGATAGACAACCTGCGTCATCTGCTCAAATATGCGAGTGAGGATTATCCATATTTGATTCAGGTGCTGAAGGAAATGACGGAGATGAAGCAATTCAAGGATGTAGGTATGCGCAAACCGTTGGTGGTACGTGTGCTGAGTTTCTCCTATAAGAAAGGTATTCCTGCTGATCCGTCGGGCAATGGTGGTGGTTTTGTGTTTGACTGCCGTGCTATCAATAACCCTGGTAAATACGAGCGTTATCAGTTCTTCACGGGAATGGATGAGCCTGTCATCACATTCTTGGAGGAGGATGGCGAGATCCTGCCGTTCTTGGAGCAGGCATACGATATGGTGGACTTCTCTGTGAAACGCTATATGGATCGCGGATTCCAAAACTTGATGGTATCGTTTGGCTGTACGGGTGGACAACACCGTTCGGTATATGCTGCGGAAAAGATGGCGCAACACATTAACGATAAGTATGGCGTAGAGGTGCAACTCATTCACCGTGAGCAGAATATGGAGCGTGTGCTCAATGCGAAGGATTGAGAGATACTGCAGTTGTGTAAAATGAGTCTATTGCTGAGCATATTGTTTTCGGTATTGACTACGTTGTCTAATGGTATGTTTCATACACAGTATGAGACAGAGGTGGAGGCAGGTGCAGAGGTGTGCAATGTGGTGGTGGATTCTATGATTTACTACTTGCAAACGGATCCTGCGAAGTTGTCCAAACAGTTTTTTGGCGGTTTAGGTAAGCAAGAAGACACACACAAAAATGCCTTTTACTTGATATGGAAGGCTTCGGAGTATCAACCCGAAGAGCAGTATAGCAAATTGGTATTGGATGTGTTGGTGAATGAGCGACCTTTTTTGTCGGACGTGGTGATTGAGAGTCAAGTGACGGATTCTATGCGGGGAGCGCAGCGCGATATACGAGTGGATATACACTATGCCGGGTCGTTGCTAAAGCAGGCATATGGTACGTTTCATGTGTTGCAGATGGGCGAGAATAGCGCGAAGATAAGTATGGATGTGCATGTGAAGTTCGGTTGGTTCTTCCGCATATTTATTTCACGCAAGGTGTATAGCGAAACGATTGACTGGCGATTGGTGCGATTTGTTACCAATATAAAACTGCGCTCAGAAGGCATAGTAGCAGATGATGCGTATTGGGAAACTGCTGCGGGGCAGCAGTAGGCGATGAGGCGATAAGGTAAGAATTATGGATATATTAGAAAGAATTGATGGATTGGAGGCGAAGTTTCATGAGGTGAGCTTGCTCATCACAGACCCCTCCGTGATTGCTGATCAGGCGCGTTATGTACGACTGAATCGTGAGTATCGCGACTTGGAGCGCGTGTTGGAGTCGGCAGAGAAATACAAGAAAGCAGTGAATAACTTGGCAGAAGCCAAAGAGATATTTTACAACGAGTCGGATGCCGATTTGCGTGAGATGGCACGTGCAGAGATCGATGAGTTGGAACCACAAATTCCTGCTCTGGAAGAAGAAGTGAAACTCATGCTATTGCCTCAAGACCCAGAGGATGGCAAGAATGTGGTGATGGAGATTCGCGCAGGAACAGGTGGCGATGAGGCGAGTATCTTTGCGGGAGACTTGTTCCGTATGTACACAAAGTACTTTGAGACACACGGCATGAAAATGACGGTGAGCAGTTTCTCGGAAGGTGCTGTCGGCGGTTACAAAGAGATTATCTTCAACGTGTCGGGCGAGAATGTGTATGGCACATTAAAATACGAATCGGGTGTACACCGCGTACAGCGTGTGCCTGTAACCGAGACACAAGGTCGTGTGCACACGTCGGCTGCGACGGTGGCGGTATTGCCAGAGGCGGATGAGTTTGAGGTGCATATCAACGAGGGCGAGATTAAATGGGAGACTTTCCGCAGTGGCGGTGCCGGTGGTCAGAACGTGAACAAAGTGGAATCGGGTGTGCGCCTGCGTTACAACTGGAAGAACCCTAATACAGGCGAGGTGCAAGAGATATTGATTGAGTGTACCGAGACCCGCGATCAGCCAAAGAACAAAGAGCGTGCACTCTCGCGCCTGCGCACGCAGATATATGATAAGGAGCATCAAAAGTATATCGATGATATTGCTGCACGTCGTAAGACAATGGTCAGCACAGGCGACCGCTCCGCGAAGATTCGTACCTACAACTATCCACAGGGGCGTATCACTGACCACCGCATAGGTTATACGATTTACAACTTGACTGCCTTTATGGATGGCGAGATTCAGGGTGTGATTGATGCCCTGCAAGTGGCGGAGAACGCCGAGCGCATGAAGGAAAGCGAGTTGTAGTGTAGAGTGTAAAGTGTAAAGGCATGTATTTGTTTTATACTCCCGATATAGAAACGAATCATTTCCTCAGTGAGGAGGAATCGGCGCACTGCGTGCGTGTGCTACGCTATGACCGTGGCGATGAGATACTGCTGACTGATGGGCGTGGTACGACCTATCAGGCGCGTATCACGAATCCGCACCCAAGACATTGCGAGTTTGAGATTATTAGTCAAGAAAAGCAAGAGAAAACACACAATGTTTATATTCATGTGGCGATTGCCCCTACGAAGAATATCGAGCGACTCGAGTGGATGGTGGAGAAATGCACAGAGATTGGCGTGGATGAGATTACACCGCTGTTGTGTCGATTCTCGGAGCGTAAGAATCTGCGTAATGACCGATTAGAGAAGATAATCTTGTCGGCTGCTAAGCAGTCACTCACGCCCTATCTGCCGAAACTAAATCCACTGACGGATTTCGCCACGCTGATGGATATGTATGACGATGAGGCGATGAGGCGAAAAGGCGAAGATACAATGGATAAATTTATTGCCCATTGCTACAAGGATGAGAAACGCGAACTGAAAGACGCGCTGCGAAAGGGTAAGGATGTGTTGATACTAATTGGTCCTGAAGGCGACTTCTCTGAGCAGGAGGTAGAGCAAGCGATCGCTCAGGGCTTTGTGCCTGTAGGATTAGGTCGTTCGCGCCTTCGCACAGAGACTGCGGGCGTGGTGGCATGCCATACGGCAGTGTTGATGAATGAGGATTAGGTTAAAGGCGAAAGGTTAGAGGCTAAAGGCTGGGATATGTTAGAGAAACTGATACATATTGACACGGAAGTTCTGTTGGCAATCAACGGATGGCATGCGCCTTGGGCGGATAAACTGATGTGGATTATCTCGGCAAAAGCGACATGGATTCCGCTGTACGTGTTGCTGATAGGATTGCTGATTTGGCGATACCGTCAGCCTCTACCAACTGCTGTCAAATGGCTACAGAGAGTGCCTGCGTGCGTAGTGATGATTGTAGTGATAGCACTCGCTGTCGGTGCTGCGGACTTTATTGCATCGGGAATATTGAAAGACTGGGTGGCTCGTCCACGTCCCACACGTGTGCCTGAATTGGAAGGTGTATTGCACTTGGTAAATGGCTATAAGAGTGGTAGATACGGGTTTGTGAGTAGTCATGCGGCGAATACGATGGCATGTGGATTGCTCTTTTCATTGATATGGCGCAAAAAAATAACCACCTGTGGCTTAATGCTTTGGGTGGCGGCGAACTGCTATAGCAGAATGTATCTTGGGGTGCATTACCCACTGGATATATTGGGTGGACTTACAGTTGGTGCTCTGGTGGCGTGGGGGGCGTTTGTGATGCTAAAGAGTCTGGGAGTTGTGCCTGGTGCGAGTGTGAAGATATGATTCGGTAACATTGTGGCTTATGTCCACGAGGCTCATGATTCAACTGGCGATTCATAAAGGCAGCAAATTGCTCGGGGCTAAGAAGTTGTTGTAGTTCCTCCTGCATAAGTGCCATGCGTTTGAGGGCTTCCTCTCGCGTATTACTGATCTCGCGCATCTTTGCATACTTGAGGTGCATTTGATAAATCCTTTTGCACAAAGCAGTATCCGTCAGTTGCAATTCGGCTGCCAGCATCTTGGTTTGCTTGAGGGCAATGTCTATGGCTGTCCGCTGCGGCGTAGAGACTTGTTGTGCAGGAAGCGAGAAGGAGAAAATACCTACGAATAACAATATGTGATAGAGATACTTCATACACGAATATCTGCTACAAAAATTATGCCAAAAAGGGTGAATAATTAAGAATTTAGAATTTTGAATTAAGAATTTTAAGTCAAGAATTAAGAATTTGAGATGAAACATGCAGAATGGAAAATAGCAGAACGGTTGTACTTTGCTCAGGAAAAGGAGCAACGCTCTTCTCGTCCAGCAGTGCGTGTAGCATTGGGTGGCATAATTATTGGCGTGTTAGTGATGATTGTAGCCATTAGCGTGGTTGTGGGGTTCAAGCAGGAGATTACTCAAAAAGTGGCAGGATTTGGCAGCCATATTCAGGTGGTGAATTTTGACAATAATTCCACCTATGAATTGCAGCCTATCTATGTATCGGACTCGCTATTGCATACTATAAAAGGGATTCCGAATGTGGCATATGTATCTACTTTTGCTTCCAAGCCTGGTATCATCAAGACGGACAGCGCTTTTCAGGGAATAGTGTTCAAAGGTACAGATTATTGGGACTATTTTGCGCAGAATATCGTAGAGGGCACATTGCCAACAGCGACCACTGAAGTACTGCTTTCTACGGAATTGGCAAAGCAATTGCAGCTACATGTAGGAGATAACTTGTTGTGCTATTTTATTCAAGAGGATTTGCGTGTAAGGCGCTTATATATAGCTGGTTTGTATAATACGTGCATGAGCGAATTGGATAAAGTGTTTGTATTGGGCGATATTGCTTTGGTGCGCCAATTGAATGCATGGAAGGATAATCAAGTGTCGGGTATTGAGGTGCTGGTGGATGATTTTCGTCAGTTAGAGAATACGACACAAGCGGTATATTTCGCTACAGCTAATCGCCTGGATGAAGATGGCAATACCCTATACACACAGAACTTGCAGCAGCTGAATCCGAATATCTTTGGTTGGCTCGATTTGTTGGATATGAATGTGGTGATAATCATTGTATTGATGTTGTGCGTATCGGGCTTCAGTATCGTGACGGGATTGATAATATTGATTTTAGATAGCATACAACTGATAGGCACGCTGAAAGCATTGGGCGCAGATAATCAGTTCGTTAGGCGAATATTCATATATCAGGCTATTCTGCTGATAGGCAAAGGAATGTTGTGGGGCAATGTGATAGGTTTGGGACTTTGTGCGTTGCAGTATTTCACACACTTGATACCTTTGGATGCTGCCTCGTATTATGTGAGTTATGTGCCAATGGCATTCCCATGGGGATGGTGGTTGGTGTTGAATATAGGTACACTGCTGCTGTCGTGGTTGATTCTATTGGCGCCTTCGGCCATTATTACGCAGATTAGTCCTGCCAAAGTGATGCATTTTGAATAAGGAAATTGATAATGAAACTATACACATCTGTAGATATTGCTCCTTCTCCAAAGAAGATAGCTTACAATGACAAGATCCTGCTATTGGGCTCATGTTTTGCGGATAATATAGGTACGAAGTTTGGAGAGTATTACTTTCAAACGACAGTGAATCCCTACGGAACCCTCTATAACCCTGCTTCAATTGCCAAGGCAATATCGGGTATTGGCAATGGGGTATCGGATATTGGGATTGTTGAGCACAATGGATTGTGGCACTCGTTATCGCACCATGGTAGTTTTTCGCGCGCGGATAAAGAGGATTTAGTGCGTGCGTGTGAGCAGAGTAGGGTGCACTTGCGCGAAGCATTGCAGCAAGCGAGTATTATGATTATCACTTTTGGTACGGCGTGGGTGTATGAATATGAGGATAAGGTGGTGGCAAACTGCCACAAATTGCCAGCTAATCGGTTTGTGCGTAGGCGTATGACAGTAGATGAGATAGTGGAGATATGGCAACCTATTTTGGCTGCAATGCCCGATAAACATTGGATCTTCACTGTTAGTCCTATTCGCCACGTCAAAGATGGATTGCATGAAAATCAAATCAGCAAAGCCATTCTGTTGCAGGCTGTGGATAGACTAACAGCGAAGCAGCTTGATAGCCCAATAGGCGGTTTAAGTTATTTCCCCTCGTATGAGATCATGCTGGACGAGTTGCGCGATTATCGCTTCTATGCGGAGGATATGGTGCATCCTTCGCAAGTGGCGGTAGATTATATTTGGCAGCGTTTTGTGGATACGTATATGACAGCCGACACGCAGAACGAGATGCGTACTTTGCACCAATTGTGGCGTGACCGTCATCATAGGTTCTTGCATCCAGATTCGCCTGAGGCACAGCAGTTTGCAGCGCATATAAAAACGCGATTGCAGCAACTGCAACCGCGTTATCCGTGGTTAGAATCTATCGAATAAGCCCTATAGTGAGGCGATATTCTTTTCGTTCATCAGTTCTTTTCCCTCTGGTGTGTAGGCGTATTCAATGCGGTCAGCATAGTACTCCTCCACTTTGCCACGCACAATCTTCATGGTAGAGTTTACCAAATGGTTCTGCTCGGTAAACGCCTCTGGCAATACGGCAATCGCCTTAGGCAACCATTGTTCGGGGAACATACCCGCAAACTTACCATTGCGATACTCGTTTACCTCGTCTTGAATCTTCTGCAACATGGCTCTTTTGCCTTCTTCGGTTGCAGGGTTTAATCTTAATGCTTTGGCATGTTCTTTCAATGCATCTTTGTTAGGCACAATCAGAACGATAGTGTAGGGGTCTTGGTTGTTGTGCAAGATGACTTGCTCAATATACTTGCTACCATCGGTAAGGCTATCTTCAAAGCCCTCTGGGCTGTATTTCTCGCCATCGGCACTGATGAGCAGCGATTTGAAGCGTCCTACTACCCATAGGAATCCAGGGTGTTGGTCGCTTACGTAGCCCATGTCGCCTGTGTGCAACCACCCATCGATGATTGTTTTCTCGGTGGACTCTGGGTTCTTCCAATAACCTGCCATCACGTTCTCGCCACGGATGACAATCTCGCCTTTTTGACCGTGTGGCACTTCGTTGCCCTCGTCATCGCAAATCTTGAGGTCAAGTGGGGTTACGATACGGCCGCTGGAGCCAAAGATAGCATGGCTCTTGGAGTTGGCGCAGATGATAGGTGTAGCCTCGCTGAGTCCATAGCCTTGGAACATAGGCATGCCTACGGCACAGAAATAGCGTTGCAGCTCAATATCGAGCAATGCACCACCACCCACAAAGAACTTCATACGTCCACCAAAGCCTTCGCGCACTGCTTTGAAGATAATCTTGTCAAACAATTTTACCAATGGCGCTCGCCATGCTTGCCATCCACCACGATTCCAATACTCTTTGTTGTATTTGATAGCGTTGTTGAGGGCGAACTCGTAGAGGCGTTCTACGGTTTTGCCTTTGGCTTTGATGCTTGTTTCGATATTCTTGCGGAAGTTACGTGCCAATGCAGGTACGGAGAGCATGAGCATTGGGCGCACTTCTTTGATAGCGATAGGGATATTCTTCAGCGTAGCGATGGCTGTTTTGCCTATAGGCACAGTAGCGATACTGCCACCGTAGGACATCATCGTGTAGAATCCTGCCACGTGTGCAAAGCAGTGATCAAGAGGCAGAATGATGAGCATGATATCGCCTTTGTTGCAGGAAATCACGCTCGCGCCTTGTTCCACGTTGGCGGTATAGTTGCGGTGGGTGAGCAGAATACCTTTGGGATCGGCTGTAGTCCCCGAAGTGTAACTGATATTGGCATAATCATCAGGTCCAACAGACTCGTATAGAGCACGAAATTCGTCCGCATGGTCTTTGAGGTATGCTTCGCCCATAGCAATGATTTCGCTAATAGGCATCTCGTTTTCCCCGTATGTCTCTAATGGGTCAAGAACGATGATTTTCTCTACTTTGGGGCAGTTAGCAATGATATTGCGAATTTTAGGCAACTGCTGCTCGCTCACGATGACGTAGCGCGAATCGGAGTGCTGTATGCGGAAGAGTAGGTCGGTGGATTCGGTGAGTTTGATGCTCAGTGGCACGTTCACACCACCTGCGTATAGAATACCCAACTCGCTGGTAATCCATAGATTACGTCCTTGAGAGAGTAGGGATACTTTGTCGCCTTTTTTGAGACCGAGTTGATAGAGACCTGCACCAATTTTGTGTGCTTCTTCGCGTGTCTCGCGAAAACTGGTTTCTGTCCAAACGCCATTTACCTTCTCGCGAAGGAAAGTGAGTTCACTAAACTCATGGGTGTACTTCTCAACGAAGTCAATGATTGTTGTTCGTTTCATAAACAGTTATTTCTAAAAAGCGTGCAAAGGTACAAAAAATAATTTGAATAGGCAAATATAACTGTCTTTTCTTTCAAAAAAGACTCCTTACTTGGCAAGTATTACTTTAAAGCAATCGTTTACGGGTTCTTGATGGGTTCTTGACAGTTTTAGAATGGTAGATACTGAACCGCGTAATCTTATCTGTATCCTATTCGTGGGCTACAATTGGCTAACAGTACCCTCGTAAACCGCTCAGTTATTGCTGCGATGTTGACGGGTGGCGTTTGGTATAATTTAGATTTCACGTGGTTCACTTTCTTCATGATTTTATGGGTTTTGATTGCAATATTACGAAAAAATAATTCTACTCAAGAATTTGAGTTGTACTTATAGTGTGCTGATTAACAATGAGTTAAAAAGATTAGGTTAAAATATTCGTATTATTAAATAATTAATTCTCATTGAATACGAATATTGAGGAAGTAACTTTTACGATGCCAATAAAAGTTACTTCCTATTTTGTTAGTAAATTATTCGCAGAAATTTAAAAAAACGTTTAGTTTTTCTTCCTCTTCTACCTTCGCTAATTGTTGTTCAATAGAGGAAATAGTAATATCACCTGTCACTACATTTTCCATTACGGTCAACAAACATTCTTGTTGATTTGTATCTTTTGTCTTTTGCATTAAGAATTGAAATGTTCTATATAATGGTCTCTTTGCCCATCCCTTTTGAGTAAAATGATTTGATACATGCTTTAATCTTTCCTCAATCTTTCCTTTTGTTAGTGAAGTTGTAGAATAACTATTGTTTTGTACCGATTGTATAGGTTGCCCTTGTTCATTCAAAAATTCAATGATTGTTGCGCGTGCAGCAATATATTGATATCTTTTCTTCGCACCATTTCCTACAATGGAGCCCTTATATACACTTGGCTTATCTGTGCGAATTTCCTCAATAACAACATTAATTAGAACTTGACTTCCTGTTAGTTGTGCTTTTTTTAACAGTTGACCATAAGCACTCTTCGTTATATCTATACGCGCAGCTTTTTTATTATCAACAACAACGATAGACTCTACATCTCTCACAACACGGAAATTGGCTTTATCTAACACTACAGTGGTTTGAGCACCAAATTGATTTTCAGCATAGGGGAGATAGGTACTTACTCTACAACTGGTCACTAATAAAATAGTTAGTGAAAATACAAAAATCTGTTTCATAATAATAAAATTTAATTGTTAATATAATTTGGCATCAATTATTAGTTAATTGTTCTGCTTAATCACTTTTATTAAAAATATCTATAAAACATTAAATATTGGAACATTAGCTTCCCCTTGGTATAAATATAAAAAAAGATACTGTATTAAAATCCAAATTATTGGTCTTAAAAATAGTATATTTTTTTGTTTTGCTCATTTTTTCCAAAAATATTTGGATATGTTTATAATATTTTGTACTTTTGCACCTTCTTAGGGAAGATTGGT
>JAZNMH010000012.1:0-58948 GCA_045579505.1 Paludibacteraceae bacterium
CCGATTTTAAAAAGCAGCTGAAGGAATATATTGCTTACTATAATAAAGATCGAATTAAGTTGCGATTAGGTATGAGTCCTATGCAATATCGATCTAAATATCAATTTTAATAATCCGTCCAACTTTTTGGGGTCACATCACACTCGCCCACCTCGAAAGTACGGTCGCTTAATGCAGCCCATTTGCAACAAAATCGCACTCGAAAGTTAACTTTCGCGCTATTTTGTTGCAAATGTGCATTATTTGTAGTACCTTTGCAGCGGGAATGTGATAACGGACAAATTATTATTCTATGAAAACAAAGGTAGTATATTTCTTTTTATGTGCCATGCTTATGGTGGCATGTGCACCTTCGGACAGCGAATGTGCGCAGCAGTTAGTGCAACATGCACAAACATTGGTCGATAATGGACAATGGCGACAAGCACGTATCGTATTAGACTCGTTGCACGCTGCGTATCCACGCGAAGTAGCACAACGTCGTGCAGCAAAAGCACTGAACGACAGCATCACCTATCTGGAAGCACAAAGCACACTCGCATACGCAGACAGTATGCTGCCACCACTACTCGAACAATCGGACAAACTGCTCAAACAATTCAAGTACGAGAAAAACGATAAGTACGAGGACAAAGGGCGATATGTTCATCGCTTGCTCAATACAGGAGGAAACACCTCGCGCAATTTCTTGCAGGCATACGTGCGAGATGACCGTCAAACGATAGTCAAGAGTTATTACTACGGCTCCTACAAAGTGAATCAGCAACAAGTTACCCTGTCCGCTCAAGGGGAAGAAATGCGTTTTGCGGGCAGCAATCACGCTTTTGAAGCAGAGGGATGGCACGAGATAATGACCCTGGAAGATGAATCGGCCTTGCAGTTGCTCAACTTCGTTAGCGCACACTACAGCGACCGTGTTCGTGTGCACGGAGCAGGCGAAAAGCCTACACATACTTGGGTGTACTATCTCAATGACAAAGAAAAAGAAGCACTCTCGCAGACCTACCAATTAGGTTTTCTGATGAAAGATATCTTGCGTTTGGAGCAGATGGGCAACACGGCTCGCAATCAAATAGCATATTACGAAAGGAAGTACCTGAACGCAGTGCCAACCGCCAATGAGTGATTAGAAATAACACTCGTTGCAGATAGGAACAGTATGGCTACTGAGCAAGACTTGCCGACGGAAATCGTCAGCATTTTTGTTGTGCCACAATTGCTGTATATCTTGCGTTAATAGCGAACCAAAAGCATGCTCGCCAGCCTTGTCATAGCAGCATGGTAGCAGTTCGCCTGCAGTGGTAACTACGCAACCAGACCAGAGGCGATAGCAGGGAGTGTTGTTATGGCGAAGAGTGAAAGGTGTGGGGCGATGGAGTTGGTAGGTGCCATCGGTTTGGCGATGGTATCTGGAGTAGCGTTGGTTGGTAGGCATGAGCGGATGTCCGTGCTGATAATCATACAGTTGGGCGGTCTTAAAGACCAAATGTGTTGCACCTAATTGTTGGTAGTGGCGCTTTATCCATTGCCATTCGTGTTCGTTGGTGCGTAGGCGAAGGACTTGCAGTTCGATACAGATGGTTGAACCGTATTGCGCTTTTGCCTCACGCAGAAACTGCAAGCCCTCTAAAGCCCGATGCAGACTGCCCCCCACGCGATAAGCAGCGTAGGATTCCTCCGAAAAGCCATCAATAGACACGATGATACGATTCAAGCCACTTTGCACCAATTCTTGTGCCATAGTGTGGGTTAGGGCTTGTGCATTAGTGGAAACAATGGTAAATAGTCCTGCCTCGTGTGCGCGCGCAATCATTTTAGGTAGAAGGGGATTGAGCAAAGGTTCGCCTTGAAAATAAAACTGTATGGTATGTGCTGTGGATTGCAATTGGGTGAGGATACGCAAATAAGTATCCCATGTCATGTTCTGTGCTTTGTGCGGGGTGTTGCTATTCGATCGTTGTCCCACCGGACACGCTGGGCAACGCAGTTGGCAGTAGTTGGCAGGCTCGATACTAACGAATGTAGGCAAATGACGCACGCGCACTATCCCGAACAATGATAGTGCGTAACTCCACCAACAGCGTAGTTGATTGGTAATTCTACTGGCAAGGAATCTTATTGACACGACGTTCGTGACGGCCTCCTTCAAACTCGGTTGTCAAGAAGATTTTGACCAATTCGATGGCTTTCTCCTTGGAAATGTAGTTGGCAGGCAAGCCGATGATATTGGCATTGTTATGCTGGCGAGCCAGACGCGCTAAAGGCTCGTCCCAACAGAGTGCAGCACGGATACCTTGGTGATGGTTGCAAGTCATGGTGATACCATTGCCTGTAGAGCAGATAGCGATACCCATATCGTTGGTGCCATTTTCCACTGAGGTTGCCATAGGATGCGCAAAATCAGGGTAATCGCAACTCTCGGTAGATGGGCAACCATAGTCGGTTACTTGTATGCCCTGCTCTTGCAGCCAATCTATGACCGTTTGTTTAAGTGCAAAGCCTGCGTGATCGCTGGCGATGCCGAGTTTGAGATTTGTCATGTTTATAGGGTTGTATAGAGTTGTTTAGTTGGGTGTTGTTTGGTTGTATGGGCAGGGGAGTTGGCACTCCAAGCAGTGGTGGGTGGTGTATGCTATACATTGGCGAGCATCCCATTTCTCGTTGCGCAGTGCGCCCGTGGGGCAAGCATCTAAGCAGAGGCGGCAGTTGGAGCAGGTCGGGGCGATTGGCGATTGGTGATTGGCAATTGGCAATTGGCAATTGGTGATGGATGATTGGTGATTGGATATGGGCAATTGGTTAATGACAATCTCTCCCGGGTGCACCATACTACCCAATGTGGGGTGAATGAGTTGGTGGTTCTTGCCGATAAATCCGAGTCCTGCCTCCACGCACCATCGCCTTTCTAACATAGGTGCGGAGTCGCAAAATATATGTTGGTGTGTGGCGGACACAATGTCCTCGCCAAATGCCTGCTTTAGTCTGGCATCAAGGGTATAGAGCAGCGATTTCACGCGTCGGTGATAGTCTCTGCCCGAATGTTCGAAACGCAACAAACAAACGACTACTGCCTGTGCATCAGGAACTAAAAGAGCAGGGTTATATCGTTTCTCGCGGTTACGCTCCAGATAATCCATCTCGCCGTGCAGTCCCTCAGCGAGCCAATCATCCATGAATCGTGCATCATCATTTAAACGATGAACGGGAGCCACACCGCAGGCATCAAAGCCCACCTCGCGTGCCAGTTTACAGATATTTTCTGATGTCAGTATCAAGTTTCTCGAAGTCGATATACCTACCTTGCACATTGCCTTTTCTATCCAACAAGAAGAGGGTAGGCAATGCTTGTACATTGTACAGCATCAACACCTGTACGGCATTATTTTGGTCGGCATGAACGGTAATCCATGGTAGGTTCTCCACTGTTTGCTCCCACAGCAGTTTATTGCGGTCGATGGATACAGAGTATATTTCCAAGCCACGTTTCTGGTATTTGTTGTACAGTTCACGCAATTCGAAATTGTATCCCACCGAATTTTCCATTTCCGATGATGAGAAGTCCAATACGACCACATCTCCTTGCAGGTCAGATAATGACTGCATTTCTCCCATTTCATCGGGCAAAGTGATGTCCAAAACGGAGTTTTCTGCCTCATCAATAAACTGGCGCATGGTTTGTTGGTTCTTGATGGAACGCTCGGCTTGCAAGATTTCCAATACTTGGTTATAAAGCACCTTGGTGCGTTCGTACTCTGGCAACCACGTGTAGAACGAGGTGGCTACCGCTTGATACATGCGTCGGTCGGATGGGTCGAGGATATTCCAAATGTATTGTCTGCCTTGTTTCAAGAACACGGCATAGTAAGCAGCCAACGAACCAGGGTTTGCCATAATCACTTGTTTGGCTTCTTCGCGCAACTCCTCGCGCGAGGCATTGCGAGCAGTGGCACGCAATTGAGCCATGAGCAAAGAGTTGTGGCTACCCTGGATAGATAAGGTATGTGCCAAACTGTCGCGTGTGGTGCTAATGCTGATGGTTTCGGTGGAATCGACAGCCAAAGGCAGAGATTGCGTACCGATACGCAAGCGATAGAAATCAGGATAGGCAGGTGCTGGAGCCTCCAACACAAAGGTACCATCCTCATCTAATTGGCATGAATCCACTACACTGGTTTGGGTCAATGCGGTATGTTCCAAATAGAGCATTTCGCCCGCAGCATTAGCGACTGTACCATTTACGGTAAACGTTTCTGTGCGTTGGCAACCCACCAACACCCAAACAATCAAAGATAAAATAAGAAATTTGCTATTCTTCATAACTCACAATATCATAATTAACTAAACACCATTGCCAAATTGCCAAACATCAGTTTACATGCAATAGCCAATACGATAATACCAAAGAACTTGCGCAGAATATATAGAGTAGTTTGCCCTACATATTTATTGAGCCAGTTGGTACCTACCAGTACCAAGAACAACGTACAGGTATTCAACGCCACCGAAATGACCAAGTTGATGATATCATACTCGGCAGTAATGGAAAGCAGAGCCGTAAAAGCACCTGGACCCGCGTACATTGGAAACGCCAATGGCACGATACTACCAGAACCCTCTAAGCCTTCGTTCTTGAAGATTGTAACATCTAATACCATTTCTAATGCCATGAGGAAGATGACAAATCCACCCGCAATAGCAAAGTATTCGATTTTCACACCGAATAGTTTCAGCACCCATTCCCCAGCGAAGAGGAAAGTGATAAGAATCACAATGGTGGCGATACAAACTTTCAACGGATTGATTTTTACTCCTTTGCGTTGCATATTGAGCGTTACGGGCAAGTTGCCCAATGGGTCAATAATCGCAAATAGGAAGATGAATGATGACAATACTTGCCAAATGTCAAATGTTCCAAAAAACTCTGTCATATACTTATTTTTTTGTTTATTTCACAAATATGCTGCAAAATTACTGCTTTTTTTGCAAATATGCAAATACTTTCTGCGCTTTTGCTTGCATATTTGCATTTTTTGTTGTACCTTTGCACCCGAATTTGAAATTGGTGCTTTGTGCGCACATTGAAACAGTAAAACTTTTTTAACTCAAAATAAGTATGATTAACTCTCAAGACGTAAAGAACGGTGTATGTATCCGCATGGACGGCCGTTTGTATTTTGTAATTGACTTCCTGCACGTTAAGCCAGGAAAAGGTAACACCATTATGCGTGTGAAATTCAAAGATGTAGTGGATGGTCGCGTATTGGAGCGTCGCTTCAATATCGGCGAGAAATTGGAGGATGTTCGCGTAGAGCGCCGTCCATATCAATACCTCTATAAAGAGGGTGAGGACTATATCTTCATGAACCAAGAGACTTTTGAGCAAGTGCCTATTGCCCATGACCTTATCACTGGTGTAGATTTCTTGAAAGAGGGTTTTGTTTGCGACGTGGTATCTGACGCAAGCACCGATACTATCCTCTTCGCTGAGTTGCCAACCAAGGTTGAGTTGGTAATCTCATACACCGAGCCAGGTCTCAAAGGCGATACCGCTACCAACACCCTCAAACCTGCTACTCTCGAGACAGGTGCTGAGATCCGCGTTCCTCTCTTCTGCAACGAAGGTGAGACTATCCGCGTAGATACCCGCGATGGTAGCTACTGCGAGCGCGTTCGCTAATCGTATTAGTTTTGGTCTAATGTGGACAACAATACTACACCACACTACACCATTCTAAACAATACTACACCATGCAAAAAGTTTCAAAGGTTTCAATCATTCACTACTGGAACCCTTGAAACTTTTTCTTCTTAATTCAAAATTCATTATTCAAAATTGCCACGTATGCTCGCCTCTCACCCTAAAATAGACCTCCCTATTCTTCACCTCGTAGGCGAAGAAGCCGACCGTCTCGGCTTGGAGTGCTATGTCATTGGTGGTTATGTGCGCGATATCTTCTTGCATCGCGAGAGTACCGACATTGATGTCGTTGTCGTGGGAAGTGGTATTGACCTCGCGCAAGCCGTTGCCAAACGCCTTGGCAAAGGGGCGCACCTCAGCGTCTTTAAGACCTATGGTACTGCCCAAGTCAAAGTGCACCCCACTCGCCCACGAGGCTTGTCGGGGACCCCGCAGCGTGGAAAAATAGAATTGGAGTTTGTTGGTGCACGCCGTGAGAGTTATCAACATGATTCGCGCAACCCTATTGTGGAAGATGGTACGTTGGAGGATGACCAGAATCGCCGCGACTTTACTATCAACGCCATGGCTGTGTGTCTTAATAAAGACCGTTATGGCGAACTGCTGGACCCCTTCGGCGGCATACACGATATGAACGAGTGCACTATCCGCACACCCCTCGACCCTGATATCACCTATTCCGATGACCCACTTCGTATGATGCGTGCCATCCGCTTTGCCACGCAACTGGGCTTCTACTTAGATAGAGAAACCTTCGATTCCATCGAGAGAAATCGCGAACGAATCAAGATCATCACCAAAGAGCGTATTGTAGAGGAACTCAACAAGATTATGCTCTCGCGTAAGCCATCTGTGGGGTGGATATTGCTTGACAAGACAGGACTCCTTCCGCTGATTTTCCCCGAACTCAGCGCACTCAAAGGCGTAGAAACCAAGGATGGCAAAGGACACAAAGATGTGTTCTTCCACACGCTGCAAGTGTTGGATAATTTGTCGATGAAATCGGACAATTTGTGGCTTCGTTGGGCTGCATTACTACACGATATAGGCAAACCTAAATCCAAAGCATGGGACGACCATGCGGGCTGGACCTTCCGCAACCATAACTATCTTGGCGCAAAGATGATTCCGCGTATCTTCAAGACCATGAAGATGCCGCAGAACGAGAAGATGCAGTATGTCATCAAGATGGTGGACCTGCATATGCGCCCAATTAATCTCATCGAAGATACGGTTACCGATTCGGCAGTACGCCGCCTATTGTTTGAGGCAGGCAACGATATCGATGACCTCATGCTCCTTTGCGATGCAGATATCACTTCGCGCAACGAAGAGAAAGTGCGTCGCTTCCACAAGAATTACGAACTGGTACGGCAGAAGATGATTGAACTGGAGGAGAAAGACCGTATCCGCAATTTCCAACCGCCTGTGCGTGGCGAAGAGATCATGCAGCTATTGAATCTCGAACCTTGCTCGCGTGTGGGCGAACTCAAGAATGCAATCAAAGATGCCATACTTGATGGTATTATCCCTAACGAGTACGAGGCAGCCAAAGCATATTTACTAAAAATCGCCAATGAAAAAAAATAGAATATTTATGAAAAAGATTCTTCTTTTTATAGCATTGGGCTTATTAGTGTTGAATATATCTCCTTCCTGTCAGGATGAAAATATAGATGATAGTATTTTGGGCAATGATACCATAAGTAGTAATGATACCACGATAATTAGCGATACAACTACTATCGTTGGTGATGCCGAAGAAAATAAACCTCTGCACATAGGAAAGTTCTCTGTCAGTGCAACCCAACAAATTGCTTTCTCTTCGGGCAACTTGCAATATCACCCTCTCAACAACCAATGGCGCTTTGCAGAAAGTCAACTGGATCATGTGGGTGATGCAAATGCCAACATATCGCCTACCTACGATGGTTGGATAGATATGTTTGGTTGGGGTACGGGTGATGAGCCCACGCGCACCATACAGGATAATGGCTCTTATTCCACCTTCGTGGACTGGGGAACAAACAGTATCGGCACAGATACTGCCAACACTTGGCGCACGATGAGTGCAGATGAATGGAACTATATCTTGGCTTCTCGCCCTAACGCTACCTCGCTCAATGGTATTGCTCATGTCAATGGTGTGAATGGTCTAATCTTGCTGCCCGATGATTGGGTGGGGATAGAGGGGCTTACCTTTAATAGTGGTGCGTATGGACATTGGAGTAGGGAGTATTACGCGGTACATAACACCTTTACGTTAGAGCAATGGCAACAGATGGAGGAGGCAGGTGCCATTTTTCTGCCTACTTATGGTTTCCGTCAAGGAAATTCTATATATGGTTCTGGCTCAAAAGGATATTACTGGACAACTTCTCCTAACGGAGGTTGCGGTCCTATGAACTTGGAGTTTTCGGCAGAATACATCAAGATAAATAGTGCCTATCGTTATTCGGGATTTTCAGTACGTTTGGTAAAAAATATACAACAATGAAAAAGTATGATTTTCTCATCATTGGTGGCGGTGTAGCGGGTATGAGTTTTGCGCTCAAAGTGGCTCGCACACAGAAGTATCGTATTGCACTCTGCTGCAAGACGACTCTCGAAGAAACCAACACCAGCCGTGCGCAAGGCGGTATCGCCAGTGTGACCAACATGCTCGTAGATGACTTCGAAAAGCACATCCACGACACTATGGTAGCAGGCGATTGGCTCAGCGACCCTGCTGCGGTAGAGCAAGTAGTGCGCCAAGCACCTAAGCAGATAGAGGAACTGGTCAATTGGGGTGTGAACTTCGACAAGAAGGAAGATGGCACGTTTGACCTTCACCGCGAAGGCGGACACTCTGAGTTTCGTATCCTCCACCATGCAGATGACACAGGCGCGGAGATCCAACGTGGACTGATGGCTGCGGTACGCAACAACCCCTATATTGATGTCCTTGAAAATCACTTCGCCGTAGAAATCATCACCCAACACCACCTTGGCGTGCGTGTCACCCGTCGCACACCCGACATCGAGTGCTATGGCGCGTATATCCTCAACCCTGAGACGGGCAAGATTGATACCTATCTGAGCCGTATCACGTTGATGGCTACAGGTGGCACGGGAGCAGTGTATGCTACGACCACCAATCCGAATGTGGCTACGGGAGATGGTATCGCGATGGTCTATCGTGCCAAGGGACTGGTCAAAGATATGGAGTTTGTGCAGTTCCACCCAACTGCACTTTTCAACCCTGCCGAGCGACACCCTGCCTACCTCATCACTGAGGCTATGCGTGGCTATGGCGGTATATTGCGCCTGCCTAATGGCGAGGAGTTTATGCAGAAGTACGACAAGCGTCTCTCGCTTGCGCCACGCGATATTGTGGCACGCGCTATTGACAACGAGATGAAGATTCACGGTCTGGATCATGTCTGCCTGGATGTTACCCACAAAGACCCTGAGGAGACCAAGCACCACTTCCCCAATATCTACGCCAAGTGCCTCAGCATAGGCATTGATATCACGAAAGAGTATATCCCAGTAGCCCCTTGTGCGCACTATATGTGTGGCGGTATCAAGGTGGACTTGGATGCGCAATCCACTATCCGTCGTTTGTATGCGGTGGGCGAGTGCAGTTGCACGGGCTTACATGGTGGTAATCGCTTGGCAAGTAACTCCCTTATAGAGGCAGTGGTGTATGCTGATGCCGCAGCCAAACACTCGCTTAGTGTGATAGAAACCTACGATTTCAACGAGAATATCCCCGACTGGAACGACGAAGGCACCATGACCAATGAGGAGTATGTGCTTATCTCGCAAGACATGCGTGAGGTGGGGCAAGTGATGTCCACGTATGTGGGTATTGTGCGTAGTGATTTGCGTTTGCGCCGTGCTTGGGAGCGACTGGATTTGTTGTATGAAGAAACCGAAGACCTCTTCAAACGCGTGAAAGCCACGAAGGATATTTGCGAACTGCGTAATATGATTAATGTGGGTTATCTTATTACTCGTCAGGCTTTGGAGCGCAAGGAGTCTCGCGGTCTGCACTACACCATCGACTACCCCAAGAAAAAAGATACAAACACGAACGAGGTCTGGTAGGAATCCGACAACGAACTGATAAGTAAAAACAAAACAACCATCTGGAAATCCAAATGGTTGTTTTGTTTGTCGGGATGACAAGATTTGAACTTGCGACCTCCGGTCCCCCAGACCGTTGCGCTACCGGGCTGCGCCACATCCCGCGAGCGTTAGTGAGCGTACACATTCGTGTGTTATTGAAACGCGACTGCAAAGGTACTGCTTTTTTTTGACATAAGCAAAAAAAATCGCACTTAAGGTGCGATTTTTAACAGATATTAGGTATTTTTTTAGTACGCAATAGCAAAAATCACGCGTTGGCTACTTGGCTTGCCTGTATAAATACAGGTGCCAGGAGTCTTGTCTCCCTCCAATGGAATACAACGGATAGTAGCCTTAGTCTCGGCTTTAATCTTCTCCTCCGTCTCAGGAGTACCATCCCAGTGACAAAGCAAGAAGCCACCCTTCTTAATTTCCTCTTTGAAGTCCTCCCAAGTGTTCACCTCGCGGGTGTTTTCTAAGCGGAAGTTCAATGCCTTTTGGTAGATATTATCTTGAATCTCTTTGAGGAGTGATTGGATAGTTTCTACGATTCCATCGAAAGAAACGGTCTCCTTGGTCATGGTATCACGACGTGCCAACTCGATGGTGCCATTCTCCAAATCACGACCACCCATAGCGAGACGAAGAGGTACACCCTTCAATTCGTACTCAGCGAACTTAAAGCCAGGAGTAGCCTTATCGCTGGCATCCACTTGCACGCGAATACCGAGTTTCTTCAACTCATCTGCCAATGGATTGAGTTTCTCCATGAGGGCATCCAATTGGTCTTGCTTCTTGAAGATAGGCACGATAACCACTTGAATTGGAGCCAAGTTTGGAGGCAATACCAAACCATTATCGTCAGAGTGAGTCATAATGAGCGCACCCATAAGGCGAGTAGAAACACCCCAAGAGGTAGCCCAAACATATTCGTATTTGTTCTCGTTGGTGAGGAACTGCACGTCAAAGGACTTAGCGAAGTTCTGCCCCAAGAAGTGGCTGGTACCTGCTTGCAATGCCTTGCCATCTTGCATCATAGCCTCAATAGAGTAGGTGTTGAGTGCACCTGCGAAACGCTCGTTTGGTGATTTTACACCTTTCACCACAGGAATAGCCATTACTTTCTCAGCGAAATCAGCATAGACATCGAGCATAGTGGCTGCATAGTTCTCTGCCTCCTCTTTGGTGGCATGAGCGGTGTGACCTTCTTGCCAAAGGAATTCTGCTGTACGCAAGAAGAGGCGAGTACGCATCTCCCAACGCATGACATTGCACCATTGATTGCACAAAATAGGCAGGTCGCGATAGGAAGAGATCCAATTCTTGTAGGTGGACCAAATGATTGTCTCCGAAGTAGGACGGATAATGAGTTCTTCTTCAAGTCGTGCTTTAGGATCAACCACTACGCCCTTACCCTCTGGGTCGTTCATTAGGCGATGATGTGTTACTACAGCACACTCTTTGGCAAAACCTTCTACGTGTTCTGCCTCGCGACTGAGGAATGACTTAGGAATCAATAGAGGGAAATAAGCGTTCTTCACACCATTCTCTTTGAAACGGCGGTCAAGCTCTGCTTGAATCGTTTCCCAAATTGCATAACCGTATGGCTTAATAACCATACATCCGCGCACGGCTGACTGTTCAGCCAAGTCCGCTTTTACTACCAGTTCGTTGTACCACTTCGAGTAATCTGTTGCTCGAGGGGTGAGTTTTTGAAAACTTGCCATTATTGTAATTGATATTATTATCTAAGTTTGTATTGCTTTCGTAGCTGTTCAAAGTCATCTGGTTGGGTTTTGAGTCGTTCAGAAATGCGCCTAATCCAACCTGATTCCGAATCGCCGTGCAAAGGTACTACTTTTTTGTTGATTGACAAAATTGGAAGCGAGAAAAATTCGCAAAAAGCCTCTAAACACATCTTACTGGCCTGCATTTTGCCCTGAATAGAGTATCCTGCGATGTGAAAAGATGCTAAATCCACATGTTGGAGTAGCGTCTTGTTGATCTCGGGCTCGCCTTCCCAACAGTCGATAGAGGCGATGAGGTGATGAGGCGATGAGGCGATGAGGTGAGCGAGGAGTACTTGTTCATCTATGACTCCGCCGCGGGCGGCGTTGATGAGGAGCACATCGGGCTTGCAAAGGCACAAAATATCTGCGTTGCAGAGGTGATAAGTAGGATATTCGCCTTCGTGCGTAAGCGGGGTATGGAAGGTGAGTATATCACAGTGTGGTGCCATCTGCTTAAGCGACATACCAATACCCAATGGCGGGTCAGAGAGCAACACGCGATAGCCCTTGCGCTCAGCCATCTGTGCTACCCGTTTGCCTACATGTCCGTAACCGACAATACCTATGGTTAGACCCTCTCCCGACTTAAAAGAGGTGATGGCTTCTTCTACGTAGTCGCATACGGCTTGGGCGTTGCAGCCAGGGCAGGACGTCCAATAGATATCAGCTTTGCGACAATAGTCTTGGTCAATATGGTCATAGCCGATGGTGGCTGTAGCCACAAAGCGCACTCGGCTGCCCTCGAGCAGTTCCTTATCTATGTGCGTGCGTGTACGAATAATTAGAGCATCGGCATCGCGCACCGCCTCAGGCCTTATCTCTTCGGGAGATAGGTATGCCACCTCAGCGTAGGGCTCGATAACCCCATCTAAGAAGGGTATGCCTCGGTCAATGACTACTCGCATCTTAATACTGTATGTTATCAATCAGTCGTACAGGACCGCAGAAGACGGTGACACAACCCACGGCATTCTGCCACGTGTTGGTAGGTTGGAGCGTATCTTTATCCACGATGTCGTAGTATTCCACCTGCAATCCATCTACAGCGTTGATGGTGTCTATCACGCGTTGTTGTACGGTTGCTACAGGAGCAGTTTTTGCCCAATCCATCGAGGAAATCAGTGTCTGTGAAATAGCGACAGCGGTCTGTTTCTCTGCCTCAGAGAGGCGTTCGTTGCGGCTACTCATAGCCAGTCCGCTCTTCTCTCGAACGATAGGACAACCGATAATCTGTATATCTTGGAAGAGGTGTGACATGGCAGAATGTTCAACCATATAGCGAATGATAGCGAGTTGCTGGAAGTCTTTCTCGCCAAAATAGGCACGGGTAGGTTGCACCAATTCGAATAGTCGGCTGACCACTTGTACTACGCCGTTGAAGTGTCCTGGACGCATCTTGCCCTCCATGACCTCGTCTAGTCCGTTGAAGTCAAAAACGAAGGGTGCAGCCATCTCCTCTGCGCTATACATCTCCTCTGGAGTGGGAGCAAAGACGAAATGCACGCCCAACGACTCTAATAGTTGCGCATCTTTCTCCAAAGTACGTGGGTATTTCTGCAGGTCCTCTGCATTATTGAATTGAGTAGGGTTGACAAAAATGCTCACGAAGCACACTTCGTTCTCCGAGCAGGCGCGTCGAATGAGTGAGGCATGACCCTCGTGGAGTGCCCCCATGGTAGGGACGAAGCCAATCGTTCTACCCTGACGAAGGCATGCTGCCGATTGGCGAGTTAGTTCTGATTTGGTAGTGATGATTTGCATATATTTTGATTAAAAATGTACTAAGTTTCGCAAAAAAGTCTGCAAAGGTACAACAAATATGGCAAAAATGAAAATTTTTTGCCAAAAAATTATGTAATATCATTTTTTTTTTGTACCTTTGTAGCGGCAAATAATACCGTTTAAAAAAATACTACTATTATGAAGGAGCCCAAACGAATTTTATTTGTTTCGCAGCAGATATATCCTTATCTGGAAGAGGAGACCCCTACGCGCATGCGAAATCGTCAATTGCCTGAGTATTTTCAGGCTAAAGGTTTTGAGACTCGTACGTTCATGCCTAAGTTTGGTGAGATTAACGAACGCCGCAATCAGCTACATGAGGTGATTCGTTTGTCGGGTATTAATATTATTATTGCAGATGCGGATCATCCATTGTTGATTAAGGTGGCGAGTGTGCAGTCTGCTCGCATACAAATCTATTTTATTGATAATGATGATTATTTCCACCGTCGTAAAGGTTTGGTAGATGCTGAGGGTGTGGAGTTTAAGGATAATGATGAGCGTTGCATCTTCTTCGCACGTGGTGTACTGGAGACGGTCAAGAAACTTCGTTGGACTCCTGATATTATCTATTGTTCAGGTTGGATGTCAGCCTTAGTACCATTGTACGTTAAGAAGGCCTATGCTGACACACCATTCTTTGAGAATAGTAAGTTGATTCTCTCATTGGATAATGAGGAATATCAACAGCCATTTGGTGCTAAGTTTGCTGATAAACTGATGTTGGATGGAATGTTGCAGGGGGATGTACGTAGTATATCTGGATTGCCTGTTGCATATGAGGATCTTATGCGTTTGGCTATTGATCACTCCGATGCAGTCGTATTGGATTCGCCGGATGTCAACACTCGTCTATGCAACTACTTGCATAATACTGGAAAATCGGTGCTGCCATATTCCGAGGAAGATAACAAGGCCGAGTTTATGGCTTTGTGTAATAGTTTGTGTGAAAAAGAATGAAAAGAATAAATTATAGTTATATTTTTATCCTGGCGTTGTTTGCGGCTTTTTGGAGTTGCCAAACGGATGTGATTAATGCAGGAGCATCCGCATTAGAGAACGAAGATCAGATTCGTGTGAAAGCAGATACTTTCGCTGTAAGTTCTGCATTGAAGAAAAGTACAGCCATCAGTCTATCGCCCGACTCCTTCTTGCTGGGTGAGTGTGATATGCATTATGGTACCATCAAGGCTGATTTGCTCACGCAGTTAGCGTGTCCAGTAGGTTTTGAATATCCAGAGATGATTACGGTAGGAGGGGAAGAGATCGCTACTAACCCTCAGGTAGATTCGGTGCTTTTGTATATCTACTATGAGAATTGGTACGGTGATGGTATGGCGCCACTTGGTATCACGGTGCATGAGATGGACCGTGCTACCTTGGATTATGATACACGCTATCCAAACGACACTTGCCTATCTACTTTCTGTAGTATGGATGATACTACGCGTATTGCGGAGCAGATGCGTATCATCTATGCAGAGCGTCCTACTGACTCGACCTATATCTCCGATAATTATTATATGCCATGCGTGCGCGTGAGGTTATCGGATGCATTTGCTAAGCGCTTCTTCGCTATCAAGGATTTCTCGTCACAAGAGGCATTCAACCAATTGTTCAAGGGGCTATATCTATCCACAGATTTTGGTGGTAGTACAGTCTTGTATGTGAAGGAGATTAGCATGGCGGTATATTATCACTTTTCCTATCCACGTACGGAGAGTACCGATTCGGTGGTGAACGATCTGAAGATGTTTTATGTTAATTCAGAGGTACGTCAAATCAATCGTTACATATATCCTGATCGTGATGATGTATTGGCGAATCTGGAGCAGACAGATATGAATTATGTGATTTCGCCTGCGAATATCTACACGCATTTGTCTGTAAATATGGATTCTGTCTTTAATCGTATCTCCGAGCAGTTAGGCGAGACTGATGATTACCGCGTATATATGAACCGTGCCAATCTGACGGTTGATGTGTTGTATGAAGAGTCATCGTCTGAGCGTCCACGTGACCAATGGGATTTGCCAGCAAGACAGATGTTGCTGATCTTGGAGGATAAGATGGATCGCTTCTTCACCAAGAACGAGTTGCCCACTGATACAGTGGCTATACTTTCTTCGCTCTCCACGAGTATAGATTCGTTGTCGAATGTATCATACTACTATTCCTATGACTTGTCTGGCTTGTTTACGCACTTGTGGCGTACCAATCAACAGCAGGATGACTTGCGTTTTGTGCTTGTTCCTGTTTCGGTACAGACAGCCCAGTCTTCTTCTACCATTTTGTCGGTTCGTCCACTGCAGACTATATCTGCCACACATATACGTTCAGCTAAGGATAGCGATTATCCTATGGATATTGAAATGTTATATTCGGGATTCAATAATCCTCGCTGATGCGGCAGCATCTGTTCTTCGAATCATTTATTGGTTTAGGCTGAGGCATAAAAACAATAAAGACCAATCGCAGGATTGGTCTTTATTATGTATATATATGAATGATCTTATCCGATCAAAGCTTTGTAAGCATTTGCATCAAGTAGGGTATCTAACTCAGCTGGGTTCGATACTTGAATCTTGATCATCCAACCCTCTCCGTATGGGTCATTGTTTACCAACTCAGGTTGATCATTGATGATTTCATTCACCTCGAGTACTTCGCCAGTTACAGGCATATTGAGGTCGCTAACGGTTTTTACGGCTTCTACAGAGCCGAATACTTCGTTTTGAGCTACTGTCTCGCCTTCTGTGTTGATGTCCACGAATACGATCTCACCTAACTCAGATTGTGCATAATCTGTGATACCTACGTATGCTACATCGCCTTCTACACGAATCCACTCGTGCTCGTTGGTGTAGCGCAATTCTGCTGGGATATTCATAATGGTATAGTTATAATGTTAGTTGTTGTTTTTTACATAGATTGATTGCTTTGGTCACCCAATACGCTCATTGCGCAGCGGAAGCCCACGGTGCAAGAAGCCTTGCTTTGGTCCATGAAGCGACGAGTAGTAGGGTTGAGCCAGTAGATACGGTCATTCCAAGAGCCACCTTTATATACGCGCGAGTTGTTGGTGATTTGTGGAGCTAAGACATCTGTTGGGTCAAACTTAATGCTCTCCTTTTGCTCTTCGGTGAGTCCGAGGGTATCAAGAGGGTAGTCGGTATCCAAGCGAGTAGTCTCGTCACCATCTTTGTAGTTACGCTTATCGTTAGCAGCAGTGTACTCTACTACGATACAACCGTTTTGCGTCAAACTGTCGCGCACGATAGTGGTATATACGTTACCACGGTATGGGTTGTACTCTGACATAACGCCGAAGGTGGTCTCACGATATACATCTAATACCCACTCGTTGACATTACCTGCCATATTGTACAGGCCAAAGTCATTAGCAGCGAAAGCATCTACTGGAGCAGTGATAACATAACCATCGTTAGGTGCACCTGCAATACCCATCAAGTCTCCTCGACCGCGTACAAAATTAGCCAACATCTGACCTTTGCCTTTCTTGCCCAAGTCGCGAGGGTGCAGACCAGACCATGGATAGATCTTGCCGTCTGTAGGGCTACCATAGTTGCCCTCATCGGCTACTGGTGCAAATGCTGCGTACTCCCATTCAGCCTCGGTAGGCAGACGATAGCCAGAAACCAACACTCCGTCTGAGCTGGTAATCTTGCGTGGTTGACCATTGGCGGCTTTGCGTGTGCTCTTGCCTGGAGTAGGATTAAAGTCGTTGGAGATATAGTATTTCTCGGTGTTAAATGCAAATTGATCCCTTACCCATTCATATGGCATACGATACATGGTTACAGTAGCTGCACCGCCTTGTTCTGCTGGTACCTCTGTACCCTCATAACCACATTCCTTGGCGATATAGTAGGGTATTTCTACGGCCTCTTTGTCGTATTTAGCGTATTCAGGATGATCCTCGTTGTTCTTAAGGAAGTCCTCAATCTCTTGCTCGTTCATGTAGGATTTAGGTCCTACTTTTCCGTATTCGAGTGGCTCGAGGAACTTGCCCTCTACCAATAAGCGTTCATTCACGCGGTCGGTACGCCATTGGCAATATGCCATAGCTTGATCCCAACTCACACCCACTACTGGGTAGAAACTGTAAGCAGGGTGACGGAAATAGCTCTCTACATATGGCTCGTTGTACGCCATCTCTTCGCGCCATACCAATGTATCTGGAATAGTAGCCGCTACGATCTCAGGTTTGTATTGACCGAACACATATGACGTCCAATCCACATATTCGCGCCAACCTAAGTTGGTCACTTCATATTTGTCCATGTAGAATGAACTGACGGTTAATGTACGGCGTTCGCTGTTGTGGGGAGCGGTGATGAACTCGTCCATTTGTCCGATAGTAAACGAACCGCCAGGAATCATCAACATACCTGGAGGGGTCACAAGGGTGTTACCCTCAAAAGCTTGGAAGTTAATTGTCTTGCTGTCAAAGTGCTTAGCACCTGTGTAATAAGACTTCGCAGTGGTCAAATCTCTTGTTTGGCAAGCAGTAAAAATAGTTACCAAACTAAAAAGTACAAGTTTCGTTGTTTTATTCATAATTTTGCAAAAATATATTCACTTTTTGTTTCAGCCTGCAAAGTTACAAAAAAAATCTCAATTGACCTAAAAAACAGACAAAAAAGTAACGAAAAACTGCTTTTTCCCAAAAAAACGCACATTTTTCGTACACTTTTTGTCAAAAACTTGGTGTAATCCCAATATTTTTTGTAATTTTGCAGTTCGAATGGAAATATCGCTCTTGATACGTAACCAATTGATGAGCTTATCGCGCCCTCGCGTGATGGCAATCATTAACTTTTCGCCCGATAGTTTTTACACGTCGTGCGATGCCTCTTGTGAGGCAGATATACTGTGGCATGTGGAGGATGTGTTGCGTTCAGGGGCAGATATATTGGACTTGGGGGCGTGCTCCACGCGCCCTGGTTCCACACCTGTGGATGCGGTCACAGAGTGGCAGCTACTCTCTGAGGGTCTGAAGACGATTCGCCACCATTGGCACGATGTGCCTATCTCGGTGGATACTTTCCGTCCAGAGATTGCGGAGCGTGCAATAGCGATGGGTGCGGATATGATTAATGATGTGTCGGGCGCGAATGCTGATCCGTGTATGTGGGAGTTGGCTGCTAAACATCATGTGCCCTATGTGCTCACCCATGCGCAACCTATTGTTGGACCTGCTATGGTGGATGTCTTGCACTTCTTGGAACAGTATATGGATAAACTCCATCGCCTGGGAATAGCAGATGTGATCGTGGATCCCGGTTTTGGATTTGGTAAGACTGAGGAGCAGAATTACACCCTGCTTCGTCAACTGAATGTGCTACAGACACTCCATGCTCCTGTGCTGGTGGGTGTTTCGCGTAAGTCTATGCTTTACAAACCCTTGCAGACTTCGCCCGACGATGTGTTAGCAGCTACGGTGGCAGCTAATACTTTGGCGCTGGAGCGCGGGGCTCATATACTGCGTGTCCATGATGTGGCAGCTGCGCACCAAGCTATACAGGTACACCAGTTGACTAATCCTTGCCCATAACCCATGCCTTTACACTTTACACATTCAACTATAAACTAAAAAAGAATATGTACATCGGAATAAAAGATATTATCGACATACTTGTGGTAGCCACCATTTTATTTGGTGGGTATCAGCTCTTGCGCAAGTCAGGTGCCAGCAACTTGTTTTGGGGTATATTGGCGTTTGTTTTGACATGGATGCTGGTTAGTTATGTGTTTGACTTGGAGTTGACGGGTGCTTTGTTTGAGCGTTTTGTCAGTGTGGGTGCTGTGGCGTTGGTGATTATCTTCCAAACGGAGATTCGTTCTTTCTTCTATGGTATAGGTGCACGTTTTAATATGGAGCGTATCCGCCGTCATTGGTCTAAGACGCGTAATGTCGAGACGGCGCAACGCCAGATAGATAGCATTGTGCTGGCGTGTTCGCACTTGTCGGCATCTAAGACGGGAGCGCTGATTGTGATTGCGAACCAGCAGGGATTGAGCGAGTATAGCGATACCGGCGAAGTGGTAGATGCTGCCATATCGGTGCGTATTATTGAGAATATCTTCTTCAAGAACACCCCTTTGCACGACGGTGCCATGATTATCAGCGCGGGTCGTATCCATGCTGCGGCATGTATCTTGCCTGTGTCCAAACGTCAAGACCTGCCTAAGTCCTATGGTCTGCGTCACCGTGCGGCTTTGGGACTGACCGAGAAAACCGATTCGCTGGCCATTGTAGTGTCCGAGGAGACGGGCAAAATATCCGTGGCACAGGGAGATAAGATTAAGGCGGTGACGACCAACGAACTGGAGCATAACTACCTTGCTCCCGCCTTCGGCATTAACGAATCCACAAACCCGAGAAAATGAAATAACTCAATTGTAAAATAAATCGTAAATTGTAAATAGTCAAATAGTAAATCATTATGTCTTTTCAACGAACACTTGTAACCACAGCCCTTCCGTATGCCAATGGTCCTGTGCATATTGGTCACTTGGCGGGCGTGTATGTACCAGCTGACATCTATGTCCGCTACCTTCGTCTTAAGGGCGAGAATGTCCTATTCGTAGGCGGTAGTGACGAGCATGGTGTACCTGTTACTATACGCGCGCGTAAAGAGGGTATTACGACTCAGGAGGTGGTAGATCGCTACCACAACATCATCAAAGACTCTTTCGAGGGCTTTGGCATTTCGTTTGATGTCTATTCTCGTACCACGAGCAAGACGCATCACCAATTAGCATCTGACTTCTTCCGTCATCTCTATGATAATGGCAAGTTTGTCGAGCAGACATCCGAGCAGTTTTACGACCCAGAGACACAGGAGTTCCTCACGGACCGCAATATCCGTGGTGAGTGCCCACGCTGCCATGCTGCGGGTGCTTATGGTGACCAATGCGAGAAGTGCGGTGCTACCCTCTCGCCTGATGAACTCATCAATCCCTACAACGCCATCAACGGCAATCCACTCACCAAGAAGGAGACCAAGCATTGGTATCTCCCGCTTGACCAGTATCAACAATGGCTTGAGGAGTGGATCTTGCAGGAGCACAAAGAGTGGCGTCCTAATGTCTATGGTCAATGTAAGTCTTGGCTTGATGGCGGTCTGCGTCCTCGTGCCGTGACCCGCGACCTCGATTGGGGTATCCCTGTACCTGTAGAGGGTGCTGAGGGTAAGGTGCTCTATGTGTGGTTTGATGCGCCTATCGGCTATATCTCTAATACGAAGGAGTTGTGCGACGCCAAACCTGAGCAGTTTGGTCAATGGGAGACATGGTGGAAAGACCCATCTACTCGCCTCATTCACTTCATTGGCAAGGACAATATCGTTTTCCATTGCATTGTGTTCCCAACGATGTTGAAGGCAGAGGGCAGCTACATATTGCCAGATAATGTACCATCTAACGAGTTTCTTAACCTCGAGGGTGACAAGATTTCCACCTCTCGCAACTGGGCTGTGTGGCTCAATGAGTATCTGGTGGACTTCCCTGGCAAGCAGGATGTGCTACGCTATGTGCTGACGGCTAATGCGCCAGAGACCAAGGATAATGACTTCACTTGGGCAGACTTCCAAGCGCGTAACAACAACGAGTTGGTGGCTATCTATGGTAACTTCGTGAACCGCGCATTGGTGCTCACCAAGAAGTATTTTGATGGCAAAGTGCCTGCTGCGGGTCAGTTCAATGAATATGACCAAGCCACTATTGCGGAGTTCCAAAACGTGAAGGCAGAGGTAGAGAAATTGTTGAACGACTTCCGCTTCCGTGATGCGCAGAAGGAGGCCATGAACCTCGCGCGTATAGGTAATAAGTACCTCGCAGACACCGAGCCATGGAAGGTGGCTAAGACCGACATGGAGCGTACAGCGACTATCCTGCACCTTGCGTTGCAAATCGCTGCTAATCTGAGTATTGCATTCGAACCATTCTTGCCATTCTCATCCGCTAAACTGCGCGAGATGCTGTCCATGACCGAACTCAAGTGGGAGGAACTCGGCAATATTAATCTGCTGCAAGAGGGTCAAACTTTGGGCGAGGTGAGTCTGCTCTTTGAGAAGATTGAGGACACGACTATCCAGGCGCAATTGGATCGTTTGGCATCTATTAAGGCGGTCAACGAGGAGGCAGAGAAGCAAGAGGTGCTCAAGAACTGGAAACCTGTTGAGATTAAGGAGAATACCAATATCGATGAGTTTGGTAAGATGGATATTCGTGTGGCAACGGTGTTGGATTGCCAACCTGTGAAGAAGTCTGACCGTCTGTTGCAGTTCCGTTTGGACGATGGCATGGGTGGCAGAACGATTCTTTCAGGTATTGCGCAGAGTTATCCCAATCCATCGGTCTTGGTAGGCAAGCAGGTGTTGTTTATTGCCAATTTCCCTCCTCGCAAGATGATGGGTATTGAGTCGCAGGGTATGATTCTCTCTGCGGTAGATGCAGATGGCAAGTTGGTAGTTACTACGGTTTCCGCTCCAGTCAAGAACGGCAGCCAAGTAGGCTAATACGCATTAAGTAAGATACGCTATAAGTATTTCAACAGGCACAGATCACTCGCATCTGTGCCTGTTTGTTGTTCTGTTTGTGATGTATCTCTTTTTTCCGTGTATTTCCGTGTATTTCCGTGTAGTTCCGTGGTCACCCATACCCAGAGCTACTTGTTTTTCCGCTGAAAAAATATCAATTATTAAGATTTTACGACGAAATATAAAATAATAAACAATTTTGTTAAAAATATTCCCGAATATTTGCATGGTTCAAAAAATTATTGTACCTTTGCACCGAATTTTGTTTAATGCGTACTATACTTTGTTCGCAACGAGCTAATTCGAGACATATTTTTATAGCGTTGTTAACGCTTTGGATTGCTGTTCGAGACTTCGCAATTTTCCGACACTTAATAACCCAAAGTAATAACAGTCGATACTATCTAACTTCTTGTGCTGTAGTGCGTTAGTGGTTAGTGTATTCTGTTAAGGGGATATTAAGTGATTTTTTTATCATGTCCTACTTTATCTGATGTACAATGTATCGGTGGTGCGCTATCGATATGGTTGTTTGTTGAATTTTTTAAGATACAAAAGATAAAGTAAGAAAAGAAAGATGAAAAGAAACGTAAATGTATTTTTAGCCGTTGTTTTGGTAGCGATGTTGTGCGGAGGGATAATTTGGTTACGAACGGCAAAGGATGAGAAGTTAGGTTGGAATATCCACGATACGTATGGTGAAGCTCCTGCTTATGCTAATAGCGGTGCGGCATATACGAATGCGACTTTTGCGGGTCCGTCCGCAGGTGAGGGTGGGGTAATGCCTTCATTCTCCTCGTCCGCACTTCGCGCGCGTACCTCTTATTCATACGCGGGCGCATATAGTGGCGCATCCTCCTCGCCTATAGCCTATAGCCAATCGCCAATAGCCAATAGCCTTACTGCCTCATCGCCTTTAACCTATGGTGGTGCGGGGGGCGGTCAAGGTCTGTACACCACATCCAGTAAGACCTTCAATAGTTACGGTGGCGGTGGCAATGGTGGCGCCGCTATGTCTTATAGCCAATCACCTATCGCCAATCGCCAATCTCCAATCGCCAATAGCCAGTCTCCAATAGCCAATAGCCAATCGCCAATCGCCTATAGCACTGCTCGCCGTGGCGAGATGACTGGTGGCGCAGGTGTAAATCCAGCGATAATGGCAGCTGAGAATCCTGTGATGGCTATGACGAATGCTGCAAGTTCCAGTATGGGTACTGGCATGTATGGCGGTATAGGTTATACCACTGTGGATTCCTATGGTAGCGCCATGTATGGTTCGCCTGCTGGTATTCGTGGAAGAAGAAATGTAGGTGGTATAGATGATAACTACCTTGGTTGGTTAAGTAGTGGCAAATGGGGTTATGGAACTGGTGCAGATAACTTAACAGAGGATGATTTGAGAAGTCTCTATGCTGAAATTACAGGTGATACCGATTTCTCCAATGAAGAAGAGTGGAATGCCTTTTATGCTTGGTTCATGAATCAGATTAATACCAATGGCTTTGTTACTGATGGAACCTATTCTTGGTATATGGTTCCATTGTCGGATGCGATGCCTTTCTTGCTGTTGCTATGTGCAATTTGGGCGTTGGTAGTTTACCGTCGAACAAGGATACAAGAATGTCAATGTAAAGAAAAAAGTCAATTATAATATATAATAAGGTATATTAATAAAAGTTATTAGATATGAAAAACGTTAATCTCCTTTTGGTTGCTATGCTGATGTTAGCAAGCAACATGGTTTTGGCACAAGAGCCAGATGGTTTAACTTGTGAGAATGCTATTCCAGTAGATACTTCTTATGTAGGTTCAGTACCTGCTGCGGGTACGTATTACTATTCGGCATCTACCTATGATTTACCAATGACTTGCTATTTCTATCCTGCAGAATCAGGTCTCAATGCACCTAAAATTTATGTGGACTTTACTTGTACTCCAGGTTTGTATGAAGATCCTAATCTACAGAATATGATTATGTCTGCGCAGGGATGGGGAATTAAAACACCTATCGAATTTTTTAGTAATTATGGAATAGATGAAACTAATCGTGAGTACTATTCTTTGACTATCAACGAATCATATCGTGAGATTATGGCAACTTTCAATATCACGTATGATGTAAATGCTATTGTTGAAGTGCGTACTTCTTGTGCTGGTGAGATTCGTATGGCGCCAGACACTACGTTTAAGGCGTGTGTGGAGAACTCAGAGTGGTTGTCTATGCCAGATACAATCATTACGGGATTGCAGCACGAGAGTGATAGCTATGTGTTGCCATTTGCTGAGTGGCAACAAGATAGTATTCGTCTTCGTTGGACTGGAACACAAGCTCCTGTTACTGTATGGATAGGTGAAACATGTGAGTTTGAATTTAAGACCACAGGTGAAAATTGTGCGTTGGATATGTTTGTTTTGTATCCCGATGGTGGAAATGAAGAGAATATACGCAACTATACAAAACAAGAGATACAAGATTACATTTCGCTTTTTGGTAAGGGGGGTGTGTATTACGTGCGCACAGTTTGCAGTGAAGATGGTGAGTTGATTGTTGAAAAGAAGCCAATGGATGAATCAATGGCAAAGGCAATACCTATGGCTTTGGACCAGGCGATTGAAGTGGCTGCTAACGCTACGGAGCAAGTATATTATTTCCCTGCTTCTTGGAAGAATAATAATCTTTTATTTACTTCCTCTTCATCAAAACCTATTGCTGCCTATTTCTCTATAGTACCAGATTTTGAGGCTGATAAGAATGATATGTATGTAGTTGATAGCTATACCTTTACTCCTACCACATCTGGTCGCGAATTAACATTGTCAAAAAAACAAATACGTTCTATTGCTAACAATTCAAATGGTGATCATCTATTTGTGAAATTTGTTACTGCTGCACCTACTACCATCACCCCAATGTTATGGAGTGTAGGTCCTTGCGTGGAAAGTGCTGATGAGATTTTTGTAAATGATTATATTCAACTTCAGCGCAATGCTTCTTCTACAGCATGGCGTGTAAATGTAGAGGAGTGGGCAAAACAAGATGTCAAACTCTTCTGGGAGGGTACCAGCTCTATCAAGATGTATTTGTGCGATACATGTAAAGGATTCAGTTTATCTGCCACCAATGCGCATGTGAAAATATATAAGGAGTTGTCTATCAATATGGATGGCTCTCGCGATACGGTATTGTTTACCAAAGACGAATTGGCTGCTGTGGCTCAATACGCTGATGCAGATGGCTTTATGTATTTCCGCTTTAATAATAGTGCTACTGGTAGCATGATTGTCATCGCAGATGTAGAGGAACCAATCACCCCCGACCCCATTTACGACACCATCACCGCCGCTATCTGCTTTGGCGAGACCTACGAATGGAACGGTCAAACCTATTCGACTGAAGGCGAATATACCCAAACCTTCCCTGCTGCTAATGGCGCAGATAGTATTGTAACCCTCGACCTCACCGTTTATCCTCAAACAGAAGCTACTACAGAGAAGGTGGAAATCCCATTCGGTGAGACCTACGAGTGGCATGGTGTTGTTTACGCTGAGTCAGGCGAATATACCATCACCCTCCAAGATGAGAACGGTTGCGATTACCAGGCTACTCTTATCCTCACGGTATTGCCAGAGGAGAAACCAGAGAACCCATGTGTATTAGCAAGTACATTGCTCGAGCCTGTGGCACAATTGACTTTGAACCTCAGCGATGCGTTTGACATTTATCGCATTGATTATCAAGCGTGGTTGGCAAGTGGTGTGAACCTTGTATGGACAGGTAAGGGTTCATTGCATACCTTCGTGGCTAAGCATTGCGAGTTTGCTGTGGCTATTTACCACAATAGAGTGGTGAACTATACGGAGGTACCTGCAGGGGGCAATGTGATTTTGAGCAAGGCTATTTTGGCTCCATTGGCTCAGTACGTAGATGCGGACGGTTATTTGTATGTCCGTTTCCTGACCGAGTTGGAGGGTCAATTGACCACTGCGTTGGCAGAGTAAAAAACATTCTCTTCCCCCCTCTCCAAATGGAGGGGGGAAAGGGTGAAATGTTAGCGGTGAGGCTCCCTGCCTTTTGCCTCTAACCTCTAACCTCTAACCTTTAGCCTCTCGCCTCCTATTGCTTCTATTATATATAGTGCAACTACCCGCCCTCTGGGCGACAACATAAAAAGCTGACGCTTTAGCCACTATTCGTGAGCGTAGCGTAACCATTTTCGCAACGCCACTTTCGCGACTCTGTCGCCACCAACGTGAGCGTAGCGAACAAAAAGGCGACCTTTGAAATATTGTATTTTGTAGAGTATAGAGATATGCCATTTTTGTGGTAGATTTTTACTCAAATATTTGCATAAGTCAATAATTTTTAGTACCTTTGCAGCATAAATCAATAAACCTATGGAGCAAAGCGAAATCAAATTATTCGAAGGGCAAAACATCCGTTATGTATGGGACGAGGAGAAAGAACAATACTTCTTCTCGGTGGTAGATGTCATCCAAGTGCTGACAGAGAGTGCCATCCCTCGTCGTTATTGGAGCGACCTTAAACGTAAGTTGGCAGCTGAAGGAAGTGAGTTGTACGAAAAAATCGTACAACTGAAATTACCCTCTTCTGATGGTAAGAAATATCTCACCGATGTGGCTACTACGGAGCAGTTATTGCGCCTTATTCAGTCGATACCGAGCAAGAAAGCTGAGCCATTCAAGTTGTGGTTAGCTGAGGTAGGTCGCCAGCGCTTGGAGCAGTTGCAAGACCCTGAGCAGAGCATTGATCAGGCTATTCGTGATTACCGTCGATTGGGGTACTCCGAGGCATGGATCAACCAGCGTATCAAGACAATTGAGGTGCGCAAGGCTTTGACTGATGAATGGAAACGTGGCGGTATGCAAGAGGAGCGTGATTATGCAGCGCTGACGGATATTATCTCCAAGGCGTGGAGTGGCATGACTACCCGCGAGTATAAACGACACAAGGGGTTGCGCAAGGAGAACTTGCGTGATAATATGACCAATGTGGAGTTGATGCTCAATGGTTTGGCAGAGGCAGCAGCTACAGAGTTGAGCCAGCGCGAGAATCCACAGGGTTTTCGTGAGAATGCCGAGATCGCGCATCGAGGAGGGAATGTCGCTCATGTGGCTCGTGAGCAACTGGAGCACGAGTTAGGAACGACGGTTATTTCCAATAAGCGCGCCTTGCATTTCACTACCCCGCCTGATGAACTACCGTTAGCGACGGAAGAAGAATGATTCCAATGTAAGATGGGGCCCCCGCGAAGCTCGTGGCTGAGTGGGGAGAGCGGAGGCACAAGTCGCCTCAATGATGACGAAGTCAGCAGTCAATGCGACCTTGTTGCCGAACGCGAGATACTCTACAAGTTCTTAATCATAGTATTAGGAACTTGTTTGTTTTGTGTCCGTTACCGAAACAAACGAAATACAACTACCCGCCCTCGGGCAACAACATAAAATTTGAGCGTTAGCGAAAAAGTCATTGCCTATAGCCAATCACCTATAGCCAATTGCCGAAAGCAACACTCTACACCAAACAAAGTTTAGAGCGAAGCAATAAAAGCTCCCTGCCTTTAACCTCTCGCCTCTAACCTTTAACCTAAAACAGCGGCTCCGCCGCACAGTGATCTTTGTAATCATATAGTGTGCCTATGATTTGCCCCCTATGTACCCCTTGTCTCCATCGAGACCTCATCGTGACATGACCATAGGATGCATATGGGATAAGCATGGGAAGGCTCTCCTCTCTATGTCCATTACCCCGAATGTCATTCGGGTAATCGCAGAGGGAGAATGAGCGCCCCGCGCATTCGCGACTGTTCCGCGTGTTCCCGCAGCAGTTTAGCTCTCGCGGTTCCGTCCGCGAGAAAACCCCCGCGCCCCCCTAGTACTACTAGTCCGGCTAGCGCAACTATAACAACTATAGCAACACCCCCGCCCTCGGGCGACAATATAAAAATAGTTTAGAGCGAAGCGATAAAGGTTCCCGCGCCTTTACACTTTACACTCTACACCCTAAACCAAAACAGCGGCTTCGCCGCAAAAGCGACCTTTGAAATATTGAAACAATAGTAAAGAAACGAAAAAACTTTGCAAAAAGCTTGCATATCTCGGCTTTTTTTACTACCTTTGCACCATAAAATCAACATATTATGGAGCAAATAGTAAGAGCAGATTATGTGCAGGCGGTAAAGGCCATTAAGCAGGCAATTCAAGTGTCTCGTTATCGCGTATCGCGCCATGCGAATGGCGTGAGTTTGGGTTTGTACTATGGAGTAGGTAAGTACATCTCCGAACATAGTCGTAATGCGGCGTGGGGAACAGGTGCCATTGAGCATATTTCCAATCAGTTGCAACAAGAGATGCCAGGATTGAAAGGTTTTTCCGCAGAAAATATGCGTAAAATGCGCTTGTTTTATGAAGCATGGGTAGATGTTTTTGAAAATCGTTCGGCAGTGCCGAACAATTTGGGAATTATGCCTATTACTACTGAAATTCAGCCATTTATGTTTCGTTCGGCAGTGCCGAACGAAATTGATGAACAAGACTTGGAAAGTTTTCTCTCAATCGGTTTCACTCATCATGTTACTATATTCTCCAAGACTAAAGACATCTCTGCTCGTTGGTTCTATATCCGTAGAGCAGCAACTGAGTTCTGGGGATATAGACGTTTGGAACAAGCTTTGCGTGATGATTTATACCACGCAGAAGGTAGTATGCCAAGCAACTTTGCTCAGACTATTCCTAACGAGAAGCAGCGTGCAATAGCCATGCAGACTTTCAAGGAGAATAATGTGTTGGACTTTTGGCATGTGGAAGACCCAGATTATGTGGATGAGCGCGATGTGGAACAACATATTGTGAATAACATCAAGAATTTTATGATGTCCTTGGGCAGTGAGTTCACTTTTATGGGCAATCAGTATCGTGTGATAGTGGATGAAAAGGAGCGTTTTATTGATTTGCTTTTTTATCATCGTAAGATGCGTTGCATGGTCGCTATTGAACTGAAGAATGGCGAGTTCCAACCTGAGTATGCTGGTAAACTTAATTTCTACTTGTCGGCTTTGGATGAATATGTCAAGTTGCCTGATGAGAACCCAAGTATTGGTATTATCCTGTGTAGGGATAAGAGTAATACAGAGGTGGAGTTTACTTTGCGTGATATGTCCAAGCCCTTGGGTGTTGCTACCTACCGTAGCGTAGATGAGTTGCCCGAACATTATCGAGCATTGCCTTCGGCTGATGAGTTACGCAAGTTGATGTAATCCCATAGATTGATATATTTCGTTTCTTTACCGATATGCTTAATCGCATGTCGGTTTTTTCTATTGTTTTGATAAAAAATACAAGCAGCCCCTGCCCCCCCCTAGTACTACTAGTCCGGCTAGCGCAACTATAACAACTATAGCAATAACCCCGCCCCTCGGGCGACAATATAAAATAGAACATAAAATTGAAAACAACATACAAAAACAATATAACCATCCGAAAGGGAAGATAAAAGTGCGCACGATACATATAGTGTAAAATGATATGGCAAGTTTGGGAATGTTAGGTCCTTTTGCTTTGACCGATATTGACGTAAATAAGAGAGTACCAGAAAATGTAATGGGTAATTATGCTTTTTTGCAAAAAAAGTGGCTTACAGATGAATACCTTGTTCGTTATGTCGGTCGTTCTGATTCTGATTTGAAAAAAGAAATCAAACAACAGATGAAAACTGACCGAGCTAAAGGTTGTACTCATTTTATGTTTAGTATTGCTAAGTCTAAAAAAGAAGCTTTTGAAAAAGAATGTCGTAATTATCACGATTTTGGAGAATGTAATTGTTTGAATAATGATATTCACCCTGCAAAACCTGCGGGTACTGAATATAAGTGTCCTGTAGAAGGATGTGAGTATCATAAATGAAACGTATTTAGAATGAAATAGTGTAAATATCAAATATTATGAATCAGTATTGGATTAATTTCACATTAATTGTATCGGGAGTAATAATTTTTTTGGCAGTTGTTACACCATCAATTTTACAAGTAATCTTATCTTCTTCACGAAAAGATTTGGAAGAGAAGAATAATGATAGTAGGAATCTTCGAAGTGCTGTTTGGGCACCTATAGTTTTTATAGGTACTTTTATGGTTCTTATAGGAATTTGTATCTTCTCATTCGAATTCTCGGGCTGTTCTGTACTCCTTGATTTTATGTCGTTGGCATCAGCAATTGTTTCTATCATTTTAGCAGTGTTAACAATTGTTTATTCTTATTATACTACTGGTGCAAGTTCACGCAATATAGAAAATGTGCAAGAGAGTGTAAAAGACTTAAAGAAAACAGCAAAAAGCATGGATGATGTATCTCAATCATTAGATAAGGGCGCGAAAAAATTAAGTGATAATTTAAAACTTATTTTCGAACGATTAGATGTGATAGAAAAAAATACAAGACCTGTGGCAGATTATATAGATGAGGGTGTGCCAGATAGTTCGAAATCAACTGCGAATAGACTTCAAGATGTTGATTTCGAATTAATACTCAAAAAATGTCCTAAAGTACCACTAATGTTTTTATATGCATGTGGAAAGTTGAATGTTAATCAAGAAATAAGATTGGATGACTTGTTTGATGAAGATCCTGCCCCAGTAACGATGATGTATGTTTTAGGATTTTCTTCAGCATTGAAGATGATGGGGCTTTTAGAATTAACTGTAAAGCCTAAAGATTTTATGGTACAAGTTCGCTTTGTAAATAAAAAATTGATAGATGCGGTAAATAAAAAAGTTAGTTCAAAAAGTAAGGATAGTTTTATTATCAACTTGAAAAGAAAAATTGATAGTTTATAACTTATAAGTAATAAGAATATTAACAAACTAAAACATAAAATTATGAAAAAATTATTATCAATTTTAGTAATGGTACTCTTCGGAGTAAGTAGTGTGTGGGCACAGACCCCTACTGGACAACATACATTAAAAGCTTACTCTATTGTTGAAGGTGGCGATTGTAATGGTTCAACTATTGGTGGTACGGTGGCAGTACAAGGTTGTGAGGTGTATATGTCTGGTACAATAATAAAAACCGAAAAAACCCGACTCACTGCTATTACTAATCCTCCTGCTGCTACTGCAACGGCATCAATAGATGAATATATCGGTAGATATAATAAAGCCTATGTTAAATTTAAATTGTATGCATATCCTGCACTAGGTTATTATTTTACAGGTTGGTATGATGCTTGTTCTGGGGGAACGCTGAAATATGAAAATGCAGTACAGGAAGTGGATTATGGAGGTACATATGGGATCGGAGCAACAGCACTGGGCACAATAAGTCAGCTATTGTCATTTTATTCCAAGTTTGCTCCAGTTTCAGTTATGGGTACTACCACTCCAACAGCATCTATATCTACTATAGGTTTAGGAGGCAAAGGTAAAACTACGATTACCTTTCAAGTTGCGAATGCAGATGAAATGGGTGATTTCTTATATTCATTTAGTAACTCCACTGGTTTTGAGGTAATTAGTGAAAATTATTCATCTAATACAGTTACTTTGGAAGTGCAATATACAGACCAAAATAAACATGGTACGGCTATTGCTACTACTGAACTAACACTTAAGTCACGTGGTGATGCCAATAGCAAAGCAACTGCTACAATTACTGCATCCTCTGATTTGACACCAACTTTCACGAAACCAGGTGATTATGATTTTGGTACTATTTATGCTGGTGATACGAAAGGAAGCGGTACGGCGTTGTTTGTGACTAACAAAAATAACGTAGCATCTTCTTCTAATACCCAATGGAGTGTATCTATTACAGGAGAAGGTGCAGGTGCATATACATGGTCGAATCCTAATCTAAATGGAGATTTTGTGGTCACTTTCCGTCCAACAACTGCTGGAACATACAATGCGATACTTAATATCAAGGCAAGCTATACCGATGCAGTAGGTACGACTATTCATTCTACTGAAACGCAAACAGCATTAAAAGGTATAGCGGAAACACCAATAGAGTCTGCTATTGAATTTACTCCTGCATCTTGGAATTTTGGCAATGTGGTGACTGGCTACACGGGTACTACAGAAATTATGGTATCGCAACAAAACGTATCAAATGTGACTTATTCATTTGGTGTGACTAATACCGAAGGCGTATTTTCATTTGTAGAATCAGCAGGTGCAGTGACAATTGTGGCTGCTCCAAATGTTCCTGGTGTGCATACGTCAACTCTTACTGCTACTGGTAATGACACTCGATCTGGACATGAGGGTGAGCAGACTACAGGTGCATTGACACTGTCTATTACAGTTGGCTTGCAGGCTCCAGTATTAGTGGGCGGTTCTAATCTGAAAGATACACATTACCTCAAATGGACAAAGGTACCATGTGCTACTTCTTACGAGATTTATGAGTCGGATAGGACAACGTTGGTAGCATCCTCGGAGGTGGCTAATGATGAAACACATATCACGCATAGTATCGCTTCGACTGCAGCAGAAAAAACTTATATTGTAAAAGCAATCAGTACATATAATGGTGGCTATTATGAGTCTTGGTCGAATGAAGTAACGGTAAAATTAAGTGACATAGCTGTCGCAGGAACACCTTATTTGGATATCTATTCAGGAACAGAGACGGTTTCTACTACCTTCCCTTACATGACCAAATGGAAAGTGGATTTGTCAACTACCTTTGATGTAAATGGTAACGCACTTTTTGATCAATTATATATCTTTGGATTAACTACCTCTTCGGATGGAACAAATACTATCTCTAAACCTACTGCCACTGCTCCATCTACAGCTATTACTCCTTGCTATATTTATACTAAAAATGCTTCTGGAAATGGATATACGTTGAGTTCTACTATAGACAATATGAATTTGAATGCTGTGAATAGACCTATTCCTTCTATCACAGCCAATAGTACTACGCAAAGACTCTTTTTCACGGGCTTTTGTCCATATGCTTCAAATGGCTCCGGTGCAAATCAAAAAGGTGTGATACATATTGCAGGTGGTGCAGGTACCACCATAGATGTATATATGGATGATTTGTATTTATTTGCACGTAATCACACACAGGGGGGCTATACTAAAGAGTTGAAGAATGATTCGATAACAATGGAGTTGGCGTTATGGCAAACAAAGTATGTATCTGCTTCGGCATCAGCCTTCGTGTTTGAATCTACCTCCACCAATTCTAATAGCCCGTTTGCACCCAATATACACTTACGTGACTCAAGCAAATTAGAGGGTGGTAAAGGTGCTATATTTGCAACTTTGGTAGGGCAGACTGCATCAGCAGGTTTGCACTCTGCACCAATACATCTGTTTGTTTCTGAAGGCGACCATGCTATCTCACTATCTATTGATGATAAATGGCTTGTTGATGCCACCGATATTGCAAAGACAGAACGCACCAATGGCGCTATTAATTTGGTACCTCTATCCTCAGGACGTCCTTGTATAGAATTGGGAAATGGAAATTCAACAGTTAATTTCAATGGAGGGCAAATATATTTGAAGAATTCTTTGCCTACTTCTGCTAACTATCTTTGTACTTTTGCTATTGGTCACAGAGCGTATAAAAAGTCTGTCTCCGTTGTTAATGCCACATTGAGTGGTGTTGGTAATGATCAAGGTGATGGTATTGTGAATTTCAATGACGGTAGTATTTACTGCAAGGAACTTACTACTTCAGAAATGGGTAAATATAGTGGATATTATCGTACTGAAACTTCTATGAAATGCCCTCAAAATACCTACATCAATGGTGGTACCTACAATTGTGATATTTGGGCATGCTCTGAGGCTGCAAACTTAGGTGCTTCACCAAAGAATAAATACGATAATCCATTGGTAACAGCTCGTTTCCATATTAATAATATTCCTGTTGCACCATATTATTTGGCAACAGTGAATTTTGACTCCATAGCAAATGTATTGGTTTGTCAAGACAATTCGCATAGCGACTATACAAAAACGATGGCGCAATATTATAATGGAAAAGACACTTATGGACGTAATAGTTTAAAAGCAGATGCTACCGATTCCGTTACGCTAATGCTCCCCTACCAGTTTACTGGAAAAGGATTTGAGCAAGAAGAGGAAGTGACAAACTGGGCTGTTTGTATGCCAACATTAGAGTCTGGATCAGATATAAATGGTGGATATAGTGCAACATTTGGTGGTCCTGTAGAAGTAAGTAGTGGTGAACTAAGACACACAAGATATTTGTTCTATTCGGAGATTGACAGTAAAACGATGTATATAGCAAATGATGATCATAAACATCAATCTGCTGAAATTCCTAATTTAGGATCTGTTTCCATAGCATTTAAGGAACTGCGCCAAAATGTAACTAATACCACATCCTATCAAATTGATGAGGCGCAATATATGATTGTACCTATAAAATCTGCTGATGAATGGATATTATTCTGTCCTCCATATGATATTACAAATGTATATGTAGTAGAAGCATATCCAGAACATGAGTTGAGAAACATATCAGATACATTAGGTAATATGGATGGCGCATTTGAAGCACAATCAAAAGCAGTGGTTGACTTATTCTTCTATATGGGGTATGATATTAGTTTTAACCAGACAAACGCTGATTTTTGGACTATATATAGAAAATGGAAAAGTGATAAAACTATTAAAACGGGAGATGGTGCAATCAAATTAACTCACTTTACAGGTCGTAACTACTCGGCTAACTACTATTTACAACGTTCATCAGGTACTTGGACATGGAATGGCTCGAAATTTACCACTGATTGGAAATACTTGCCTAATGTGGATGACAAAACAGCTGAAGGATATAATGATTACTACAAAGCTACTCATGGTGATACAGAATATAATGTGGTAATGAAGAAAGGCGAAATATATTCGATGAAATTCCCACATATGTATTATGGCTATAGAGATGAAGAAGGGAAATGGGATTATTGGACTGGTAAGTACTTGATATTCGAGGGATTAGGTCTTCAGACTATTGAAGGAAAAGACTTCCAAGCCAATACGTTGTTGGCTGCAAATAACGTTGTTGCAGGGACAGCAGAAATACGCGGAAATAGTACCTTGTCAGAAATTGAAATAAGTGGTATGGAAGCGTATTATTTAAATGAGAATCAGAAGTTTACTCGCTCGAATGATGATGATAAACCTGAAGCTATTTTACCAAGTGGTGGTTTTGTGTTGGCAACCAATCCTGCTACTCCATCACCAATGCCTCGCCGTATCGCCTCTATTGACATGATGACGGGAGATGTGACTTACGAGTCAATCAGCGGGGATGATACCAATGAGACTCCGACCTCTACCCCTACCATCTCTGGCGACCGCGATATGTTGGTTTACACCGTTGCAGGTGGTTTGGGCATTGTGCCAGTAGTACCACAACAAGTGTCCATATATAACACCGCAGGTCAGTTGGTTGTTTCACAGTACCTCACCGATGATACACAGTTTACCCTGCCAGAAGGTATTTACCTCATCTGTGGCGAGAAAGAACAAGCCAAAGCAATTGTGAAATAATATAGATTAAAATAAACGATTATGAAGAAAGTACATATCATATTTGCATTACTCATCCTTGCGACCCCAATATTTGCATTGGGGCGCAATGATGGTTCCTCCAAGGCGCATTCCATCGATTTTGATTGGGAGAATGGACATGTTCAGGAACCTGGCGCATTTTGGTATCGTGTGGCATTGGCACCCGTATTCGCCATGCAGGAGCCTGAGTTGTTTCTTACTTTGACAAATCTATCAACCGATAGTGCAAGTCTTTCGCTTTATGCTACGATGGATGATGATTTCATGGAAATGAATTACAAAATGGCTGGTGGAGATAGTCGCACTCGCGAGTTGGATACAGATATGTTTGCGCCGCACTATCAGTATATCTACTTGACTTTGACCTCAGATAAGAGGGTTTCGTTGTTTGCAAGTCTGCAGGATAAGGCTTCCAGTGACGTACAATCGCCAACGGTTGATGCCAAAGGAGAAACGCGTCTGGTGCGTGGTAATGATGGTGTATTGTATGTAGAACGCGGTGATGAACGCTATACCTTAACAGGTGCGCGCTATAAGTAAGAATAAAAACAACAATTATAACAACATGTTTCAACAGCTCTTCCGCAGGGGAACAACGTACCCCAGTGGCAAGGGATAAGACGTGCAGTCAAGAGAAAAATCGCAGAAAAATTAACTTTCTGCGGTTTTTTGTTGCAAGTATCAGAAAAATATAGTACCTTTGCAGCGAGTTTTGCAAAATAATTAATTAATCATTTAACAATAAAAGATTTATGAAGAAATTTCACACTATTATCTTGGCTGCTATGATGGCATTGCCTACCTTCGCGCAAATCACAGAAGAAAATTGTATGGAGGACTACCAACTGAAGTATGGCTATCCTTCCTATTACTGTGATTGCGAATTACAAATCAAGAAAAATAGACTCGGCGCTCTGCCATTCGATATTACTATTACTGATACCACATGGTATAAGTCTTCTTCAGATATTATGTTAGACGGCTGCTCTGCATATCTCTACTCCGATTGCGATGTGAAGATGGTTGTTATGCAAAACTGCTACAATGATGCGTCGGCAAAAATCTACAAAGAAGTAGTGGTACAAAGCAATCAAGCACGCGACGTGAAACCTTCTGCCATTAAAGACCTGATGGAGCAGAATGGTGTGAGCGGTAGTATGTCTATTCGTATCGGTATTATGCCTGCTGAGGTGGGAAAAGAAAGCCGTTTCATCTGCTGTCCTTATAACCAAGGACCTCACTCTACCTGCGAGAATCCTCTGTCTATCTTGCTGAATATGGTATTTGTGTCTTCACATCCTGATGATGTGTATGTGCTGACACCCGATATGATTCCCGAAAAGAATGGCTTGAAGCTCGAGTGGTTCCAAGCAGACACTCGTTTAACCTTAGAAATTGCACAAGGTGATTGCAGTGGTGAGGCGTTGGTGAAAAAAATGATGGTGTCGGGCGATGCCTATGAATTGCCAGCAGACTTGTTGGAACAAGCACGCATCAGCGGGGAGAATCTCTATATTCGCGTAAAACACCCTTCTAATACAGTAGGTCGTGTCCGCCTGTCAGAAATCAAAGATACCTCCGCAGTAGATGATGTTACTGTTCCATCTACCGATGCGCGTTTGGTGCTCGACAATGGTGTCATCTACATCCTGCGTGACGGTGTTCGCTATACATTGATGGGAAGTAGATTGTAAGCGATAACTTATTAGCGATAGACTATTGGATATAGGCTATAGGCTTGAATGAAAAATGAGTTGGACGGGGTTCAACTCATTTTTTTACCTTATAATAACATACGCGCATGCGCGCGAGGTGGAAGTGTGAACCCCAAAGTGTAGAAAACTGCTGAAAAACATTAAAATGATACATTTTTGTTCTGAGTATTATTTAATCTGCTGATAAGCAGTGTGTTATAATACTTTATTTTGGACTCTGTAGAAGAATTGTAGGAGAGAAGAAGAAGATAAAATGCAGGTTTATAACAAAAAAAATCGAATTTCCTTGCACAATTGAAAAAAAAGTTGTAATTTTGCAGCCTGATTTAATGTGCTATGTTGCACCTTGACGGAAAACGCCTGATAAAACAGGATAATTTAAAGAAACTAATTAACAATATTTATTAACAATCAAAAATCAAAGTAATGCGAAAAATTTTACTTTCATCCATTGCCTTGCTGATGTCAGTAGCCATGATGGCTGTTGGTGCGGGTAATGGAACAAACAAAGCCAATGCTATTGACTTTGATTGGGCTAATGGGCATATCCAGGAGGCTGGTACAGCTTTATGGTATCGCGTGAGTCTATCTCAATTGGAGAAAGATGCATACGACCCTACATTGGCTCTGTATCTAACTAACCTTGCTGCGGAGAACTCCGCTGTTACACTGTCGGTTAGTGCTGAATTGCTTGGACAGCAATTCTCAAAGGCGTACAACTATCAGATTGCTGGTAATGACTACCAATTATGGAGTGTACGTAGTTTCTCAGTAAGTGGCAGTGAAGTTTCCTTGAAAAACTTGATGCAGTATGGTTTAGGGGAAGTGTATGTGCAATTGAAGGCAGACAAGCAAATTGCACTTACTGCTAAAGTGTATGAGACCGAGGACATTGTGGATGATGCATGTTCTAAGGCTGTTGACTTTGACTGGGATGGTGTTGCCGTACCTGCTGGAGAGAAGTGGTTCCGTCTGAACCTTGCTGAGGTGAAGAATAGCGACAACCAACTTAAGTTTGTGGTTGCTAATGACGGAGCAGCTGATGCACACGTAGCGTTCGACATGAGTCTTGACTGCCCTGCAAGTGCCGTAATCGAGAAAGATTGGGTAATCGCTGTAGGTGCAGAGCAAGAGGATGAGTTTGGTCGTATATTCTTGGATGTACTCAAAGAGGATTATGTGTTCCTCAGACTTACCAATGACCAACCTATTACTCTCAAAGTAAAAGAGGAAATCTTGGTAGTTGAGCCAGGTAAGTATGATGACTTTACTTGCGATGCTCCTGTATTAGAGTTCAATGAAGAACTCAATCTAACTGCAGGTAAACACGTTTACAAAGTAAAACGTGAAGATTTGCTCGGCGGTCGTAGCTTGGCTACAGAGTTCTATGTTACCAACCAAACTGCTACTCCTGCCAACCTGACAGTAGAGACAGCATTTGCTTGCCCTGTAAAGAGTACTATTGACCAAACCTTGGTAATCGATGCTAATGCTACTGTAGTAAAAGCTATCAAGGATAATGTCCTCAAAGCTGTTAATAGCGAGTGGGTATATCTCCGCTTTATCACCGATCAAGATTTGACTGCTTCGGTTGGCAAACGCGACATCGATCCATGTGCTACAGCCGTTAAGTTCGACTGGACCGTAGGTGCGAAACTCGAGGCAGGTGCTTCTAAGTGGTATGAGATGGACATTGCTTCGCTCAAGCAAAACAAACAACACCTCAATCTGGCATTCTACAATCACTCTGATAGCCGCGCATTGGTGTCTGTGGAATTGGCATTGGAATGCAATGGCACTATCCTGCCTATCGTATTGCCAATCCCTGCTAATTTGAGCATCAGCCAAGTGATTGACTATCAATTGCTGAAACGCTCTCCACTGGATCGTATCTATCTCGGCGTTTCTACCGATTCAGATATCGAATTGGCAGCATCCGTCAAGAATGCTATTGCTGACGATCAAACACCTTGCTTGAATGCACTCAACCCAGAACATGGCGTTGAATATGTTCATGAGGCTAACACCACCAGCTGGTATAAAATCTCTTTAGATCTGCTCAAGAGCACCGATGCTAATTCAAGCTTCTATGTAGCAAATAAGGGTAACCAACGTGCCAACGTTACTATTGGTATCGTTACCGATTGTATGTACACTACAGGTGCTAAATTGACTGTGCCTCTGCCAGCAGGCTTCGAATTGGGCGCACTTGCACCTAATATCATTGGTAACCTGATTGAGGAACTTACTCGTTTCGAGAGTGCTTACAACGGAGTTGATTCAAAAGAGGTATATCTGGAGCTCCATTCTGACCAACCTATCCACTTTGGTTTGGATGTAACCAATGCTACCACAAATCCTTGCTTGCGCGAAGATTTGGTAACCTTCGATTGGACAACAGGTGCAAAGATTGAAGCAGGTGAAGCTACTTGGTTTGATATGGAACTTGATGCTGTGAAGGAGTTGGGTAGCCATATCAACTTCACATTCACCAACCATGCAGACTCTACCGTATGGGTTGCTACAGTGGTATCTGTAGATTGCCCTGCAAAGGTAACTATGCCATTGCTCGTGCCAGTACCTGCACGCGCAAGCGTAGATCAATTGGTGGATTATAGCATCCTTGACGCTATCAATATTGACAATATCTATGTAGGTGTTAAGGCGGACGGTCCAGTTGAGTTGAAAGCAACCCCAGTAAATGCAAAAATCGACCCAGCTGAAGGATGCACAAACGCAACTGAAATCGCTCTTGTTGGAGAATATACCCAAAAGCCAGGTACCCAATGGTATAAATTCCCAATGAGTCTGCTGGATGAGATGGGCGCAGCTGCTAAAATCTCATTTGCAAACTTGGGCAGCCAAACTGCAAATCTCACTGCAGGTGTAACCGTTGGTTGTGAGTATAGCATTGCTCACTATGCTAAGGTTAAGGTACCACGCATAGCGGATATGTCAATCAATATGCCAAAACGCATTATCAATTTTGCTCGCCAATTTGTAGATAATGATGTAGACAACTTCTATCTGCAATTGACCACAGACCAAACCATAAAGTTCGGCATCAATATGCAATCTGTTGATGTGGATGCATGTCGTGAGGCTATAGACTTTGACTGGGTTGCATGGGAGCAAGAAGGTCTAAAATTGCAGGCAAACCAAGATGTATGGTACAAAGTTACTCTTGACTATCTCTTCGACAAATTGAAAAAAGGTGAAGATTTGGTTGTAAACCTCATCAATGATAGCGAGATGGATGTAAAGGTACAGGCTGCTGTATCTCCAATTTGTCCAGCACTATTGACAGTAGAGAAAACTCTGAGTATCCCTGCTGAGGCTAACCTATACAAGGTGTTTACCTACGAAGAGGTAATGAAGTATGTTGCCCAATATGATAAGTATATTTATGATGGTGAATTGAATACATTGTTAGGTCACTTGACAAGCTACAAGTTCTATAACAAGCTTGTTAGTATTCTTGAGGCTAATAAGTATGCTAAATATATCCCATTCGGACAAATTGAGTTGATGCTGAATACATATGGCGACAAACTCACGTTGGATATGGTGAAAAACTATGAGAAATATCTATCCGTTGAGCAATTGAAGGATATCCTCAAAACTCAGTTAGATTATGTTTCCTTCAACGATGTAGTAACATTGCTTGAGAAATATGGTGACTATATCCCATTCGTAGATGCTGAGAGTATCCTCAAGGATTATGAGAAATATCTCCCATACGCTGGCGGTGTTGCTGTATTGTTGCAAAAATTCGATAAGTATATCACTGTTGAGAACTTGAAGCAATTGATTGATCACATTAAACAATATCTTCCATTAGAGGAGTTAGATCAATTGATTGAGCGCTTGAAACAATACATCCCAGAGTATAACAGCTGCTATGTAAACATCAAGACTACTGGAGATTTGGTGATTGTTCCACCAGTAGAGGAGGAGCCATGCTGTCCAGAGGAGTGCGACGATGTACCTGTATTGGATTGGGCTGAGGTAACATTGAGCGACTTGAACTTGAATCAGTTGTATAAGCTGGATATTACTGGTCTTTATGAGGCTAACTCAGCAATCAGCTTCTACGTTAATAACAACGTTCACAACGACACTGTTGTTATCGCTTCTGAGGTTTATGCACACTGCCAAGATGACGCTCCTGTAGCACAACACAGCAACATGGTGCCTGCAGATTGGACTATGGTTGAAGTTCCTTATGAAGCATTTGCTAAGTTGGTTACTCCTAAACAATGCTGCATGTTCGTGAAGTTCACTGCTATTGACACTATCCCAGATACTCCTATAGTAGATCCAGTTGTTAAGGATACTATTTATAAAGATGTTGTTGAATATGTATGCGATGGAACCGAGTATGAGGACATCAAGGGTGAGAAACACATTATCTCTTCATTGCCAGATTTATCTGCTCTCTTGACATGGACTGTTACTATCGAAACTGAAACTACAGTTACTATTTACAACTATGTGATTACTCCTATCGTTGCTCCTGAGGTGATGACCGCAGAGTTGCTCGCAACTATCGGTGCTACACCAGTATTGGTAGCTGGCGAGAAGGTTAATGTGGATGGTACCGTTGAGGCTATCAAGAACCACTATGCTGCACAAGACACCAAGGCTATCGCTGATGTTGAAAGCGTAGTTTGGACCGCTGGTGCTGATGCTACTTTGGCTTGCGATGCGGAGACTCACACCATGATTCTGACTGTGACTTCTGGTTGCGATTTCGAATGGTCAGTAGAGTTGACATTCGATGTAACTCCTGTAGAGGTTAAGACAAGCACTGAGACTGCTACTATCTGCGAGGGTCAAACTTATCCATGGGGTGATGGCGAGGTATCTGTTGCAGGCTCATATCCTCTCGAGATTAAGAACGAGGCAGGTTGTGTAGTTGAGATCAAGACCCTTGAGTTGACCGTAATTCCTGCTGAGGTAGTTGAGCTTACTGAGACCGCTTGCGAAAGCTATGAGTGGCGTGGTGTTACTTACACTGAGAGTGGTGATTACACCTTCGAGGACGAGTGCTACAAGGAGATTCTCCACTTGACTATCAACGAAACAGAGGTAGTTGAGTTGACCGAAACTGCTTGCGAAAGTTATGAGTGGCATGGTGAGACTTACACCGAGAGTGGCGACTATACCTACGAGGCTGAGTGCTACAAGGAGATTCTCCACCTCACAATCAACACTGTAGTTACCGAGGATGTAACCGCAAGTGACTGCTATGCATATGAGTGGAATGGTGTTACTTATACTAAGAGTGGTAACTACACATTCAATACAACAAGCGTTGTTACTGGTTGCGACAGCATTGTAACACTCCACTTGACTATCACTGCTCAAACCCCAGAGGAGAATCCTGCTTTGGGTGAAGCTGAGGCAGTAGCTAAGTATGGTAATCGTATGATAATGTTGCACTTGAATGGCTTTGCAGATAAGTACGGTTGGACTCCAGCTGCTGATCAAGTGAAATGGTATCAAGTAGTAGGTGAGATGGACAACTCATGGGAGATTAATGATGATGAAGTTTTAGGCTCTGGCATGTACATTGAGAATGAAGACCTCGCTGCATATACAGGTCAAATCTACGCTATCATTGATTCTTCTAACGAGGAGGCTTGCGGCAACTTGTATCGCACCAAGGTTCTTGTACTGGCTGCTGCTGGCCAAGCTCCTAAGCTGTTACCTACAGTTGCACGTCCAAGTGAAACCCTCCACTTGTTGAACTTGAACCCAGCTAATGTAGCCGAAGTTCGCGTATTCAATACGAGCGGTGAGTTGATGAGTGTTTACAAAGCTGAAGAAGCTTCCGAGTTTGTATTCAAGGCAGAAACATTGCCTGGTTACTACTTGGTAGAGGTTCAACACAATGGTGAGCAAACAACCTTGCGCTACATTGTTAAATAATAATGGGAGGAAAAGAAATGAAAACAATTATGAATAATAAAATGTTTAAGGTAATCCTGTTGGTGGCAATTTTTGCCACCACACAGGTATCTTTGTCCAGCGTTTCAGCACAGACCGCCGAGGCTCAAAAACCTGCTGTAGAGTTTGTTTATAGTTCAGGTGCTCAAATGGAAATCGGTGATACTGTAATGATCCACAAAGATAGTTTGCGCTATATCACAGGTGAGCGCATGTCCTCATGGGTTTATGGTGTACCTCACACTATTCGTCAGTTAGGTACTAAAACCAAACCTACAGGTGTATTGCTCCGTGGTATCTATTCTTGGATTGCTCAAGGTAGTTTGATACCTCTGAACTACAACAAGACACAAGAGTATTTCGATGCAATTCGTGCAGCGGAAGAGGCTGAACGCGCTCGTGTTGCTGCTGAGGCAGCAGCTGCTGCAGCAGCAGAAGAGGCTGCTCGTGCTAAAATGTTCGAGGAGTTTGTTGAGGAAGATACTATCGTCGAAGTGAAAGACACAGTAGTTCCAGATCTACCATATGAGGTTAATCGCTTCTCAATTGGTGTACGTGGTGGCGTAGCAGCTCAAAGCATGCCTTCATTCGGTTTCTCTACTATGCTCGATTTGCGCTATGCACACTATTGGGTTAAATCAAGTAAGTCTCCTAAGTTGGGTATTATGACTGGTGTGGGCGTAGGCTATATGCAATATGGTCAAAACCTCACCAAGGACAATTACACTGTTCGCGTAGCTGATGCTACTGGTCATGTGGACTATGCAGTAGCGATTAACAAAGCTCATGCTACAAACCATCAAGTACAATTGGAAATCCCTGTGATGTTCTCTATGGTAACTCCTATGGGTTTCTTCTTGAACGCTGGTCCTAAGCTCATCTTACCTGCATATGCTGGTTACAAGCAAGATATGTCTGGCGTAACCTTGACTGCTACTCACGTAGAGGAAGGTGTAACTATTGCTCCAAACGATCCTTTGATGGGTGTTGTTAAAGACGCAGTAGAGAAAGGTCAAAACAAGAACGCATGGGACGTAACTGTAGGTCTGGGTGCAGAGCTCGGTTATGAACTCAAGATTGGTACAAAGTATGCATTGGATTTGGGTGTATATGCTACCTATGGTATCAACACCAACACCTATAAAGATGCAACTGGCGAGATTTTGACCATCACAGCTCCAGATGCAGTGAATGTAGGTGGTGCTAAGATGCACTCTATCATGAATGCAGGTCCTGTGAATATGTCTTACTTGGATGCAGGTTTGAAAGTGACATTCCACTTCGACTGGGATAATAAGAACAAAGAGGTAAAAGAATAATCCTCATTTGAAAACATAAACAAAAACGGCTGTGAAATCTCACAGCCGTTTTTGTATGGTGGGTATGGTGTTGGGCTTCCGGTAGCCAGCTTCCGGCTTCCAACTTCTGGCGTCCAGTGCCTGGCTTCCGGCGTCCGGCAACCGGTTTCTGGCTTCTGGCGTCCAGTGTGAGAACAGGGTGTAAGGGCAGGGGTTAAAACTTCCACTTAACACCCAGTAGGAAGTGTATGCCTTGCGATTTGTAACCGTAGAAAATATCGTGTTTACGATTGAGATAATCATTCACTTGTGCATATACTGCTAACCAACGATTGATAGCGTACTGACCACCGATATTGAGAGAAACGATAGGGCGGAGCATTTCTGAATGGTATGGCGCAATGTATGCTTGACGGCTACCTGCAAAATAATTCTCGGAGTAAATGCTCCACTTAGTGTCTATATGTGCTTCAATGCGAGCATGTGCGTCCCAATTTGGACGGTCGAAGATGGTAGTCTTAGGTGGATAGAAATAGTAATTACCACCTACATTTACTTCTACGATGTCGCGGTAGTGATAGTGTAGGGAAGCACCGACTTTCCATTGTTGCAGGTCTTGTTGCCAGAGTTGATAGTCTATAACGGTTGCATTCTTATCCAATACGGCAGCCATGTTATAAGCATTCATATGGTAAGCGTAGCCACCATATATATCAATCAGTAGTGTACGTGCAGGACGCAGCTTAAAGCCGATTTGTGCATCCACTGGGGTATATGCACGTGGTTCGCTCCATGCCAAGCCTTGCACTACATTCAGATAGCGGTTGTAGCCCAAATACTCCTCCAACGAGCCAAGTGCATAATGACCTGTAGCAAGAGCGTAGATATGGAATATATTATCCATCATGTTCCATTCGAATTGCACATTTGGCGATGGAGCAAAGCTCAAGTTCTCCACCGTACTCAGTAACTCACCTGTACCTATATTCATATTGAGGTTTACACCCAAATGCAGGTGGATATGCTTATCATTGTACTCATAGAATGGTTCTATACGAATGGCATGGCGTGGTGATGCGGCAAAGGTAGTATCAAAACGAGTGTAGAAATGGTTCTGCACATACGCTTTGACACCCGCACTATGCGTATTGTCTGACCACCATAGGTTGAGATGTGATTGTGCTTGGTGTTCGACAGCAAACTGCTCTGCAATAAAAGCATTGTACCCTGTCTGTATGAGATATTTCACAGGCGTTTTGCCTGTTGATTGCACACCTATCTTAGCCTTGGCGTTCCATAGCGTACGCCAAGGGAAATTTGTCATAGGCATACGGTCTTCGTGGCGATAGGTGTATGCCTGATTCTCTCCCTCAATACCGAAATAGAAATCAGCATTCGAGAAGTGGCGCGTAACTTGCATGCCTAATAGGGATTGTGATAAGGCGTCTTTCCCCCAATACGCATCGTGGTTGGCAAAAAGGTTGAGCGACATTTTCTTCTTCTGGTGAATTTGATAACCAAACAGGAAGTGCGTATTGCGATAGCCTCCTGCAGCTTCTAAAACACCATTGAGTGGCGCTTGTGAAACGAATCGGGCATTTGCCACTTGCAATGGATTGAGCGTATGTCCAATGGATAGTGAGTCCGTATAGGTGGAGTAAATGACGGGTGCGAGTGGAATATCCGTCGTTAGGATATTGGGGCGTTGGTTAATCTTACCTGCGCTCTGTATCACAGGTTGAAAATCACGCTCCACAGTAACAATACGCTTGAGCGTAGTATCGTTTTGTGCTACTGACAAGTGGCAGTTAAGTATAGACAGCTGGCAAATAGCGATGAATAGTATGATAGACTTTCTCATAGTGTTGTATCCTCCTCGGTTTCAGTAGTTTCTTGTTCGTTGGCAGATTCTAATGCCTGTATCTCTTGTAGTTTTTGGGTAATGATACCAGGTATGTCATCTTGGTGATGATAATTGCTTTGCAATGCCAAGAGGTATTGTTTGGCCTGGAAGAGATCGCCTCGTTGCACATTGATGTCAGACAACAATATCAGTCCCTTAGCCAACCAATACTGTTGCGTGGTTTGCATTTGGGTAAAGGACATGACTTCCTCTTCAGCTAATTCGATTGATCCCAGTTGGAAGTACGCATTTGCCAATTGATATTTGGCTTCAGCTCCCATGGGTGTTCGTACCTCCTTTGAGATAGGAGTGAGATCGACTACAGCCAATCCATATTGTTGGTCACTAAGGTGCGCTTTAGCACGATAATAGAGTGCCTCCTGACGGATATTGTCGTTAAGCTGTTCTTGCTCCAGTAACTGGGTAGCAGCTGAAATAATCGCTTCTGTATTGCCCTCGTGCTGATTACAGCGCAAGATGCCCAATTGTGCCGTAGTGCGCATATTGGTTGAGGATGCTACGCGCAACATTTGTTGGAAGTAATATGCAGCTGTACTATATTGCTCTTTATCATACGCGATTTCTGCCGAGCGCATGCATGCCTCTTCCAAATATGGGTTACCATCAATGGCTGCTAATGCGTTGTATTTCTCTTGCGCAGCATTATATTGACGAAGTTGGTAGAAGCTGTTGGCTGCATAGTAATGCGCCATTACGCAGTATCGTCCGCCAGGGCAGAACGAAGTGATGTATGTAGTCATACCCGCAGCAGCTTCCTCGTAGTTACCCATAATGTATTGCAGTTCTGCCGTTACATAGACCAATGAGTCTTCTTGACTGGAGGTCTGCATGTTGATTTTGTTGAGCGTCTTGGTATATGCCAGATAATCGTTAATGTTATTGGTCTCTACATATACCTGCTCCAATCCTTCAAGGGCAGCGTATGCCTCTTCGGTACCGGCATATTTCTCAATAGTCTTTTTGTATGCCTCAATGGCTTTGTCGTATTGCTTGAGGGTGCGATAGGTCATACCCAATTCCAACGCAGATTTTGCGGCTTTGTTGCTATTGGGATATTTACCTAAGATACGTGTGTACATCTTGATAGCATTCTCGTTTTGATCGAGTTGGAGATGTGCGCGTGCTGTTTCGTACAGGGCATCATCAGCGTAATCAGACCGTGGATAGCGTGAAGATAATTGTTCCATCTTCTGGATCTTCTCTGGATAACGATGCAGCAGTCCGAGTGCGTATCCCTGTTGAAAGAGTGCGTAATCAGTAGCGTAGTTGCCGCGGCGAATAGCACGGTCGTATGTCGCTACTGCATCATCAAACTGGCGGTCGCTGAAGAGACAATCGCCCAAACGGTTGAGTGCATCGGTGAAAAATGTTTGTGTACTGTCCGCTTGTGATACATACTGGCGGAAGACATACTCCGACTGCTTGAACAATTGTTGGTTGAAGAGTGCATAAGCCTTGAGATACAAGGCAGTTGCGTAATTCTTGGACTTTGTGGCGTTGGGTTGTTTAATGAATGCCTCTATGTCCTCAATACAAGCAGGATATTGCAGCATGCGATAGCGACTCTCCGCACGCATATAGTATGCTTCGGTCTTGTAATGGGATGATTTCTTCTCGTTCTTAATCACCTGTGTCATCCAATTGGCTGTTTCCTTCATGTTGCCTTGTAGGAATGCATCTACCCCCAATTGATAGCGTAGGAACTGTATCGTTTCTTGCAACTTGGCATCAGGTCGCTCTATACCCACCAGAGCATCGTAAGCCGCTTTGTAGTTCTTGCTATTCATGTACATATCAGCCATGAGGGCATAGACATTGCTGGCATATTTAGTATTAGGGTATTCGCGCAAGAAATCTTGGAAAGCCGTGATATTGTCTCCCAAAGCCGATCCTTGTAGGTAGGTGATTTGTACGTAGTTATACATGGCTTCCTCGCGCACTCGGCTATTAATGTTGAGTCGCATAGCGGCAGCGTAGGATAGTTTGGCTCTCTCTTCATCGCCCACGCGCAGGTAACTATGCCCGAGGTGCAGGTATGTGCTCTCTGAGATAGAGTCTTTCTGCTCTTTGATCGTTTTGAGTTGTTGGATAGCCTCTTGGTATTTGCCTACTTTGTAGTTAGCAACGCCCAGCAGGTAGATGTCGCTGCGCAGAGGTTCGCGTTCTTGTTCGAGGGTTAGTGTATGGTATGCTTCCAAATGTTGGATAGCATCGTTGTAGGCGCTATCTTGATAGTACATTTCTCCCAACATACGGTGCAGCTCGTAATTGTGCTTGTTGTCAGGGAATGTATCTAATAGTTGATTGGCTCGGGTATACACCTGCTCATAATTGCCCTGTGCATAATCAATTTGCACGAGGTAATATGGTACAATCTGTTGATAGCCAGCCAAGTGTTGTACAGATAGAAACTCAGCCAACGCATTTTGAAAATCTTTGGTACAATAGTAGCAATAACCTGCATAGTAGCGTGCATGAGGTGTATAGAGGGACTCCCTCTGCTTCAAACGGAGGAGATAAGATAGTGCTTTCTTATAGTTCTCTTGTTTGAGTAGCGCATAGCCCCAATAGAAATGCAACATGGGTTGCGTCTCGCGCGAGAGGTTCTTAGCATTGATTTTGCTAAAAGCCTTAATGGCCTGTTTATACTTTTCTTTTTCAGCGTGTAGTACACCTTCCATCAAGTGAATCTCGTCGCTGTATGGGGTGTATGGATACTGCTCAAGATAGGTCTTAATGAGAGCTGGTGTGGTCGCAGAGCGCTCCTCAAACTGCTGTTGTAGTGCGCGATAATCCGTTTCGTAGTCTTGCGCGCTGGCCACAGCAGTAGTGAGAACGAAACCAATGATATAGATGAGTAATCGTTTCATTCTATGGGGTATTCGAATTGTGTGGTTATTGTATGGTTATTGTATGGTTATTGTGTGGTGCGGATAGCCAATTTTGGGGTAAGTTATCTTCTGCGGTTGCGTTTTTTGCGTTGCAACTCGCGTTGGCGTTTGCGATTGATGGCTTGGATAATCACCACTACTATGATGAGTACCAATACAACGATGATGAATATCACCAGTCCGCTGCTCAGGTTGTCGCCTTTGACGCGCGACCACATAGCCAACATATCCTCGGTCTTATCACCACAGTCGTGCATGAGTGCGCAACGCTCGATTACTTTGGCATCAGGATAGAAGACGTGGTTGGCGTGCACGGAATCTGCGCCTTCGCCAAAGAAATAGGTCAGGTCGGAGGTCGCTTCAATCTCCTCATCGTTTGCCCATGCAAGAATAGTAGAGTCTGCCACCACGCTCACATAGCCAATCTCCTCCATGTTGAGGATGGCGTTCTCGGGCATACACATATAGTTGATGAAGTAACTCGCTGCTTTGGTGTTCTTCGCATAGATAGGGATACACCAGCCATCAAACCACACGTTGCTACCCTCTTCAGGCACAAAGTATTCGAGGTCAACGCCCACTTCAGCTGCCTCATTGATAGCCCATTGTGCATCGCCTGACCAACTGAGGTTGAGCCATGCTTTGCCTTTGGTCATCTCCTCTTTGCCAAAGTCCACTTCCCAACCGGCTATATTGTCTTTCATGCCTGTGAGGAAATCCTCTACGCGTTGAATACGCTCATCGGTCACGTTTGCCACCAACTCATCGCGGGTCACTTCGCCACGCGCAATCTCATCGCGATAAGCATAGAGTACCACTACAGAGTATATGTCGCGGAAGGCATCTTTCATAAACACTTTGCCAGCAAACTTAGGGTTCTGCAAACCGCCCAAAGACAGGATTTCAGGTTTGTCCACCAAAGCGGTGTTGTAGAGGATACCTGTTGTACCCCACATATAGCCCACAGTGTAGTCTGCTACGCATACGCTGCTGTCAGATGCCATCTGTTGGAACTTATCCACAGCGAAAGGCGATACCCGTTTGGTGTAGTCGGGTGTCTGACCAAAATCCTTGTTGATAGGTTGCAGCAGTCCGTTGCGCAACATACGCTCAATGATGTATTCCGATGGGCAAATCACGTCGTAATCTTCTTGTCCCACCTCAATCTCGGTGAGCATCGACTCGTTGATATCAAAGGTTTGGTATAGCACTTCCACCTGCTCTCCCGTTTGCTCGTAATACCAAGCAGGGAAACCGTTGAGCACGTTCATGTCGATATAATCGGCCCAGTTATAAACTTTGAGCGTATGCTCGCGATCAGCAGCAAAAGCGTTAGATACCAATACACAAGGTAGCACCAAAGCGGCTACAGCAAAAAAGAACTTTTTCATTTCGTTTTGTTTTGTTGTTTATGGGTTCGTATATTCATTATTATCAGCAAGACCAAGATGGTCAAGAATATCAGTGAGAATAGGGGTCTGAGCTCAGGTGTCAAACCTCCTTTGCGTGCATCGGCATAGATGAAAGTAGATAGTGTTTCCAGTCCGCTACTGCCTTTGGTGAAATAGGTTACACCGAAGTCGTCAATACTGAGCGTTAGACTCAGGATAAATCCGCTAATCATACCTGGCCATAGTTCGGGCATCATCACTTTGCGCAATGCTTGGAAAGGGGTAGCACCCAAGTCCAGTGCTGCTTCGTAGATGTTTGGGTTCATTTTTGTGAGGCGGGGCATCACACTCAGCACCACATACGGCGTACAGAACACCACGTGTGCAGCAATCACTGTGCCCAGTCCGCGACTGATACCCAAGAACACGAATAGCAAGAACAAACTGATACCCGTCAGAATATCGGGGTTAATCATTGGGATGCTATTCATAAAGGTCATTATCTTTCTGTCGCGCGAACGCATATGATAGATACCAATCGCAGCCAATGTACCCAATACGGTGGAGATGAGTGCCGATGCGAAAGCAATCACCACCGTGAAGAAGACAGCGCGATATAGGTTCGGGTCCACTTTCACTTGTGCCACAGCATCGTAACCCGTGAATAGGTTCTCGTATAACCCTAACGTAAATCCCGTCCAGTTACCAAACACTTTGCTCTGTGTGAACGAGAATATGATAATCAGCAGGATAGGGGCATATAGCACCACCAGCAGCAACCACAAGTATGCTTGTGCTGCTATGCGCGATCCCAATCCTCGCTGCTCAATCTTAGATGTCTTATTATTTTCAAACATGATCTTATTGATTCTATATTCCGGATACCGGAAGCCGGAGCCCGGAGTAGATATTACCTGTTAATATCCTCCTTATCGCCTCCAAAGAAGCTGGTCATTCCTATGATTATCAGCATTATCAGCGACAATGCTGCACCGTAGTTCCACATGGCTATACCGCCTTCGCCGAAGCAACGTTGGATAAGCGAGCCGAACAATGTTACCTTGTTGTGTGTCAGCAACTCTGCGATAGCGAAGGTAGAAACCGTAGGCATAAACACCATCACGATACCCGAATAGATACCTGGCATGGAGAGTGGCAATGTTACTTTCAAGAATACTTGATGACGCTTTGCGCCCAAGTCGTGTGCTGCCTCAATCAGACTGGTATCCATTTTCTGCAAGGTGTTGTAGATAGGGTAGATCATGAAGGGCAGGAAGTCATACACCATACCAAACAGCAACGCCCCTTCGCCCAGTGGCAAACCGAACATACGGAATAGCTCCACTGTCGCAATCGTGCGGAGCAAGAAGTTTATCCACATGGGCAGAATGAATAGCATCGCCATCACCTGCGGGGTCTTGAAGTCTGCCATCGCCATGATATATGCTGCGGGGTAGCCCAATAGCAGGCAGATGATTGTGGTGATCAGCGCGATAGCCAACGAATAGATAAATGTGTTTATCGCTTCGGACTTTGTGAAGAAACTCACAAAGTTCTGTATTGTGAAGCTTCCGTTCGCATCCGTGAAGGCATACACCGCAATCAGCAATAGCGGCAGTACCACCAAGCATAGCATAAACAGCGCATAGGGCCACGCCCATGTACTCCGCGACTGAAAAACCATTCTTAATTTGCTACTCTTCATATCTTATCAGTCTTGGTTCTTGGTTCCTGACTCTTGACTCTTCTTGTAGAGGCGGATATAACTTGGAGCCACACGAATACCCACTCGGTCGCCATCGTCCCACACATCGTTGGTGTCCACGTATAGATCATCGCCATCATCCGTGCGAACGGTTAGGTGGTAGTGGTCGCCTTTGTAGAGGATGAAATACACCTCACCGCACAATATACCATCTTCCTCATCATCCTGCAGGTTCACGCGGTTGAAGTCCACTTCCACTTCCACTTCTTCGCCCACAGCAAAGCGTTCTGCCACGCGCTCTGGGATATCCCATTCCTCATCTAAGAAACGCACGCGATTGTCCTCCAGCACTTCGCCATCAAAGGTGTTGCACAATCGCTCTTTCTTCATTACTTGTATATCTTCGGGCTTGACCAATAGTCCCACTTTCGTGCCTGGCTCGAATGCGTGGTAGTCTTGAATCATGAGTTCATAGCCATTGTCGGTAAGCACGGTCATTTCGTAGTGCACGCCCTTGAAGATACAACTCTGCACCTCGCCATGCAATTGCCATGGGCTCTCCTTGCCTTTCGCCTCTTTGCCTTTCGCCTCATCGCCTAATCGCCCGATATAAATATCTTCGGGTCTTATCACTACATCCACCTCTTGGTCTTCGCCAAACCCTTTGTCCACGCACTCGAAGTCCTTTTCGCAGAAGTTCACCACGCCGTCTTTGACCATGGTTGCGTCTAAGATATTGCTCTCGCCAATGAAGTCGGCAACAAAGCAGTTCTGTGGCTCGTTATACACGTCTGTAGGTGTACCAATCTGCTGGATTTTGCCCTCGCGCATAACGACCACGCGGTCGCTGAGGGTTAGTGCCTCTTCTTGGTCGTGCGTTACGTATATGAAAGTGATGCCGAGTTTCTTGTGCATCTCGCGTAGTTCCATCTGCATGTCTTTGCGCATCTTGAGGTCGAGTGCAGCCAATGGCTCATCCAGCAGCAGCACTTCTGGCTCGTTGATGATGGCGCGAGCGATAGCCACACGTTGTTGCTGACCACCCGACAAACTGTCCACGTCGCGGTATTCATAGTCCGTCATGCCGACGGTTTTCAGCGCCTGCTTCACTTTCTTTTCGATGACTTTCTTGTCTATCTTTTTCAGTTTCAGACCGAAAGCCACATTGTCAAATACGTTTAAGTGTGGAAAGAGCGCGTATTTCTGAAACACTGTGTTTACATCGCGCAAGTGGGGAGGCATTTGTGTTACGTCCTCGCCGTTTAATAGAATGTCCCCTTCTGTGGCTACCTGAAAACCTGCTATACAACGTAGCAGGGTAGTCTTACCGCAACCCGAAGGGCCTAAGATGGTTACGAACTCGCCTTTTTTGATTTGTAGGCTCACATCGTCTAAGGCAAATTTCCCGTCCTCAAACTGCTTGGACACGTGATTTACCTCAATGATAAAATCCGATTTTTGCATTTCTTTTTTACTATGGTACACTATAAGTGTAATACATAAAAATTCTTTTTTACCAATTAGGGCGCAAAGTTACTAAAAATATTGCATATTTGCAATAAAATCGCGCGAAAGTTTACTTTCAAGTGCGATTTTGTTGCATTTGCTGTTGGACAGTACAGCAAATGGGTAGTATTTTGTGCATGTATCTTCGGGTGGATAAGCGGTGGATAAGCGGTAGATAGCCTCTCTTGAATCCCTAATTTTTTACGCTTGCCGAAGGAATGGTTATTGAAAAAAAGATTTTTCCTCGTTTTGAGGTATATTTTAGTAAAAACTATCATTAGTCCACCTTAAGCGCGAGGCGAAGACCGAGCCCTGGTATGGTGCTTGCAAGTGCAGTACCGCATCGAAACGACACACGACAATACCGTGCATCGTTGATTTGATAGTTGCCACCACGGCACACGTGATAGTCGCCATTTGCAGGACCTGTAGGGTTAGCCTGTATCATATACAACTGATTTATAGTTTTTTGTCTAATCCTAAATTCTCAAAGTATTATTCCCAAATTCTCAAACTCGGTGCAAAATTACTATATTTTTGTGAACTATGCAGGTTTTTAGGTGTATTTTTTTGAAAAAGGTTGAGTGTGCTGAAGAATCGCTTGAATACGAGCATTGATACGAGCAAGAAGAATGACAATATAAAAACTCACCCCGCAAATCAATTAACTTGCGGGGTAAGAAAGTATTATTAATTTTATTGACAAACAGGACGTATAGGATATGCTCTATAACGGTAAGTCCAACTAACTTTTGCCTTTCCTTTATCATCTAATTCATATGAACGCAAATAATATGCTCCTCGATTAGGTTGTTGTTTTGTGTCTTTATAAACTGTACTTGACCAATAATAACCATATTCCTCTGCGTCGTAGATATTTGTATCCTTTTCTCCCATTACACCTGCTGCTGGTAAGAAAATGCTACGATCAGTATAACCAGTGATATTGGAGATTACTTTGCAACCATATACACCATTTTGTGTAATCCATTCCCATGTGCAATTATCTACCAATTCTTCTAACTCTTCTTTAGTAGGCATACGCCATTCTTCATCCAAATAGTTTTTTGCAGGATCTACATTACCTGTAGTGTCAAGTACTACTTTTTCATAAGTAGCGACATTGCGTTGTTTGGGTTGTATTGGTTTTACTACACCTGACCAATCATCTGCATCAAGATGTTCCACATTCCAAGTAAAATAGTGTCCATATTCTTCTGGCGCATTAGCACCTAAGTTACATGTAGCCCACTTAACAGATAATCCCAAATCTACATATTCATAAGGTGTTTCTGGCTTTTCTGTGGTAGTATCACAATCATTGATATATATTGTATCATGTACAAATATAGTGTCGTGAACAACTTGAATGAGTGAACGAGGGATAAGTAATTGCAATGTATCAATATCTTGCATTTCACTATAGGTTAGACTATCAATACTCTCAATAGGAGTACCGTAAAGTACATGACCATTTGCCCATACTAATTGATTGTTTTGTCCCAAGGACAACATACTTGTGGCTACAAAAGCCAACATGAATAAAATCTTTTTCATAATTTGATAAAATTAAATTGTTTATTGTTTGATTATCTGAGTGTTTTCTTTACCACATATAAGCAAATAATTTCCAGTTGGAAGATTTGCCATGTCTATTTGTACATTGCCTTCTTGAGTGGAGATGGTTTGCAATAAATTACCAGAAATACTATACAAACGTAATAAGCCACTCGGCGCATTTTCAACGTGCAGCACTTCTTGCGTGGGATTAGGATACACCTTAATTTGTAATGTATTGTTGTTTTGTGCATTTTCTACATGTGTAGGATCGTTAGGTTTTTCATCCGAAAACCGGACGTGCTGTACGTTAGTAAGTAAATCTGCGAAAACCAACGTTCTTGTAGCATCATACACGTGTAGGGAATCATTAACGTACACTAATTTTCCTATGCAGGATAGTGCGGTAACACATTCTTGCCCTTTTAGTGGTCTAACCACTAAAGATGGGAGTGCCATCATTTGTAAAGAACACAAGACAGCACAGATTAGAACAAATTTATTCTTCATTGTTATAAGTAATTATGGGTTGGAGGCTCCAAACAACCCGTGAATAAAATAGAAAGCGGGAGTCTTTTGTAAACGCTTTTCGATAAATTATTTATCTAAATTAGGTAGCATTTTATAGGTCCTTAACTAGGCGAACACTATTACCGATGCTATAATCGCTACTGCCACGACATGCTCCATGAGCATCTATGCTAAAACCATTCGCATCATTGTAAGTATCCTCAATACCCCAATAGAAACCATCTCTCTGCACGGAAAACACTCCTAAACCAACACGATTACCAGTAGCAGGAAGGAATACCGCACCAGTAGATTCTAACTTAATCCATTCTTCATCGGTGAAGGTTTGATATTGATTATAAGTTTCTACTATACCATAATCACTATAAAAAGCGAAACCAGATTTAAAACTAATATCTAATGGGCATATCCAATCATCTGGCAATATTATTAAACCGTTTATGCCATTGATTTGTGCTACACCTATTAAGTCATCGGCATTAGTACGATTATAACGTAGATATTCCCACTCACTACAAGTCAATGTACGCCATGTATTAGGAGCATCATTACCAATCTTATTTGTACCCCAATCTACAAAATGACCACTATCATCATTATTATATGTACTTATACCGAAATTAGAAATACTTGTACTCCAATAAAATAAATCAATTTTATTAGCAAGAGCGCTTCCATGTTTATGAGAAACGCCAGTAGAGTCTGTAATTGCACTACCACCTATCACATTATCTGTACCTAACATTTCATACTGAGTACTTGCAAAGGACCATGTATTGGTCGATTTTGTGTATTGTAAATTACCTGGCGAGAAAGTCACTTGCTTATCCACTGACACAGAAAATATACCTATACCTTCTGAATTTTTATTTTCTTCGATTTCTTCTAATACGAAACTTACTAATTCACCATAAGCAATACCTACATCATTTATTGCGTATGCTCGTACATAGTATGTCCCAGTAGATTCTGCAAAAGATGAGTTATCTATGGTTATTGAAAATACACCCTCCTCGTCATTAGATGTAACATCGAAATAAGCCTCTCTTATATCTGGTGAAGTACCAATAAAAAAACCACATTGTGTGACAATGGAAGTACCGCAATCAATGATTTCTCCTTCTAAGGTAATTGTATTTTCACTGATTACTATGTCGGGGAAAGTTCGTACTATAGGTTTCATTGGCAAATTTAGTTTGCCTAATACGGGTCGAACAGCTAATCCATTTTCGCGATCATGTGGAGATATATATCCAGTAGGAAGGTTAATACTATATGCTCTATCAATATCTATTGCGACAGATGGATCTATATATGTGGAACTTGACCAATAAATTCCTTCTTCCCCTCCATAGTAATTAGTCCCCAAAGTATTTCCCTTTTCATCTATATATCCCGTATTTGGTAGAAAAATGTGATTGCCGTTAGTAGATGTGATTTTGCAACCTTCCACTCCATTTTTTGTGGTTCTTTGGAATGTGCAATGTCTACGAAGTTCTTCCCATTCTTCAACTGTAGGCATACGCCAATCAGACCCCCAATTTACTGTTGCCACATCATCTATACTACGAAGTATGTATTCACAATCATAGAAATTGTATTTGGTCATCATAGATGATTCCATGTCATACCACTTATATGTGTACAAATCGTATTGTTCTTTTGTTTCTAATTCTCCCCATGCGTAATAATTACCAATATCTTCAGCTTTTGTTGCACCCACATTGCAACTTGCCCACTTTACGCTTAATCCCATATCAACTGCATGCCATGGGTTTTCTCCCCATTGTGCATACAAAACAATATCTTTGTCTATATTAAGACTATAACCTGCTTCAAAAGGAGCACCAGAGCCCGTAGGACTTGTATTCCAATTGCTGAAATATAAATTTTCGTTTGTAAAAGCACATTCGCTTATTTCTTTGGCATGACCATAATAGAAAGTGTCTTTCAACATTGTTCCAATTCCACCATTAGGGTCGTAAGTAATAGTAAAAATGTATTTAGAATCAGAGGAGCATTTGCATATTTTAATCAAAGTACCATCAGCAAGAGTAAAATATACATAGTTCTCATCTTGGGTAACAGATTGGAACATAGAATCGCCGTTTTGACCATCCTTACCATCCGCCCCGTTTTGTCCGTCTTTACCATCCTCGCCATCAGTTCCATCTTTTCCGTCTTCGCCTGCTGCTTTACCTAATTGTGTCCAAGTTGCGCCGTTGTCGTATGAGATGTGCCAATATCCATCCTCAATCTTCAATTGTGGTGTAATACCATCTTTACCGTCTTGACCATTGGTGCCGTTTTGACCGTCTTTGCCCGAAACAGGGAGCTTGTTGCCATTGTCATCTAGTAACCACTCGCCATTTAAGGTCCAATAATATACGCCATCCGTGTCTTGTGCTACACCAATCACTGGGGTAGAGCCATCTTGACCATCTTTGCCATCGGCTCCATCCTTACCATCTTGTCCATGATAAATGGTAATAGGGTCATGTTTGCCAAATGTAATTGCATAGCCAATCACTTCGCCATCTTTTTTGATTTCTACTACATCTGTGATAAAATCGTTGGATCGCAATACATCCACAATCGTTTGGAGCGATGTGATGTTGGTGTTCATTTCTTTGCAGAGTTCTTCGAGTTTGGTGACACGGGAGTCAAGTCCATCGATAGCTTCCCAAATGTCATCGTGACAAGCTGAGAATAGGCAAATTGTCAATCCCAAAAGGAGTAAATGAAGTTTCTTCATTGTGTTATTGAATGTTTTGTGGGAAGTAGGCTCCTAACCACCCGTTAGTATATAAAAAAAGATACTGTATTAAAATCCAAATTATTGGTCTTAAAAATAGTATATTTTTTTGTTTTGCTCATTTTTTCCAAAAATATTTGGATATGTTTATAATATTTTGTACTTTTGCACCTTCTTAGGGAAGATTGGT
>JAZNMH010000013.1:0-106746 GCA_045579505.1 Paludibacteraceae bacterium
CAAGCATAACTATCGTCCTTTCTTCAGTATTTGTACCTTATCCTCCAGCAGCACCCCAATATGGTGCTGTTTTTTTTGTCCCCATAAAACATGTAAAATCTATCCGTAAACCAACCATAACTTTCAAAAGTAAACCTAAAACAGTATTATTGGCGTATTGTGTGGCTCATCAAGACTTGCCACAAAAATCAACTCAAGTTAAACCCTTTAATACTTAATTGTTATGGCAACACCAACAAACGCCCAACTTGGCAAACTCCTTGCCTCTTATCTTTCTACCAGTAATGATACACTTGCTATCCATTTCCGCAAGCATTATTCGCCAATCCTTACTCCTACTCCTCGCAAAACTCAAGCGAAGCGCACCACTCATCGCGTAACCTCATCTACATTCACCTATCGCTGGCTCGCTACTGCTCCCCAACGCATCACAAAACTCTATCAATTCCTTCTCCGTGCAAAATGGATTGCATTGGACACCACCCCCGATGACTTCTTCTCTCTCTTCACAGGCATAGAGTCTAATGCCCAAATCAAATGGACAGGCTCCAATCTTCAACTCGCATATCTCATACGAGTAATAACTAAACAGAACTATATCTCCACTCCCAAGCGAGTTGGCAAGTGGACATGTGTCTATAACCATTTTGTGGATAAAAATAATTGTCAGTTGCGAAACTTGAATGCATTACATATACCATTAAAATCAAAAAAAGCAGTGGAACAAATGGCAGAAATATTGAATCCAAACGTGCCACTTATATAAACTAGCTGCAGAAGTAGCTGCAATTATGAAAAAAAATATCTTCAGTAACCATCGTACTTGAGAGCTTGTAAAACACAAATTAGCTGCAACTTTATTAACAATTGCAGCTACTTTTTGCAGCATTATTATAGAAACGCATCCACAGAAAGGACACTGCCTAACATGACAAAGTTAAATCACTTAAATTAATTGAAAGAATGACAAACATTGTTATAATTTTTGTTTTGTCCACCAATGCAAATAGTTGCATTCTTTTGGACAAAAACAAAAATATCTACGCTACATTTTTAATTATTTTTGTAGGCGAAGCCGTATTTATGTTTCAAAAAATTATCCTCGAATTGACATTAATTGACAACCCAATTGACCTGAATTGTCTTTACAACAAGTTCCCTTGAGCGCCCCAGGGAGTTGATTGGGGCGCAAGTTGTTGATATTGTCGTCAAAGTTGAATAAATTACTCCCCCCCCCCGCTGGGGTGTGTTCTTATCTCGCCTGACGGCCCGAACGATCACTCCGTGTACGTTCCCCAGCGGAAATGTTGTTAATGTTGTTTTTAATAACCCATACTCCGTTAATTATTGGTTTAGATAGTTTGGATCTCTTGCCCAGAGGGCATAGGAGAAAAGAAACCCTTGGTTCCGTGTAGTTCCGTGAGGTTCAGTGGTTAAAACATAACCGCAGAAAGATGCTCTCTCAGCGGGAGATAATACCAACCACGGACGAGCACGGATTTGCACGGAAACACGGAGAATATTTAACCACCAACCAAAAAAACCTATGAAACAGTTAACCGATATACAGAAAGAACGCCTGAGGAAGGCAATTAAGTACCTACTCGTGTCTGTCGCCACAGCCATCGCCATGGCATTAGGACTGACCTCGTGCAATGTCACCCGCACTATCACCACCGAAAGCCGATCCGTGACCAAAGGTGATACAGCAATTATCATCCAGTCCAAGACCATCGAGTCCTATAACGCCAAGAAACTGTAGTAGAACAGCAGCTTCGATGCACCTAAAACTATTAAAACTCTTTCAACCAAACGCTAAATCCACGCGGATTTAGCGTTTATAATAGATACAATCCGAAAATATTGCCATAAATTTGGAATATAATCCAAAAATATCGCCATAAATTTGGAATATAAAGAAAAAATGATTACCTTTGCAGCGTTTTTCAAACTAACCATAATAAGATAATCTACAAAACTCAATCGCTATGATACAACGAACGCTGCAAAATGTATTGACACAATACCTTGGGAAAGGTAAAGCCATTCTGCTGATTGGCGCACGACAAGTGGGTAAGTCCACCCTGTTTCGTATGATGACACAGTCTATGGCTGAGGATAATATCCTGTGGCTCAACTGTGACCTACAGAGTGTGCGTGATATGCTATATAATCCTTCGCTTGCAGGCTTACAACTGTTGATAAATAACAAGTCCGTGGTTGTGATAGATGAGGCACAGCGAGTGGAAAACATCGGATTGACCCTCAAAGTGATAGTAGATAATTTCCCTAACATTCAGTTGTTGGTTACAGGTTCTTCGGCATTGGATTTGCACAGCAAAATCAACGAACCACTCACGGGGCGCAAAATAGAATATCATCTTTTCCCTATTTCTACAGGCGAGCTGTATGCAGCTAAAGGCTTGATAACCACCAGTGAAATGCTGGAGACGCGTTTGATATATGGCAGTTATCCCGATGTGTTGTTTGGTAGTCTTCCGCCTGAAAAGGCTTTGACGGAGTTAACGGAAAGTTATCTCTATAAAGACATATTGGATTTGGAGGGTATGCGTAAACCTGCTGTGCTGCAAAAATTATTAGTGGCATTGGCTTTGCAGATAGGTAGCGAGGTTTCGTACCATGAACTCAGCAAAACGGTCGAAGTGGATAGCAAGACCGTGGAGAAATATATTGATATTCTGGAGAAATGCTATATCGTATTCCGTTTGAATAGCTTCAGCAGGAATATCCGCACAGAGCTAACTAAAGGGAAAAAGATCTATTTCTATGACTTAGGCGTTCGTAATGCAGTACTACAAGCCTTTGCGCCATTAGAATTGCGACAGGATAAGGGAGCGCTATGGGAGAACTTCTTCATTGCAGAGCGTATGAAATATAATCATTATTCCGACCGTTTGGTAAAGTCCTATTTTTGGCGTACCACAGAAAAGCAAGAGATTGATTATATCGAAGAGTCAAATGGTGAGTTGCAGCTGTTCGAGATGAAATGGAACGAAAAGAAACAATCAGCCAAAATACCTAATCAGTTTATCGAACAATATCACCCACAAAAAACAGATGTAATTACTACTGCAAACTACCTAACTTATTTGATATAACCTATTGATATGAATTTGTCATACAAAAAAGACTGCTTTTCGGAGCAGTCTTTTTCTATAGTAGAAAAGGTTTTAAGGGTTTTAAAAGTTTTAAGGATGAAATCAGCCAGTACTTGCTTACCTTTAGAACAGCAGCTTCGCTGCGCCTAAAACCATTAAAACTCTTTCAACCAACGCTAATCTTAGCGTTTATAATTCTCCCACTTGGTGTTACGCATGTCGCCTGACTTGAGGAACTCCTCGTGCATAGCGAGTGCGCAGCTCAAGGTGTGAGGGGTATGCGCCTTCTTCGACATCTCCAAATACTCGTTGAGCATTGGGCGATATTGTGGATCCACACAGTTGTTGATAATCTCGTGAGCGCGTTGGATTGGGCTCTTACCACGCAAGTCAGCTATACCATGCTCGGTGATGATAATCTTCACAGAGTGCTCGCTGTGGTCGTGGTGGCTAACCATTGGCACGAATGCCGAGATAGCACCACCCTTAGCGGTAGATGGAGTGGTATAGATGCTGATATATGCGTTGCGAGTAAAGTCGCCCGAACCACCGATACCGTTCATCATCTTCGTACCGCACACATGGGTAGAGTTGATGTTACCGAAGATATCTGCCTCGAGAGCTGTGTTGATGGTGATAAGACCTAAACGACGAGCCACCTCTGGGTTGTTGCTTATCTCTTGTGGACGGAGCACCAATTTATCACGGAAGAAGTCGAGGTTGTCGAGGATCTCTTGGAGCTTATCAGCACCAATAGTCAATGAGCAACCAGAAGCGAACTTCACGCGACCCTCTTTCATCAATCCTACCACAGAGTCTTGGATTACCTCGGTGTACATCTCAAAAGCAGGGATGTTCTTGTTCTCGCCAAGAGCACCCAACACAGCGTTAGCGATATTACCCACACCCGATTGGATAGGCAAGAAAGTAGCAGGAATACGGCCCTCTTTCATCTCGTTCTCGAGGAAAGAAGCTACGTTCGCACCAATCTTAGCAGTAGTCTCATCCAGTGGAGTGAAACCACCCACTTCGTTAGGACGGTTGGTCTTTACTACAGCCACAAGTTTCTCTGCAGGGATAGTCACGCAGTCTGTACCGATACGGTCTGATACGCTATATACAGGTATCTCACGGCGTACAGGTGGGTCAGCTGGCTCGTAGATATCGTGCATGCCACGCATAGCAGCAGGCATAGCTTCGTTGAGCTCTACAATCACCTTGTCTGCCAAACGACAGAAAGTAGGTACGTTGCCTACACCCGCAGTGAGTACAATCTCTACTTCATCACCTTTCTCTACTACTTGGCATGCCTCAACGATAGCGAAGTCTGGCTTTGGCATAAAGCCGTAGCGGAGGTCTTGCGCCAATTCAGAAAGGTGCATATCAAAGTAGTGTGCACCTTGTGCATTGAGCTCGGTGCGGAGGTCTTTGTTACCTTGGTATGGGGTACGGAACTCAATAGCGTGTGCGCGAGCGAGTGCACCGTCGCAGCTGTCGCCAGTAGAGGCACCAGTGTACATACCAATCTTATATGGTTTGCCCTCAGCGTGGAGTGCTTCAGCCATCGCAGCGATAGCAGAAGGCACGTCCTTTGGAGCGCCAGCAGGGGTGAAACCACCCATGCCGCATATTGCTCCGTGAGGTACCAATCGAGCAGCCTCGGCGGCTGTCATAAATGGAAGAGCCATTTCGATTTACGATTTAGCAATTTACAATTTATGAATTACTCTGCCTTTCCATTAGAACCAAGCACATTGATAATTTTGTGCTTGTAGAGCTCGGTCATGAGGTCACGAGCTGGGCCGCAATATTTACGTGGGTCGAACTCACCTGGTTTCTCAGCAAACACTTTGCGAACAGCAGCGGTGAAAGCCAAACGGCTATCAGAGTCGATGTTGATCTTGCAAACTGCGCTCTCAGATGCCTTGCGGAGTTGCTCCTCTGGAATACCTACTGCGTCTGGCAATTTACCACCATATTGGTTGATGATGTCCACATACTCTTGTGGAACTGAAGAAGAACCGTGGAGTACGATTGGGAAGCCTGGCAATTGCTCCATGATAGCATCAAGGATATCGAATGCCAATGGAGGAGGAACGAGTTTACCTGTTTGTGGGTCAACTGTACATTGCTCGCGGGTGAACTTGTATGCACCGTGGCTGGTACCGATAGAAATGGCGAGTGAGTCGCAACCTGTGCGAGTAGCGAAATCTACTACCTCTTCTGGTTTGGTATAGTGGCTCTCTGCAGCAGATACCTCATCCTCAACACCTGCCAATACGCCAAGCTCTGCCTCTACGGTTACGTCGTGAGCGTGAGCGTACTCAACAACTTTCTTGGTGAGTGCGATATTCTCCTCGTATGGGAGGTGGCTACCATCAATCATCACGCTTGAGAAACCGAAGTCAACGCAGCTCTTGCAAGTCTCAAAGCTATCTCCGTGGTCGAGGTGCAAGCAGATTTGTGGTTTCTCCCAACCCAACTCTTTAGCATACTCTACAGCACCTTGTGCCATGTAGCGGAGGAGGGTTTGGTTAGCGTAGTTACGCGCACCTTTAGATACTTGGAGGATAACTGGGCTCTTGGTCTCAGCAGCTGCTTTGATGATAGCTTGGAGTTGCTCCATGTTGTTGAAGTTGAAGGCAGGGATAGCGTATCCGCCTTTGATTGCTTTAGCAAACATCTCTTTGGTGTTCACCAAGCCAAGTTCTTTGTAACTTACCATAATTATAAAACGTTTTATAGGGTTAATATGTATTTTGTATTCTCTTATCTTTCCCATCCGAGAGCTTTTGCAAGCTCGAGGATAGAGGAGGAATTGCGGTCGCCAAATGCCGCGTAGCGGCAGTCGTTGCGACAAGCATATTCCGACGAGGCGACAAAGGTACTAAATTTTTCGCATATCCACAAGTTTAGCGTTGATATTTTTGAAAAATGATATATGAATATATCAATTAGAACAATTCCTATACTACCTATCCATCAATGGAAGATAGGAATTATACAAAATTTCAAAAAAACTTGCACATCTCAAAAAAAAACACTACTTTTGCAGCATGAAACGAGTATCTAACATTGAAATCATGGCACCCGTAGGCTGCTGGGAGAGTTTGGCTGCTGCCATTGAGGCAGGTGCGACGAGTGTATATTTCGGTATAGAATACCTGAACATGCGTTCGCGCTCCTCGGCGAACTTTACCACACAAGACCTACACACCATCGTAGAGCGCTGCCAAGCGGTAGGTGTGAAAACCTATCTCACACTCAACACCGTGATGTATCCTGAGGACTTGCCTCTTATGCGCGAGATTGTCAATCACGCCAAAATAGCAGGTGTGTCGGCTATCATTGCCTCTGATATTGCTGCACTGCAATATGCCTACAGCCAAGGCGTAGAGGTGCACCTTTCTACCCAACTCAATATCGCCAACACCGAGGCACTCAAGTTCTATGCTCAATATGCCGATGTGGTGGTCTTGGCACGCGAACTGAATATGGAGCAGGTAGCCAGTATCTATCGTGATATACAAGAGCAGGATATTCGTGGTCCTAAGGGTGAACTTATCCGTATTGAAATGTTCTGCCACGGTGCACTATGTATGGCGGTGAGTGGCAAATGCTACCTTAGTCTCAACAACTTGGGCGCCAGCGCTAATCGTGGTGCCTGCATGCAAATTTGCCGACGTGGCTATATCGTCAAAGACAAAGAAAGCGACCTCGAGTTAGAGGTGGACAACCAATACATCATGTCGCCCAAAGACCTGAAAACCATTCACTTTCTTAACAAGATGCTCGATGCAGGCGTGCGTGTATTGAAGATAGAAGGACGCGCACGTGGCGCGGAATACGTGAAAACAGTCGTGGAGTGCTACCGCGAGGCTGTGGAGTTGTGGGAAGGAGGCAATTGGCAATTGGCGATTGGCGATGGGCAATTGGATATAGAGGCGAAGATAGAGGAATGGAATACCCGTTTGGCTCGCGTATTCAATCGTGGTTTCTGGGACGGCTACTATCAGGGACAACGTTTAGGCGAATGGACCCACAAATATGGCTCGCGAGCCACACGAAAGAAGGTGTTTGCAGGCAAATGTACCAATTTCTTTAAGAATATCTCCGTAGCAGAGTTTTATTTGGAAGCCACCCAAGAGATTCGCGAGGGCGATGAGTTGCTCATCACAGGCGAGACAACTGGTGCCTACGAACTGGTGGCAAAAGACTTGCACAATGGCAAGGGACAACTGCGAACCGATATTCAGAAAGGCGAGTACTTTGCCATTAAGACAGACAAAATCGTCCGCCGTGGCGACCGTTTATTCCTGCTTAAGATAGATGAATAATAGGCGAGGAGGCAATCAGGCGAGAGGCAAGAAATAGCGGCGTAGCCGCATATTACCAGCCTTAAACCTCTAACCTTTAACCTATAGAACAAAACAAAAATCAATATGAGAAAAGCATTACTACTCTTGCTGCTTGTATGCAGCGTTTGTGCTTGCCACCGTCCAGTACGCGTGGTAGAAGCAACCAGCGAAATACTGCTGATAGATAGCACGTTGGATGCTATCCAAGACACCAATTATCAGGCATATATTGCTCCTATCAAAGCGGATTTGGAAAAAGAACTCAATATCCCTATTGGCTATGCGCCTGAGACAATGACCGTGCATAAGCCCGAATGTACTATGCTCAATTGGGCGAGCGATGCGCTGTTCGCCATGGCGCAACAACGCTATCCCAACAAGGTGGATATGGCTGTGGTGAATATTGGTGGTATGCGTACCGACTGGGCAGCAGGAGATATTACGCGTCGCCATATCTTCGAACTAATGCCTTTTGATAACGAATTGGTGGTGCTAACCATGACGGGCGAAGAGATACTCAATCTGTGTGATGTGTTTATCCGTTTAGGCGGCGAAGGCGTGGCTGGTTTGCGCCTCAAAGCACGCAATGGGCAACGCATATCTGCCACCATCGATGGCAAACCTATTGTTCCTACCGCCTACTATACAGTGGCTACCAGCGACTATCTCAGTCAGGGCAACGATGGTATGACACCTCTCAGAAACCACGAGGAACTGTGGCGCTCGGAAGAGAAAATCCGCGACCTATACATCGAATATGTGCTGCAAACGAAAACAGTAGCAGCCAACGTGGATGGCAGAATGGATATTTAGTGCCTTAGCCACAGCCATGTGGTATTGCTCTCCTTGCCAAGATATTGCACTTTTGCCTGAATAATACTTGCCTCTTCTGGCACCGTGAATGGCTGCGTATATGTCTGCCATTCGCCTTCATCTATACGATATAGTATTTCGCCCTCCGACATCACTTTGTTCATTGTTACAAGGTGTGGTGCCACAGTGTCGGTTTCTATGTATCCATCCAGTGGCATAGACTGAATACCTGGTTGCTGGATATGGAAATTACGCCCACTGGCTGCCAATTGGGGCATAAAGACATCATATACAAGGCGGTTGTAGTCGGCCAGACTAAGGGCACTGCGATTATTCCACGCACGTTCCGCCAAACCATACATCTTAGGATAGAGTTGCCATTCCACTTGGCCGAACGAACGAATAACCTCTGCCCACAACTGTGCGTTCATACCCACCACATTAGGGTGAATCAGTGGCTCCCAATCAAACGAACGATACTCATCGGTATAACCACCCCAATTGAGTCCTTTCTCCTCGTGGTGATTGCAATATGCGAAATCGAAATACAGGCGATTGGCATTTGCCAAAATAATAGGATAACCTGCCTCTGCCATCTCCAATGGTTTGGTATCGCTATTGAGCCATGAATAGCAAATAGCACGGCTCTCGGGCTTGCAGAAATGCGTGATCTCCTCCCAGCCCATAGGCTGAAGATGATGGCGATTGAGAATAGCCAACACTTGATCAATAAACGCTTGGTGTTCTTCTTTTGTGAGAGCCCCTTTGGGCACCTCATCGCCACCGATATTGAAGATAGTTAGTGGATATCCTGCCTCCTCGTGCATCTTGACAATCTCGGTAATAACATGGTCTATAAACTCCACAGCGTATGGCTTGGTCACATCAATCACGTTGTCGGTATAGTTTTGTGCCGACAGATATACACGTGTATCAAATAGGCTATCGGTGAGCAATGTGCCCATTGCCTTTTTGCAAGCTCGCATATGCCCTGGCATATCAATCTCGGGTATCACGCGTATGTGGCGTTCGCCTGCGTAGCGCAGCAGTTCAATATATTTCTCACGTGTGATATAGCCATTGGCAGTAGTAGGCGCATTAGGATCCCAACCGCCACAGTACATAGGCAGCAGACATTCGCTCTCATCCGTAGTATAACCGCGCTTGGATGCTATATCGGTCAGTTGTGGCAATCCAGGAATCTCCAATCGCCATGCCTCATCATCCGAGAGATGGAAATGCAATACATTCAGTTTGTGATACGCCATCATGTCCAGTATGCGATAAATAGAGTCCACAGGATAGTAGTTGCGTACTACATCCAACATGATACCACGATGATGCAGGTCGGGATAATCGGTAATAGTTCCGCATGGCACTACCTCTCCCCACTGTTTGAGTGTCTGCTTGGCATAGAACACTCCCGCTTCATCACTGGCTTCAATGGTAATCGTGGTGGGTGTGATAAGCATGGTATAGCCCTCGCTGGCGATTGGTGATTGGTTATTGGCAATTGGCGATTGGATATGGGTGATTATCTCGGCTTTAGCCACCTGACAGGTGCCTTCGGTATAGACCACTTGCTTGGGTTGGGGCAAGAAGGGTTGCAGTTTCTTGCCTATAGCCGATACCCCATCGCCAATCACCTTCTGCACATACTCATACACGTATGGTCCATCTGCGTATGGTGTTTTCTCCCATGTAACAATTCCACGTTTCATCTGCTCTGGGCGGGTAAAAGGCGCATAGGTGCAAGGAATAGAAATGGGCTTTTCGTTGTCTTTCACCAAGAAGAATCCCTCTGGACGCGAAGTTTGGCGGATGACATTGCCTCGAAAGAGCAACTTAAAGGTTCGGCTCTCATTAGGCATTAGTGGCTGAAAGTCAGCCGTTGGTGTAAGGCTATGGTAACTGGCTTGTAGTTCGGTCTCTATGAGTTGGTCGCCCTCTGTATAAATGGGGTGGAGCGACATGTAGTTGAAATACAAGGTCCAACCCTCGTTGGTGAGGGGTTGGTTCGTGTGGTTGGTCAAGGTGTAGTACATCTCGCACACACCAGGTCTGACGTCGTTCTTGCCCATCTCCCAATGGATAGACATAGGTGCCTTAGGAGTACATGACCATAACATAAGCGACAAACAAAGTGTCAGAGCATAGATAAAAGGTTTCATACGACAGGATATTTTAGAAATATTGCGCAAAGATACACAATAATTTGCATATCTGCAAAAAAAGTAGTAATTTTGTACCCGATATATGTCCAAAATAAGCCCAAAATCAGATAACATGAAAAAGATACTATCTATTTTAGCGTTTCTCTGCGCTGCTTGGATGAGCGTTCAAGCGGAACGCGTTATTCTCGGTGCAGAGCAGACAAAGCAGTATTTACCGCTACTAAAAAACAAACGAGTAGCACTACTAAGTAATCACACAGGCATCATTATTCAGGCGAAAGGCGAAAGGATAGAGGCGAGAGGCGAGAGGCAGGAGGTTAAAGGCGATACGATTCATACGCTTGACCTTTTGCTCAAGAACGGTGTGAACGTGACCGCTATCTTCTCGCCAGAGCATGGATTTCGTGGCACAGCCCGTGAGGGCGAATTGGTAGCCAGCAGCATCGATGAGAAGACAGGCATACCTATCCTCTCGCTCTACGATGGTAAGAGCAAACGTCCATCCAAAGAAGCCATGGCGACATTCGATATTCTCATCACCGATATTCAAGATGTAGGTCTGCGTTTCTACACCTACTACGTCACCATGCTGCGCCTGATGGATGTCTGTGCGCAGGAGGGCAAGCAGTTTATGGTCTTTGACCGTCCGAACCCAAACGGTTATTATGTGGATGGTCCTATACTGGATATGAAGCATAAGTCGGGTGTGGGTGGATTGCCGATACCAGTGGTGCATGGTATGACCTTGGGCGAACTGGCGCAGATGATCAACGGAGAGTATTGGCTGAGCGACTCCTTGCAAGTGGACCTCACCGTTATCCCATGCAAGAACTACACCCACCAAACGCTCTATCGTCTGCCAGTGGCTCCATCGCCTAACCTGCGCAATATGCTCGCCATATACCTCTACCCATCGGTATGCCTATTCGAGGCCACACCCGTGTCATTGGGTCGCGGAACGGATAAGCCCTTCCTCTGCTACGGACACCCTAACTTCAACGCCCCACGCACCGAGGCGAGCGTGTATGGACCAACCATCACCTTTACACCTGAGCAGTCCACGCAGAAAGGTCGTATATGCGATGGTGTGGACCTGAGCGGCATGAGCGAGGAGGAGGCACGTAAGGTGGGCTTCTCGCTACGGTATTTGCTGGATGCGTATAAGCATCTGAATATGGACAACTATTTCTTCCGCTCGTTCTTCGAACTGCTGGTAGGACAAGACTATATCCGCAAGATGATTATCCAAGGCAAGAGCGAGGAGGAGATACGCGCTATGTGGCAAGAGGACGTGGCTCGCTTCAAGGAGCAACGCCGTCCGTATCTCCTTTACGAGGAGTAGTGTTTGGTGTAGAGTGTAGGGTGTAAAGTGTAGAGTGTAAAGGAAAGATATTAAAGTGTAAAGGCAAGGATATATGAACCCATTAACCATTCTTATCGTTATAGCGTGCTATTTTGCATTGCTCTTTTTGATTTCGTATGTAGCTGGTCGCAAGGCAGACAACGCAGGTTTCTTCTCTGGCAACCGCAGTAGTAACTGGCTATTGGTAGCCATGTCCACTATTGGTGCTGCCATCTCAGGCGTCACATTTGTCAGTGTGCCAGGTATGGTGGCGACTTCCGGTTGGGCATATATGCAAATGGTCATGGGTTTCACCGTGGGTCAGATCATTATTGCGTATGTCCTCATACCGCTGTACTACAAGTTTAACCTCACCTCCATATACCAATACTTGCAACAACGTTTTGGTATGAGTACCTACAAGTCGGGTGCATGGCTCTTCTTTGTGAGCAAGATGTTGGGCGCGAGTGTGCGTCTGTTTGTGGTAGGCGAGGTGTTGCAACTATTAGTGTTTGGCCCATTGGGTATTCCATTCTGGGTGAACGCTATCTTCACAGTAATGATCGTCTATCTATGTACCTTCAAGGGCGGTGTGAAGTCGCTCATTTGGACGGACTTGCTCAAGACCTGTTGCCTTATCCTGTCTGTGGCGCTCTGTATCTACTTTGTGCTTCGTGCGGGGGTGAACATAGAAGGTTGGACCGGCAGCCATATGACCCGTACATTCTTCTTTGATAACCCTAAGGAGGGCACGTATTTCTGGAAGCAGTTCCTCGCGGGTATCTTCCTCGTAATAGCCACTACGGGTCTTGACCAAGACCTTATGCAGCGCACCCTCTCATGCAAGAACCCTCGTGAGAGTCAGAAGAATATCATAGTAGGCGCACTCATGCAGATTGTGGTGATTGGCTTGTTCCTCTTCTTGGGCTTCTTGCTCTACGCCTATGCCGACCAAATGGGTGTGGCTTTGGTGAATACCGAGGGCATGCCGCTCAAGGGCGATGATGTTTTCCCCTTCCTTGCCACGGGTAACTATTTCCCTGTGATAGTGGGTGTGTTGTTTATCATTGGATTTATCGCAGCAGCCTATTCGGCAGCTGGAAGTGCGCTGACGGCACTCACGACATCTTTCACGGTGGATATTCTCAATAAGGAGAAGGCAGCTAACCTCACGCAAATCCGCACTTGGGTGCACGTGGGTATGGCCGTATTGATGGTCGTATGTATCTATGTGATCCACATGCTCAATAACGACTCGGTGATTCAGACAGTATATAAGGTGGCAAGTTATACCTACGGACCGCTGTTAGGTATGTTCTGCTTTGGTATCTTCACCAAGCGTGAGGTACGCGACCGTTGGATACCGTTGGTAGTGATCTTGGCGCCTATTATCACATGGGTGATAGATGTAAATTCCGCTGTGTGGTTCAACGGATACATTTTCTCGCACGAGCGTCTGATATTGAACGCTCTGCTCACGTTTGTGGGTATGGTGTGCTTGATTAAGACTCCACTTTCTCCAGTTTCGCGTAGGTAAGAAGCAGTGTCTTCTTGCCTACAGCCTCAAAGAGAATATCTATCTTCTCGTTGTCGTTTTCGCGATAGACCTCTAAGACCGTTCCTTTGCCGAAGACGCGGTGCATGACGCAGTCGTCTTTAGCCCATTCGGAGCGGATGGCCTTCTTCTTGCTCTTCTCCTTGGCACCTGTGGTAGGTGTAAGGCGCGACATGCTCAGTGAGGATACGCTTGGCACGATGTGTGCAGGGCGCGAAGTGGCTGCGACCTCGGTGTTCAATACGAATTGTTTATCTATCTCCTTGATGAAGCGCGAAGGGGTAGTGAAGGTCGTTTGTCCGTTGCGGAAACGTTGTTTGGCGTTCATGAGGTGGCAATGCTCCATACTGCGTGTGATAGCCACGTATAGCAGTCGTCTCTCCTCCTCTATCTCACGTTGTGTTTGGCTGAAAGCCGAAGGGAAGAGGTTCTCCTCCAGTCCGACGATAAAGGTATGGCGGAACTCCAGTCCCTTGGCAGCATGGATGGTGAGCAGAGTCACACGTGCTTGTGTATCATCCAAGTTCTCATCTTGATCGGTGAGCAGACTCACCTCTGCCAGAAAGTCAGCTATCGGGGTGAAGTCTATACCCTCTTGCTCACGTTGCTGGCAGAACTCATGGATACTTGAGAGCATCTCCTGTAGGTTCTCGTAGCGCGCAATGCCCTCTTGTGTGGTGTCGGCTTTCGCCTCGCGCAAGATGCCTGTAGCCGTCAGCACATCTTGTGCGAAGGTGTATGCATCTTTCTTGCCCATATCTACGGCAAACTGCTCTATCATCTGTGCAAACTCCTTGACTTTGGTCTGTGCTGCAGCTGAGATGTCGTCGGTCATAGTCTCAGGGGAGATGGCTACCGTCATGAGTGAGACCTTGTTCTTGCGTGCCGCTTCGTGCAATCTGCCCACGGTGGTGTCGCCTATGCCGCGAGTAGGATAGTTCACTACGCGCAGGAAGGCCTCATTATCGCCCCTATTGGTGATGAGGCGCATGTATGCCAAGGCATCTTTGATCTCCTTGCGTTGGTAAAAACTAGTGCCACCATATATGCGATAGGGTATGCCTGCTTGACGCAGTTCATCCTCTATGACGCGCGACTGCGCATTGGTGCGGTACATAACGGCTATATCGTCATAGTTGAAGTTCTCGGAGCGTTTGCTCAGTAAGCGTATTTGCGAAGCAACACCTTTGGCCTCGTCGCGGTCCGACATATAGGTGGAGAGGGCAACGCGCTCGCCTATCTTCAACTCAGAATAGACATCCTTGCGTATCTGTCCCTTGTTGTGACGAATGAGCGAGTTAGCAGCTTGCACGATGGTCTGTGTGCTGCGGTAGTTCTGCTCCAGTTTGCACAGTTGTGCATCGGGGTAATCCTTCTGGAAGTTCAGGATATTGCTGATGTCCGCTCCGCGGAAGGAGTAGATGGACTGTGCATCGTCGCCCACCACACAGATATGCTGGTGTACCTCTGCCAAGCGCTTAATGATCATGTACTGGGCGCGGTTGGTATCTTGGTACTCGTCCACGAGAATATATTGGAACAGAGCTTGGTATTTCTCCGCCACTTCGGGGAACTTCTGTAGGAGCGTTTGGGTGTTGACGAGTATGTCGTCAAAGTCCATGGCGTTAGCGGCTTTGAGACGGCGGTTATACTCAGCATACACGCGCGACATATCGTTCATCTTGTCAAAGCGGTCACGCATGAGGTATTCGCGGTCAGCGGCATACAGGTTGGGCGACTGCAGTTTGTTCTTGGCCATGGATATACGCGCATGGACTACGCTGGGTTTGTATATCTTCTCGTCCAAGTTGAAGTCCTTGATGATATGTTTGATGACCGATTTGGAGTCGGTGGTGTCATAGATGGAGTAGTCACGCGTGTAACCTAACAACTCTGCCTCTTGGCGCAGTATGCGCGCGAAAATGGAGTGGAAAGTACCCATCCACAGGTAGCGAGCCAACTCTTCTCCCACGAGTTGGTTGATGCGGTTACGCATCTCACGAGCAGCTTTGTTGGTGAAGGTGAGAGCGAGGATATGTCCTGCGGGAATGCCTTGCTTGAGCAGATAGGCGACTTTGTATGTGAGTACGCGAGTCTTGCCAGAACCAGCACCAGCTATGACTAATTGTGGACCTTCGTTGTACGTTACAGCCGATAATTGTGAGGGATTGAGTTGGGTTGTATTCATGGGATTATAACTATTTAGTGTAGTAGAAATTCTACTACTTCTTATTAAACGCCCTGCAAAGGTACAAAAAATATATGAGATTTGCAAGAGATGAGTAGCAAAATTGCTATTTTTTGCTTAATTTCGCGAGTTGCTTATGCTTTGAGTTTACTTTTTTTGGCTCTTTTGAAGCATACAAAAAAAGCAACCGAATGTACGGTTGCTTTTTTGTAGCGGGACCCAGGATTGAACTGGGGACCTCATGATTATGAATCATGCGCTCTAACCAGCTGAGCTATCCCGCCTTCGTCGGAATTCGCTTGTCGCAATAACTGCCGCTCTGCGGCATTGGGCGACCGCGATTCCTCCTCTTAACTCGGACCCACGAGGTCCTCGTTAGTTTTTTCACGATTATCGTGTTGAATGAGCTTGCTGCAATGCGTAATTGCCGAAAGCGGGTGCAAAGGTACTACAAATTTCTGATATGACCAAACTTTTTGGCTCTTTTTTTAAAAAAAATGTAAAAATACCCTATTATTGCGCCCATTCAAGGTATTCTTCCAACGTGAAATGCTTGCCAATAAGGTCAAAATTGGATTGAGTGATACAAACACACATAGCACCATTATCCTTCAACACCTGCATCAAATCCACATTCTTCTCAATCATCTTCTCATACCATATCGCCTCACTCATATTAGCAAATCCCGATACCTGCAATGCCGATTGACCCGTCGTGAACATAGGTATCTGCTTGAGGTCGAAATCCTTAATCATAAACTGCGAGAAGTTGAATAACGCCACCTCATACAATATCGTATTTAACTGCTTTTCATCGCGTGGCAACACAAGCAAAACATACGACGCCTCATCCGTGACAGGGCTGAAAGAAACCACTGTATCCTGTTGCTCCTCAGCAACCGCAGGCAACGTTTCGCGTCTTTCCTGCAAAGAAGCCATCTCTCCGCCTTGTTGGCTCTCTGCCCCTTGTCCCATAAGCGCCAACATATCCTTGGCCATAGCCGCCAACTCATTATCCGGATAACGGCTGACCATATCACGCAACTCGCCAATAAACGCCTCTTGACCATTAGTCTTAGCCACCGATATAGCATTGAGGAAAAGGAAACGCGGCATCAATGGAGAAAGAGGATAGTTGTCCTCAACATACAATTTGTTGGTTTTTACCGTGTTGTATTGACTCTGTCGATACGCATTGTAGGTGGATTCATATATAGAATCTTGCTCGATAGCCATGCGGCGCAGGCGGTCGAAATAGTCGGGTTGCGACACGATATATGCCTCTTGCGACTCAGGGAAGAGGCGGATAATATCGCTCTTATATTGTGCCGCCACAGCAGGTTGGTTATCCTTCAGCGCAGTGAGGTACTGCATATAGTACAAGTCCTTGAGGCGAGGATCATTAGGGAATCGGCGACAGAACTCGTGGAAGGTCTCATCGCTCAGTGCTTGGTCTTCTACCTCATCGCGATAGATATAGACCAAGTTGTAGAGGGCGTTAGCGATCAGTTCGTTCGAACGGGCAAAGTCCGCCTCGGTCTTAGGTATCTGCTGGAGATAGAACTCAGGCTTATGGCTATCCGTCTCCACAGGTGCCACCACCGCAGTAGAGTCAGCAGGCACAGAATCGCCAGCAAGTTCATCGCTTGCCCATTCGTCCATGAAGGAACTGGTAGCCGCTTTGCTGATACGACGCCAGTTGTCTTCGAGCATGCGGTTGCCCCATTGCTGGCGGAAGGTTTGTTGTCCTGAGCGCATGAGTTGAGGATTATAGAAATACCATTCGGCAGAGCCACCGCCACCCAACATGTTAGCCGCATTGACGCTACGAGGACCGCTATTATTCATGGCCTCGCGTTCAGCCTGCGCAGCGCGCTCTGCCTCCTCCTCTTCGGCCTTAATGAGGTCAGCAATAATCTTCTCCACCACCTTGAGTTGCTCCTCCTCGCTGAGTGTAGCAAGGCGTTGGAGCGAGTCTTGGAGTTGCACCGTAGAAGACTCTACGACCAAAGCATCCAGGGTCTCGGAACGGCGTTGGATACGTTTATAATCATCGTGTTGTACAGATAGAATCTGAGTGGCTTCCTTATAGCAAGGACTGGCTTTTGCGTAGTCGCGTTGCTCGTAATAAATGTCGCCTGCCGTAACGAGGATAGAGGCCTTGTTGGTACCATTCTTAGTACTACTCTCGATACCTTGGGTATAATATTCCAGGGCTTTGGCCGTATCCTTACGAGCAAGGAAAATGTCACCCAAGGTGCCATATATCTGGTCAAGGCGGTCTTTGTTCTTATCTTGCTTAGCCATCTTGGTCAGGAGTTTGACCGCGGTAGCAGGATTGTCCGAGAGTTGTGCCAAACACAATCGAGTGTTGAAATCCATCTCGCTATCGGGTTGCATCTTGAGCACCTTCTCATAGGCATAGCGAGCAGCATTCCTGTCGTTCTGTAGTTGGTAGAGTTGTCCTAACACATATTGAAAACGTGGTCGATAGCCCTTACGTGACTCATTGGGCAGAGCAATCTTAACAAAAGGGATAGCCTCTTTGTATCGATCAGTCTTCATGAGAATATCAGCAGACACAGCCGCATAGAGAGGGGCACTTTTGCGCGACAAGTCTTCCTCTTGCACCTTGGACAGCACATCTTCTGCCTCGTAGAGCCATCCCATCTCGGCATAGGCGCGCGCAGCCCAAAGTTGGCATTGCGCTACAATATCTTTATCGTAGGCATAATGGCGTGCAATATAATTGAAGGTGCTTACACTGCCTAAGAAATCACCCTTGTGGAACTCGGCTTGCGCCAGCAGGAGCCAAGCATTATCCATCTGGTTGTTGAACTCCTCCTGCTCCAGCCACGCCTTGTATTGAGGGTCGCTGCGGCGTTTCTGGTGGTTAATATTCTTGGGTTTGACCTTAATGCTATGCAGTTTTATGCACTTGCGACATTTTTCAATGGTACGATCCATATGGGAAGCAGAGGCTTTGGCCGCCTCATGATTGGAAACAGGATAGAGCGGAAGGATATTCGAATAGTCATCCTCGTGTGCCTGATTAATAGCTTCTAAGCCTTCGCCAAAAGCAATCTGACCATTATAGTGGATATTGTACTTGGTCTTTGTCTGGTGAAAACTGCGGCTTGCCCACGTGTTCTTTTGCGTGGAACAACTTGCCAACATGAGTATGGCAAGGCAGAATAGTATGTACATTTTGCTTCTCATCTCTTCGCCTAACTATGATTATCCTACTTCAATCCTTTGATATGGCTGGGCGCTGCCACAAACTCCTTTAGGTAGAAGGGTTCGTAATACGCCATCTGCTTGACATCCAACATCTGCTCTTGTCGCTCTGCCAATACACCCATATACTTGGCTTGTGGGACAATATCCTCAATGAAATGGGCGTTAGAGTGCGTAATGACCGGTTCGCACTTGGCTGCTCCGTTACCAAAGAAATAGACAGGTTGCTCAGCCAAGGTCTCAGCGAAAGCATCCGCATCAATAATCATGGCTTGTACCTCGCTGATAGAGGATAATTGCTCTCCCGTTTGCTGGTATAATGCAGTATAGACCTCCATTCGGCGTGCATCTAACATGGGACACAACAGCGCATTGTCAGGCAGTACACCCGATGGAACGGAAGCACAAAGCACCTGCAATGTGTCAATAGGAATAAGAGGAATATTCAATCCATAGCAGATACCTTTGGCCGTACTGGCTCCGATACGCAATCCTGTATAACTACCCGGACCTTGCGACAAAGCCACCGCATCTAAGTGCCAATCGTTATGCTTGGCAGTCGCGAGCAGTTGCTCAATGAAACGAGGTAACTCGCTTGCGTGGTTAGCATTATTGAGATTCTCAACAGATACCACGGATTGACCATCAATGGTGATGGCAGCCGAGCAGCAAGAAGTGGATGTTTCAATGTTTAAAATGGTCATACGTCGCAGGGTATATGCAAATTAGGTTGCAAAGGTACAACAATTTTTGCATATTTGAAAATAAAAAGCGAATTATATCAACTTTTCTGCAATTTGTACCGCATTAAGGGCTGCTCCCTTGCGTATTTGGTCGCCTACGCACCAAAATACGATACCCTTCTCGTTGGCTATGTCGCGACGGATACGACCGACATAGACATCGTCCGTACCGCTGAGGTAGAGCGGCATAGGGTAAGGGATGGTTTCGGTGATTGGTGATTGGGTATTGATGATTGGCTTACCGAGGTTAGCAGGGTTGTCAATCACTTGTACACCTTGGGCGTGGGAAAGGGCTTGGCGGACTTGGTCGGGTGTGAGAGGTTCATCTGTCTCAACCCAAATAGCTTCGCTATGTGCGCGCAAAGAAGGTACTCGGACACAGGTAGCAGACACCGCAATATCGGAGTGCATGATCTTACGTGTCTCGTGGTACATCTTCAGTTCTTCCTTGGTATAATCGTCATCTGCGAAGACATCGATTTGCGGAATGAGGTTACATGCCAATTGATAAGCGAACTTATGGTGCTGTATCTCCTCACCATTGAGAGCTTGACGGTATTGCTCCTCCAGCTCAGCCATCGCACTGGCACCTGCTCCAGATGCCGATTGATAGGAAGAGACATGCACACGGCGAATATGAGAGAGCTGTTCAATGGCCTTCAGACATACTGCCATAATGATAGTGGTGCAGTTAGGGTTAGCAATAATGCGCTTGCCGCCCTCTTGGAGCGCCAAAGCAATATCCTCGGCATTGAGTTCGGGCACAACCAATGGCACCTCATCATCCATGCGGAAGGCAGAGGAGTTGTCAATCATGATAGCTCCATAGCGGGTAATATCATCAGCATATTCCTTAGAAACAGAGCCGCCCGCAGACACAAAAGCAATATCAATACCCTGGAAGAGGTCGCCGTGTTGCAGGAGTTCTACGGTGTATTCTTTTCCGCAGAACATATATTTGGAGCCTGCACTACGTGCAGAACCGAAAAGTCGAAGATTGGAAACTGGGAACTGGCGCTCAGCTAAAATACGGAGTAATTCTTGTCCGACAGCGCCTGATGCGCCCACGATAGCTATATTCATAGTGCCGAATAGTATGGTTATTGTATGGTTATTGTGTGGTGTAGATAGGGAAAATAAGGCCGCCAAGCAATGCTCAGCAGCCTTATCGAAATTAGAGAAGAGAGATAGTCAATTCTTCTGCCTCTTCGAAAGCAACTTTACCTTCGCGAGCCAACCAGCCCAAAGCGAGGTTCAAGTCGTCGTTTTTCAATTTTGTAGCTTTCTTCAAAGCCTTGAGTGTGAGAGCACCACCTTGTAATGCGTTCCAGATCAAACCTGCGTTCTCACCAATTTTAGTTGTAATCATAATACCTTAAAAAATAAAACAGTTAATATATAGTGCGGGCTAAAGCCCTTTTTTTTCGGTTATTGAGTATTGGTTATCGGCTATTGGCTATTGGTTATGGGGTGTGGTGTTTTTTGAACAGCAAGCAAGCGTTGTGCCCACCAAAGCCAAAATTGTTGCTCATGGCATAGGTAATATTGCGTGGCTGCGCTTCGTTGAACGTAAAATTGAGATTATAGTCAATATTTGGATCCTCGTCTCCCTCTTCGTGGTTAATGGTAGGGGTGACGATACCATGTTGCATAGAGAGCAAAGAGATAATCGCCTCTACCGCACCCGTAGCTCCGAGCAAGTGTCCCGTCATGGACTTGGAAGATGTGAGGGAAAGTTGGTAAGCATGTTCACCAAAAAGGTCTTGGATAGCCTTCACCTCGGCAATATCGCCAATAGGAGTGGAAGTGCCGTGCGTATTGATATAATCCACCTGCTCGGGTGTGATATGTGCATCGTTGATAGCCAATAGCATAGCGTTTCGTGCACCTGCCCCTTCCGGGTCGGATGCCGTGAGGTGGTAGGCATCAGCCGTCATACCACAGCCCACAAGTTCGGCGTAGATATGTGCGCCGCGCGCTACGGCATGTTCGTATTCCTCGAGAATGAGCGAGCCAGCCCCTTCGCCGAGAACGAAACCATCGCGTGAAGCAGAGAAGGGACGGCAAGCCGTTTGGGGCGATTTGTTGCGTGTGGAGAGTGCATGCAGGGCATTGAAGCCACCGACACCTGCGCACTCGATAGCTGCTTCGCTACCGCCTGTCAATATCACGTCTGCCAACCCCATGCGAATTTGGTAGTAGGCATTAGCGATAGCGTGTGCAGAAGAGGAACAAGCCGAAGCAGTGGCGTAATTGACACCCTTGAAGCCATAACGTATGGCAAGCATTCCAGCCGCCATATTAGTAATAGCCATAGGTATAAAAAATGGGCTATGACGAGGAGTGCCGTCGCCTGCAGCAAAACCACCAATATTGGTGTCAAGGGCTTTGACACCACCCATGCCACTACCATAAATGACACCATAGCGCAGCGAATCGTGAGCAGGAAGGCTGATTTGTGCATCCTGCATAGCCTCTTCAGCCGACTTAATGGCATAGAGGATATAGCGGTCGTAGCGGCGCACCTCTTTGGGGTCAAGCAAGGAGGATACATCTAAATCCTTGACTTCGCAGGCGAACTGCGTCTTGAATTTAGAGGCATCAAAATGGGTGATAGCGGCCGCTCCGCTTTTACCCTCCAGTAGATTGCTCCAAACGGTGGGCACATCATTTCCCAATGGTGTGACCATGCCTATGCCTGTGACAACAACTCGTTTTAGTTCCATATATTATACACACCCAACAAGTTTGTGGAAATCCACAAACTCGTCATGATAATAGTCTAAAGTCGTAATAACTTATGCTTGAAGTTTCTCAATGTAATCAATAACGTCTTTTACGCAGTTGATTTTTTGAGTATCCTCGTCTGGAATAGAGATACCAAACTCTTTCTCAAACTCCATGATCAACTCTACAGTATCAAGAGAGTCTGCGTTGAGGTCTGCTGTGAAACTTGCCTCTGGAGTAACTTGTGATTCTTCAACGCCCAATTTATCAACGATAATTGCTTTTACTTTTGATTCAATTGCTGACATAATGACAATTTTTTTGCTGTTAATTATACTTAATTTTTCTTAATATTCAGAACAATCTTTGCGAAATCGGGTGCAAAGTAACTACTTTTTTTTGGAATATGCAAATTTTTTTACATTTTTATGCACTTATTCGCCTATTTTGAGCATTATTTTGCCAATTCTTGCTCCAGATTTGCCCATTTGGGTCAATAAAACGGATTTCCCTTCGATATTTTCGACGTAGTAATTGGTGATGATTTTGTGGGTATGTCCACCGACAATAACATCGATATATTGGGTCTGCTGTGCAAGCTTTTCATCGGTGTCTGTTCCGAGGTGACTAAGGCAGATGATGACATCGCAATGGTGCTTTGTTTTGAGTTCTGTGGCAGCCTTTTGTGCGGCAGCAAATGGCTCAAGATATTGTACGGGGGCAAAGTTCTTAAGGGTAATTAGGCCTTCGGGATTAACGCCTACACCTAATATACCTACGCGCATGCCCGCGCGCGTGAGAACAGTGTATGGCTTAACAATACCCTCAAGCGGCGTGCCCTGTACATCGTAGTTAGCAGACACAACAGCAAATTGCGCATCCTGTAAGACATGCGCCAACGTATCTACTCCGTTGTCAAACTCATGGTTGCCCAGCGTGATAGCGTCGTACCCCATACGGTTCATAGCATCTATCTCTATGCGACCGCGGTAGAAATTGAAGTAGGGTGTACCTTGGCAGAAATCGCCTGCATCCACCAGAATAAGATTAGGGTCTAAGGTTCGCTCTTGTTGGATAATACCCATTCGGCGTGCATAGCCTGCATGAAAAGCGTCACGTTTGCCAGCGGCAATAGGTTCGACCTGCGAGTGGGTGTCGTTGGTATGCAGGATAGTAAGGCTATTTGCTTGAGGGGCGCAAGCCACTATAAGCAGGCTCCATAGGCACAGGAGGAGTTTAGAAGCGTCGTTGTATTTCATCTTGTGTGAGGATTATGAATATGGTTTGACCATTGCTAAGGTATTGTGCAGGGTGTTGCTGGTGCAGTCGGATGAGCAGGTCGCGCATCTCGGCATCGCTGAGCAATTTGCCTACAGGTATCGCCATCTTGTCTGCCAGTGCCAGCGCCATGGCCTCATGCCACTGTTGGGTAGCCGTAGAGCCCGTGTCTTGTACCTGATGAATGACTTGCAGGAGTGTCTCGCAAGGATTGGTTTGTCCGAGTTGTATAGGAACCGCGGTGATGGTATAGGCATTGGGAGAGAGTTGGTCTAAGCCAAAGCCTATAGCAGAGAGGTCGTCTTGCAGGGCTTGCAGGGTATGCAAGTCCTCGCTGAAGAGCTCAATCACCTCAGGGAAGAGGAGTTGCTGCGAGACGCCTTTGTGCTGTGTGAGTTGGGTAAGCATCTCCTTATATAGGATAGCTGTATGCGCACGGTGAGGGTGTACAAGCATTAATCCCTGGGGTGTAGGAACAAGGAGATACTTGCTTTGCCACTGCAGCATAGGCGTGGACTCATCGATAGCAGGGAAGTGGAAGAGTACTGGTTCTTCGGTAGGCGCGATGGGATCTGCAACAGATTGGGTGTAGAGTTTTTCCCAATGTGGGGTTTGCGCTTTGTGGGGCGCAGATTGCTTGAAGGGGTTGTAAGCAGGATTCACTTGCAGGCGAGGCATAGCGATAGGAGTCGCCTGCGGGAATATCCGAGGAATCTCAATATGCGTTTCGGAAGTGAAATCCAATGAAGGAGTTATATTGAATTTGCCTAAAGCTTCGCGCACTGCAGCCAGGAGGATCTGGAAGATGGCTTGCTCGTCAGCAAACTTGATTTCGGTCTTAGTAGGGTGAATATTGACATCTATGGCATCAGGTTGGATGTCGAAATAGATGAAGTAAGAGGGGTTATGGTCTGGTGATAATAGTCCAGAATAAGCGGTTGTGACAGCCTTGTGAAAATAGGGGTGGCGCATATAGCGGCTGTTGACGAAGAAGAACTGTTGGCTATTCTTGGTCGCCATCTCTGGTTTGCCGACAAAGCCGTATATATTCACCAGTTCGGTGTTGGCCTGAATATCTACTAATTGGGCAGTAAAAAGTTTGGAGGTATGTCCGAATATAGCCTCAATGCGCTGTTTGGTACTGGATGAAGGCAATTCGGAGATTATCTCATCATTATTGACGAGCGTGAATTGTACTTGGGGATTGACGAGGACGATGCGTTGGTACTCGGTAATGATATTGCGCATCTCCGTTTGGTCGGTCTTGAGGAACTTACGTCGCGCTGGTACGTTATAGAAGAGGTTCTTGACGCGGATATTGGTTCCAACGGGGCACTGGGCGACTTCTTGGGTAATGACCTCAGAGCCCGCTATCTCAAGGTGTGTGCCTACCTCGTCCTCAGGTCGTCGAGTATTGACCTCCACGTGTGCGACGGCACATATACTGGCGAGTGCCTCGCCGCGGAAGCCCATGGTGCGCAGTTGGAAGAGGTCGGAGGCCTGACTGATCTTGGAGGTAGCGTGGCGTTCGAAGGCCATGCGTGCATCGGTGGGGCTCATGCCCTGGCCGTTATCAATGACCTGTAGGAGTGTTCTACCACCATCTCTCACCAGGATGCGGATGTTATTGGCACCTGCATCCAATGCGTTCTCCACCAACTCTTTGAGACAAGAGGCAGGTCGCTGTATCACCTCACCAGCAGCAATCTGATTGGCGACATTGTCTGGCAAAAGATGGATGATATCACTCATAACAAATAGAAGAAGGCAAACAAGAGCAATGCCAGCAGCGCAATCCAGAAGACGAGCTTAGAAGCGCGTTTAGCAGGATCTTTGCGGCGATAAGTATTGGTCTCATGTGCCTCGCGAAATGACCCACGATGAAGACGCGCAAGTTTATCCTTGCGCGCCTCCTTCTCTTTATCGTAGTAAATGGGGCGATAGTCCCACTCACGTGGTTTGGGTACTTTTGGGAAAAGTATAGACATTATTTAACAATAGCTTGGAATTGCTCGTCTGCTTGGTACTTCGCAAACTCAATGTCGTTTTGAGCTTTCGCCTTCATTTGAGCGTTGCGTTGTACAGCAACTTTGAGGTTGCTATATACAGCCTCGCGGTCATTGGTGCGTGCACCTACTACAGCAGCGAGGTAAGCGGTGGTAGCGTTAGGATTAGCTACGCGTGCGAGTGTTTGGCGGGCAGCAGCATAGTCCTCGTTGAGGATTTGTTGAACAGCAGCGTTGTTAGTAGCCTCGTTACCATATGCGGTCTTAGCAGCAGCGTAGTCACCCTTCATGGTGTAGAGGGTACCCATAGCAGCCTTCAAGTCACCCTTGGTGCCGGCAGCCTTGCCTAAGTATTGCTCAGCTTGTACGAGGTCGTTCTCAGCCATAGCAGCGATACCAGCGTTGTAGTTTACGTCTGGGTCAGCTGGAGCCAATTGGAGGGCTTTAGCGAAGCTGCGGCGAGCATCAGCTACCTTACCTTGTGAGAATTGAACCATACCGATATTGTTGTATGCGCGGTGATCTTGTGGGAAGAGCTCAGCAGCCTTGGTGTAGATAGCCAACTTCTCAGCAGCATCTTGGGTGAGGGTAGCAGCGTAGAGCAACTCATCTACACTCAATGCGCGAGGATCGTTTTTAGCCAAAGTAGCAATCTCCTCGTCAGACTTACCAATAAGGTCGGTGGTCAAGATCAGACGGCTACGACGCAATGCAGGCAGGATCTCGTCAGCGATAGTCTTGTAAACAGCGCTGAGGTTCTTGATTTGTGTCTCACGCTCCTCTGGATCGGTGTACATGCTGAGGACGCGGAGAACCAACTCCTTGTCTTGGATATTGCTTGCCTCCATAGCTTTTTGGAAACCAGCCCAGTCCTCAGCGGTTACGTTAGACTCAATCTCAGCGTTTACTTTCGCTTTCTTGAGTTGTTTAGCCAAGTATTTCTCAGCGTTAGCTTGACGTTTGTCAGCCAACTTCTCGTTCAAACCTTGCTCACCATCTGGAGAAGCGTAACCTGCAACCTCAATCTTGTTGATAGCTTTGTTCTCAGCAGCATCCGCGTCTTTGATAGCAGCGTGGAGATCCGCCATCTCTTGCGATTTCAACTCAGAGTTGCGCAAAGTAGTTTGTTGGATGAGGAAGCGGATGTCAGCCTCTTGAACCTCTTGGATAATACGTTGGAACTTGTCAGCAGTGATTTGTGGCTTAACCTCCTCAGCTGTAGCAACAGCCAACTTAGCAGTAGAGATCACACCATCAGCAATCTTCACATCAGGCAAAGTAACCACTTTGTTACCTTTGCGCGCCTCAAAGCGCAAGTAGAGCTCAGACTTAGCCATTTGTGGTACGTAGTCAAAGATAGCCACTTGAGTGTATTGGCCACCTTCTGCATAAGAAACTACTTGACCATTCTCTTTAGCCTTTTCGCCTACATAGGTTACTGATTTGCTGACTGCCTCACCGCCGTCGTATTTCAACACTGGGGTAACGGTTAATACGGCGTTCTTAGCAAACTTCTTCACTGGGAATGTACCAGTGATTTCTGCTTCTACTTTATTACCCACAACAGTCAATGGACTTGGGTTAACGGAAACTTGATCAGGTTGAACAGCGGTTCCGCATGATGTCAGTAAAGCCACTGCAATTACTGACGCAAGGAATAATGATTTCTTCATACTATTTTAGTTAATTTTGATTTTCTATTGTCGCTTATACAAAAACCGTGCAAGACACGACACATATCGTCTGCAAAGGTACAAAAATATTTACAAACTGCCAAATATCTGGTATTTTTTGTTTATTTTTTGTTGATTTTTTGTTAATATACCTAAAAATCAGTAACAACCAAGTGGTATTCTTGTGAAAAAAGCAATGGATAGTTGGAGTCAATATGTCCTGATGGATAATCAAACAAGATAGGGAATTTATAGGGTTCTACTATCTGTCGGACAGACTCCAACAGCGTACAACCCATGGATACATCGTCTGCGCAGTCGGTGAATTGTCCTACCACGAAACCGCTAATCTTCTCAAAAACACCACTTAGGCGCAGGTTCTGCAACATACGGTCAATATGGTAATGGTTTTCGCTAATATCTTCGATGAACAAGATAGGTGCTTCTTCGCATTGCTCAATGATTTTATTCAGACTATAGGGTGTCCCTTGCAGACCATACAGCACACTCAAGTTTCCACCGATTAGTTTGCCAATAACTTCCCCATTGCGATTCAGAGGGAAGTGGGAGGTATGGTGAATAGTATATGGAGTGCGCGCATTATGAGGCGCAGGGTGGTAACTAAGTGGTAAAAGATGAGAGGTAAACGACAATGGAGAAGGGCAATCGGTTGATAGTAAGAATTCTTTTTCTGCCATCAATGCAATATCATCATCGGGTAGCAATGCCAAGTCTTTGCACATATTAGCATGCAACGAGGGTACGCCGTGCAAACTCAGAAGACTATGCATGGCTGTGATGTCGGAGAAGCCCACAACCAGTGGCCACTGCGATTTGGGGCGCATGGGTAGTTCTATTTGGTCTATAATGCGTTGCAGACCATAGCCTCCGCGGCTACAAAGGATAATATCCACTGTCGGGTCAGCTAACGCTTTATTGAGGTCGGCAACGCGCTGCTCGTCGGTAGCAGAGAAACGACCGATATTGCCGTACGCATGTTCGCCCACGGACACAAAGAAACCCCACTGCTCCAAGCGAACTTTGGCATGATTGATCCATTGTGCATCGATGGCACTGGCAGGAGATATAATGCGAATATGTTTCATCAGCGTGCAAAGGTACAAAAAAAAATGTATATGTGCAAAAAAATAGCAGAAAAATCAACGATTTCACATCGAAACTATTGCCTAAATAAAAAAAATGCAGTATCTTTGCAGGCAAATAGCATAATATATACAGATAAAAAGATGAAAGAGTATGTTGTGAATCGTTGCACAGTCACCCCAGTGCGACAAGAACCTTTAGAAGGTAGCGAACAATTGACCCAATTGCTCTTTGGCGAATTGTGCGAAGTATTGGACCGTCTGCCTCGTTGGACCAAAGTGCGCTCCTCTGTAGATGAACAAGTAGGTTGGGTGGATTTTAAGATGCTCTCTCCCGCCAACATCCCATATTCAATATCCAATATCCAAACTATAGTAGCAGTGCCAATGGCAGTGGCAACAGACATGGAGACAGGCGAGGAACGGATGCTCACACTCGGCACGCGGTTGCCGAATTATGCACACGGCACTTTTGAAGTCCTTGGCAAACAATATCTGATTGACCCGAGTTGCGTGAACAACATTGAACTCCTTAACAGCGACACGAGTCGCGCTGAACTGCTGAACAACGTTTGCGCCACCGCACAAACACTACTCAACACCCCCTATCTTTGGGGCGGAAAGAATGTGATGGGTATGGACTGCTCGGGTTTCACGCAGGTGGTATATAGCGTATTTGGCATCAACCTATTGCGCAATGCCCGCGAACAAATCACACAAGGCACAACTGTACCATCCCTTGCCGAAGCACAAGCAGGCGACTTGGTATTCTTTGACCATACCGATCGCGACCCACAAGCCACGAACATATCGCATGTGGGCTTGCTGTTGGACAACAAAAAAATCATCCACTGCTCGGGGTGCGTGCATGTGGATGATATAGATGAGATGGGTATCCATCTCGCCGATGGCGAACTAACCCATCATTTGGTGCAAATCCAACGCTACCTTTAGCGATTCTTATACATATCGTCGTAGTATTTCTCGTACTCACCAGAGGTGATATTGTCCATCCACTCTTGATGGTCGAGATACCAGCGAACAGTTTTTTCAATACCCTCTTCAAATTGCAGCGAAGGTTCCCAACCGAGTTCGGCTTGCAGTTTGCGTGAGTCGATAGCATAACGCATATCGTGTCCTGCACGGTCGGTAACATATGTGATGAGGTTCATATCCTCGCCTTCAGCACGACCAAGGAGACGATCTACGGTATTGATAACCACCTTGATAATATCAATGTTCTTCCACTCATTGAAACCGCCTATATTGTAGGTCTCAGCCACAGTACCTTGATGGAAAATCAGGTCAATCGCACGTGCGTGATCCTCTACATAGAGCCAGTCACGCACATTCTCGCCCTTGCCATAGACGGGCAATGGTTTGCGGTGGAGGATATTATTGATAAATAGCGGAATAAGTTTCTCGGGGAACTGATATGGACCATAGTTGTTGGAGCAGTTAGTCACGATAGTAGGCATACCATAGGTGTCGTGGAAAGCACGCACGAAGTGGTCGCTACTTGCCTTGGATGCCGAATAAGGGCTGTGAGGATTGTACTTGGTTGTCTCCACAAAGAAGTCCTCGCCATACGCCTCGTGGTGCTCGGAGGAGGCTTGGGTAGAGAATGGAGGCTCAATGCCCTCAGGATGGGTCATCTCAAGTGCGCCATAGACCTCATCGGTAGAGATATGGTAGAAGCGTTTGCCCTCGTACCTCTCTGGCAATGTTTCCCAATAGAGTTTGGCTGCTTGCAGAAGCGACAAGGTACCCATCACGTTGGTACGTGCAAAGGTGAATGGATCCTTGATAGAACGATCCACATGGCTTTCGGCAGCAAGGTGGATGATGCCTGTGACATGCTCTTCTTGCATGAGTGCGTACATGGTATCAAAATCGCAGATGTCGGCTTTAACAAAGCGATAGTTGGGCTTATCCTCAATATCCTTGAGGTTCGCGAGATTACCAGCATAAGTGAGTTTATCCACATTGATAATGCGGTAATCAGGGTACTTGTTTACGAAAAGTCGTACTACGTGGCTACCTATAAAACCTGCGCCACCAGTGATGATAATTGTTTTCATATTACAAATCGTATTTGTTTGAAATGGTATGTTTTGTCTTCGTTGTTTTCGTTGCGGAGGATTAGTTCTCCTTGCGGAGTAATCCCGATGAATTGGGCAAGAAATGGACTATTGGCCATAGGCGATGGGTCATTGGAAAGTACAATATGGGTAGGTTCTACGCTCACTTCTCGCTCCATATACATATACCAACCTTCTCTGCGGTAGAGGCGTTGCAGATACGCAGCAGACAGCGCTTCGGTACTACAGTTTTCCCACGATTTCATCGAGGAAATCCACTCGTTCATCAATGCCTCAGCCTCAAGCTCCTTCCCCATGATTTCCTTCATCGAAATGGGATTAGGCGCATCACTTCGCCACTGAGTCTGATTGACATTCACACCGATTCCCGCTATGCTATATCCCACGTGTTTGCCAATCAATATATTCTCAATCAATATGCCTACCAGTTTTTTATCACCAAAATAAATATCGTTAGGCCATTTGATGGTTAATTTCTCTTTAGGCAAATACTTCGCCAGCACTTCCCATAGTGTAACAGCCACCAACATAGAGAGTCGCCATTGTTCTGTGGCACGCAATTCGTTGTAGCGTAGTAGGGCGGAGAATAGTAGATTCTTGCCATCTTCACTCTCCCAACTATTGCCTGCTTGCCCGCGCCCTGCTGTTTGAAAGTCCGTTCGGATAGTGTATAAGTGGGGCAATGTATCCGAATACAATTCGCGCAGTAGGCTGGAGGTACTATATGTTTGCTTGATATACATCCAGTAGGTATTGCTCGATCACGCGTTGTATTTTTCGTGTTTTGCAATTGGCACTATTCACCATAACAGCAAACACCCACACCCTGCCATCGGGCAGGAAGATGTATCCTGCGTAGTTCTTGGTTCCGCCAATCGTTCCACTCTTGGCATACACTTTGCCATGTAAAGGCGTGTCCCGCAAGAACGAACTGAGTGTACCACTCTCGCCGCTGCACGGCAGCGAAGCCAAAAACACCTCTTTATGCTTAGAACCATACATATAGCGCAGCAATTGTACATACATAGATGGCGAAATGACCTCCTGTGGTGCTAATCCACAACCATCCAAAATCTTTGCACTGCGCAAACTAACTCCGCGGTTTTTCCAATATTCGCGGATAAAATCGCATGAGTTGTGGATAGTACATGGCACCGAATACTTAGCACCAAACGTGCGGAACAGCATCTCGGCATACAGGTTGTCCGACTCTTGTTCCGTGTGGCGAATAATCTCGGACAGCGGCTCGCTCTCGTGTGTAAAGAGTAGTGTTCGTGCGGGTGCGTTCATGGGCTTTTCGCTCAGATAACTCTCCGTGCCATCTACCGTGATACCACTATTTCTGAGGATTTTAGTAAGATCGCGCACCAATATCAATCCCGGATTAGGAATGTCGCCACGCACACCAAAGGTCTGTCTGTTCGATGGAACACTCCCCACCAGATAGCGCGTGTTGTTGTATGGTACACCGTGCACAAAAGCCCCATCGTAGGTGATATGTGTGCAACGGATATGGTTCTCAAATTCTATTTCGGGTATAGCAGGAGTGGTGTATAGCACTTCGGCTATACTGCCCACAGCACCGCTTCGCAGTACGATATTCATCGTATTATCCTGATAGGCAAGTGAGAAGATGCCAGGGGCGTAATAGTTACCCGCATCTTCCCATAGCCATGAAGGGTTCAGTGCGTTTCCGTCGAAATAACTCAGGTCTGCCACCACAGAGCCTGTGATATGCTGAATACCAGCTTCGCGCAGGCGACGCACCCATTTGTACATGAAGTTCCTGTCGCCCACATAGCGCGAACCAAAAGTAGGGTCGCCACGCCCTTCTATGTACAAGTCTCCATACAATATACCGTCTTTGATATAGCCAGAATAGGTGATAGGTGTCTGGATACGATAATCACCGCCCCACAGTTCCAACGCCGTGGCAGCAGTCAGCAGTTTCATAGTGGAGGCAGGAGGGATAACCGAATTTGGACGATACGAATCTATCGTGTCGCCAGAATGGTAATCGCAAATCAATACACCAATATTGGCATCCTGTGTATTAGGATGAGTAGTGAGAATAGATAATATGAGTAGTAATTTAAGCATCTTCCATCAATTTTGCTGCAAAGGTACAATTTTTTCTTGAGAAAAGCAAAAAAGGTTTGTATATTTGCAAAAAATGTAGTAATTTTGCAGAAATTTTTGAACTATGAGTGATTCGAATACGCATTATGTTTACCAAGAGCCAGCCATTGAGTTTGTCACGGTAGCTGTGCAAATTTGCCTTTACTTAGAGCAGGTGGCTGAGCATGAAAAGTCTGATTTTATCGAGAAAATGCTATGTTTATTGCCTCTGCTATACATTAAGGCGCGCCTTTTGCCTAAGGGAAAAGAGGAGTTTGATGGCTATTCCGAACGCTTTGTTTCGGAGCAGGAGTACGAAGATTTGCGCCTACAGATTGCGCAGAAATTAGGTACTGACGATGCATACCTTGAGGTTTTTGTGGAGGATATGCGCTACTCGGATGAGCCTATCACGGCATTTATTTCGGAAAATATTGCCGATATTTACCAAGAGATTAAGGACTTAGCATGCAATTATCAAACGCGCGAGGAGGCTGTGATGAACGATGCGTTGGTAACTTGTTTGGATGCTTTCGAACAACATTGGGGACAGAAACTGCTCAATGTGCTTCGCCCCCTGCATGCATTATCATTAGCCACCGATGAGTAGTTTATTGCCAAATACTTTTGTACCACATATTGATAAGGCTACGATTCAGACCTTGCCCGTCACTTTTTTCGAAGGAGAGGTGATACTGGTGGACAAACCTGACATGGTGGCAGATGCTGCTGCATATCTGCGCCAACATAGCGTTTTGGGTGTAGATACCGAGGCGCGTCCGTCATTCAAACGTGGAGTGCACTATCCCACCGCGTTGGTGCAGATAGCCACCTTGGAGCGTTGCTATCTTTTCCGATTAACACATGTGGGTCTGCCCGTTGAAATCGCACAAATCTTTGCCAATCCTGATATATGTAAGGTGGGTTTGGCTTTCAAGGATGATATCAACGGACTGCGCAGAAGACGCGACTTTAAGCCTGCAAATTGCATAGACCTGCAATCTTTGGTGTGCAAGTATGGTATTATGGAGTTGGGCTTGCAAAAGATCTTTGCTATTATCTTTGGTAAGAAGATTAGCAAAGCGCAGCAATTGACCAATTGGGAGAACTCGCACCTTACTCCCGAGCAGGCCCGTTATGCCTCTACCGATGCGTGGGCTACATTGAGTATCTATTTGGCGCTGCAACAGGTTAAGCCTCTTTCCAAGCGTGCTGTGGAAGCCCTCAAACGCGCTGAGAAAGAAGCCCAAATAATGCGCCAACAAGAGGCAATGGCAAAAAAAGGTGCTGAAAGTACCCAGCCTCCATGCCCCAGCCTTTAAACTATCACCTTTAAACTACAAACAATGACGACGATATATCTGAAACCCCATAAAGAAGAGTCCCTTCTCCGTTTCCACCCTTGGGTGTTCTCGGGTGCGATACGTAGTATCCAACTCAATGCCGATTATCCATATCCACAGCCACAAGAGGGCGAAGTGGTACAAGTGCTCGATTCCAACGGAAAAATCTTAGGAGTCGGACACTACCAAATAGGTTCTATTGCGGTGCGTATCTTGGCTTTTGGGGTGAGTAAGTTGCCTGTTGATTTTTGGCAAGAGCGCATTCGCGCTGCCTACAAGGTTCGCGAGGCGTTAGGGTTGATTACTTTGATTCCAGAATACCCGATTAACAACACCTATCGCCTTGTGCATGGCGAGGGTGATTTTCTTCCTGGTTTGATTGTAGATGTGTATGCAGACACAGCGGTTATTCAAGCCCATTCCATCGGTATGCATCAACATCGTCAGGAGATAGCGGAAGCAATCGTGCACACTATACCGCTAATAGACAAAGTGTATTACAAGTCCGATGACACATTGCCCCATAAGGCGCACATTGACGGCGAGCGCATGGGCTATCTTATTGGTGCAGAAAAAGCCGATTTCAACGGAGATTTTTGGGCAAAAGAGAACGGTTTGGACTTTCGTATTGATTGGCTACGCGGACAAAAGACAGGCTTCTTTATCGACCAACGCGACAATCGTTCCTTATTGGAGCAATATGCGCAGGGCAAGGAGGTGCTGAATATGTTTTGCTATACCGGTGGTTTCTCTGTGTATGCCCTTCGTGGCGGAGCCAAACTGGTGCACTCGGTAGATGTAAGCCAAAAAGCCATTGACTTGGTGCGTAGTAATGTGGCGCACAATTTTGGCGAGAATGCGCCACACGAAGCATTTGCAGAGGAAGCGTTTGAGTTCATGGCTAAGAACCAGAACAAGTACGATTTGATTGTGCTTGATCCACCTGCTTTTGCCAAACACCGTGATGCCGTCAAGAACGCCCTGCGTGGCTACCAACGCTTGAATGCCAAGGGCATACAGGCCATCCGTCCGGGAGGTATCCTCTTCACGTTCTCTTGCTCGCAAGCCATTGATAAGGATATGTTCCGTTTGGCGGTCTTCTCTGCTGCAGCACAAGTGGGGCGTAAGGTGCGCATTCTGCACCAATTACACCAACCTGCCGACCATCCTATCAATATCTACCACCCCGAGGGCGAGTATCTCAAAGGACTGGTCTTGCAGGTAGAGTAATGGGGTGAATTATAGTTGCTATTTTTTAACGCAAGCAACGCGGATGAAATAGATGATCAGTGCTATGTATGCTACTACGCCGACCAAAGCGGCACCGTTGCTTGCTGCCCAAGTGCCTAAATAGCACTCTACGCCGCAGAACTTAATCAAAGCACTCACTACACCCATCAATGCACCACCGGCGATGAAACCAGAAGCGATGAGCGTACCCTTCTCATTGCGCGCTTGAGCGAGTTCTTCGGCTTTCTCGCCATCTTTCTCGCGCTTGCGGCTCACGAGCCATGCGATAGCACCACCCACGAGCAATGGAGTGTTGAGTTCCAATGGGATGAACATGCCTAAGGCAAATGCCAACACAGGTACTCCCATAAAGTTGAGAATCAATGCGAGGATAGCACCTGCGAGATAAAGCATCCATGGTGCACCTTGACCACTCATCAGTGGTTCGATGACCGCAGCCATCGCATTGGCTTGAGGTGCTACGAGTGCGTTCTCGCCTACGAAACCGTAAGTCCTGTTCAGAATAATCATCACACCACCCACAGTAGCAGCACTAACGAGGGTGCCGAGGAACTTCCAAGTCTCTTGTTTGCGTGGGGTAGTACCAATCCAGTAACCAATCTTGAGGTCGGTGATGAAGCCACCTGCCATAGCGAGTGCGGTACAAACGACACCACCAATAACCATCGCTCCAACCATACCGCTGGAGCCCTTCATACCGATAGCCACGAAGACTACGGAAGCGATAATCAGGGTCATCAGCGTCATACCGCTGACAGGGTTGCTACCCACGATAGCGATAGCATTGGCTGCCACGGTAGTGAAGAGGAATGCGATGACTGCCACCACGAGGAAAGCCACAATTGCTTGCCAGAAATTGCCGAGTACGCCGAGCCAGAAGAACACGAGCGTAATCACGAGGGCTACGGCAATAGCGATAACCACGAATTTCATGCTCAGGTCTTTCTCCGTGCGGAGGGAGGCGGTGATGACTGCTTTACCTTTGCCACCGAGCTCTTTGCCTGCCAGTCCGACTGCGGACTTGATGACACCCCAACTCTTGACAATACCAATCAGACCTGCCATAGCGATGGCACCGATACCGATATTGCGGCCATAATCCACGAACATGGTTTGTGGGTCCACTTCTGCCATGCCAGGGATACTGCCGAGCAATGGAAGGAGTACCCACCAGATGAAGAATGAGCCCGCGCAGATAACCGCAGCGTACTTTAGACCGATGATATAGCCCAGACCCAATACCGCGGCACTAGTGTTGATAGAGAAGACCAGTTTGAACTTCGCCGCCAATGCTTCGCCCCAACCCATCATGCGGGTGCTCAAACTCTCAGTCCAAAGTCCGAAAGAGGAAACAGCGAAGTCGTAGAGACCACCAATACCTGCAGCCCAAATGAGGGGTTTGGCTTGGTTGCCACCTTGTTCGCCCGAAACGAGCACCTGTGTGGTAGCCGTAGCTTCAGGGAAGGGGTATTCGCCGTGCTTCTCTTGCACGAAGTACTTGCGGAAAGGAATAAGGAAGAGGATACCCAAGCAACCGCCGAGCAAGGATGATAGGAAGACTTGCATGAAAGTGACGGTGATATCGGGGTATTTGGCTTGCAAGATATAGAGCGCAGGGAGGGTGAAGATGGCACCTGCTACAATAACACCGCTACTGGCACCAATGGATTGGATGATGACATTCTCGCCAAGGGCATTCTTGCGCTTCATGGCAGAGGAGAGACCTACAGCGATAATAGCGATAGGGATAGCTGCTTCGAATACTTGACCGACTTTGAGACCAAGATACGCTGCGGCAGCCGAGAAGATGACTGCCATGATAACACCCATGATGACGCTATAAGGTGTTATCTCTGGATACTCTTGGTTAGGTTTGAGGATCGGTTCGTACTTCTCGCCTGGTTTGAGCGGGCGATTAGCATTTTCGGGGAGTTGGATTTTTGACATATGTTTTTATTGTTTAGTGGACGGCGCAAAGCGCCTACTATTTAGTGTTTAGAGGGTTATTATTCGATATGTGAGATAAGCAGCGTAGGTAAGAAGGAGGATGGCTCCGTGCCAACGCTTGATCTCGTGCTTCTTGGTGAGATAGACAAAGAGCATCACAAAGACACTACCCAATGCAGCCATCAGAGCATCAATCTCCAATCCGTGGTAGCCAGGCAATGCTTTGACGCATGCGCTCGTACCGAGAATAAAGAAGATATTGAAGATATTGCTACCTATCACATTACCCAACGCAATATCGCAGTTCTTTTTGAATGCTGCCATACAAGAGGTAGCCAGCTCGGGCAATGATGTACCCAACGCTACAACCGTCAAACCGATAATTGCATCGCTCACACCTAAAGAGTGTGCAATAGAAGTAGCACTCTTGACAATCACTTCGCCACCGACAACCAAGCCCACCAGTCCGCCGAGAATCAATGCCAATGCACGTTTGGCAGACATGGGCTTGTAGCCTTCGTTACTCTCTGTTTGTGGTGCGCTACCAATACCTTTGAAATTATGCCAAAGGAAGATGAGGAAGAAGATGAGCAGGATACTGCCACCTACGCCTGAGATGAATCCCGCTGTACCTTGTCCGAGGTTGAGAGAGCCCAAATCGCTGATAGATGGTTGGGTTATACTCATGTTGAACAAATGCTCTATTTGCAACCATGACGGACTATTGTACACCGCAAACAGCAACACCAATAGTGCTGCCAACATACTAAAAGGTATGTCGAAACGGCGAGTAGCTTTTTGCGATGAAATCGGGAATATTAGTGCCGTACAACCCAAGATGACAAAGGTGTTGATAATATTACTTCCGAGGACGTTGGTAATGGCAATCTCGGTACTTCCTTGTCCTACTGCCACCATGTTTACTACGAACTCGGGCATACTGGTACCGAAGGCCACGACGGTCAGACCAATCACAATATCGCTGACGCCATATTTCTTTGCCAGCCCCGAAGCACCGTCCACGAGGAAGTCAGCCCCCTTGATAAGGGCAGCACAGCCCACAATAATCAGTGGTACTGCTACCCAAAAGCCGCCAGTGCTTAACCAAGCGTCTAAAAAATCGAACATTATTCCAAAGTTTACACGTTAAACAAGAAGTGCATGATGTCGCCATCTTGCACGACGTATTCTTTGCCTTCGATGCCCAATTTACCTGCTGCACGGCAAGCAGACTCGCCACCGAGTGCGATATAATCTTCGTACTTGATTACCTCTGCGCGAATGAAGCCACGCTCAAAATCGGTGTGGATAACTCCTGCACATTGAGGAGCTTTGCTGCCTGCACGGAAGGTCCAAGCACGTACTTCGTCGCTACCTGCGGTGAGGAAAGTGCGAAGGTCGAGCAGTGCGTATGCTGCCTTGATGAGACGGCTCACACCTGACTCAGAAAGCCCGATTTCATCGAGGAACATCTGACGCTCTTCGTAGGTCTCCAGCTCGGCAATCTCGCTCTCTATCTTCGCTGCAACAATAAGCACTTGTGCGTTCTCATCTTTGACGGCTTCGCGCACTTGCTCCACATAGGTATTGCCATTAACCGCAGAGTTCTCATCCACGTTGCAGACATAGAGCACTGGTTTGCTGGTAAGCAGCATCATCTCTTTGGCTACCAGTTCCTCATCTTTGTTGATGAGTTCTACGGTGCGAGCCGACTTGCCTTGTGAAAGGGCTTCACGGTACTTGAGAAGGACATCGAGTGCCACTTTGGCTTGTTTGTCGCCACCCACGCGCACTTGTTTCTCAATCTTTTGGATGCGTGCCTCCACTGTCTCAAGATCCTTGAGTTGGAGTTCTGCATCGATGATATCTTTGTCGCGGATAGGATCCACAGAGCCGTCCACGTGTACAACGTTCTCATCGTCGAAGCAACGGAGTACGTGAATGATAGCATCCGTCTCACGGATGTTTGCGAGGAACTTATTACCCAGTCCTTCGCCTTTGCTTGCACCTTTCACCAATCCCGCAATATCCACGATTTCAACGGTGGTTGGTATCACACCGCGTTCGGGTTTGCAGAGTTCGCCGAGCTTGATAAGTCGCTCATCGGGTACAGTAATAACGCCTACGTTGGGCTCGATCGTACAGAAAGGGAAGTTAGCCGATTGCGCCTTGGCGTTGCTCAAGCAGTTGAATAGGGTCGATTTGCCGACATTAGGAAGTCCTACTATACCACACTGAAGTGCCATAATTCTTAATTCTTAATGAGGTTATGTCCTGTCATTTCTGCTGGTTGCTCTACGCCGAGGATGTGGCAGAGGGATGGAGCCACATCGGCGAGGATACCGTCTTCGAGTTGTGCGTCGGTGTGCTCTTTGCTCACATATACGAATGGCACTGGGTTGAGCGAGTGAGCAGTATTAGGCGAGCCGTCGGCATTGATAGCGTTGTCGCAGTTGCCGTGGTCAGCAATGATGATGATCTCGTAGTCATTCTTGAGGGCGGTATTTACCACTTTATCCACGCATTCATCAATTGTTTTTACAGCTTTCTTGATAGCCGCATACACGCCTGTGTGACCCACCATGTCGCCGTTGGCGAAGTTGAGGGTAATATAGTCGTACTTCTGTGTGTTGAGTGCCTCGCAGAGTGCCTCAGTCACCTCAGGAGCAGACATCTCTGGTTGAAGGTCGTAGGTAGCCACCTTGGGTGAAGGGATTAGGATACGCTCCTCGCCTGCGTACTCTGCCTCGCGGCCGCCGTTGAAGAAGAAGGTTACGTGTGCAAACTTCTCGGTTTCAGCGATACGGAGTTGCTTCAAGCCCGCATTAGACACGATCTCGCCCATGGTGTTTTGTACGTTCTCTTTTGGGAAGAGGATGTGCAAGCCTTGGAAAGAAGAGTCGTATGGAGTCATGCAGTAGTATTGCAAGTTAGGAATAGTGGTCATACCTTGCTCTGGCATATCTTGTTGGGTGAGTACGATGGTAAGCTCTTTCGCGCGGTCGTTGCGGTAGTTGAAGAAGATCACCACATCGCCCTCCTCGATGGTAGCCACTGGCTTGCCGTCGCGTACATGTACGATTGGTTTGATGAACTCATCGGTTACACCCTCTGCGTAACTCTCCTCTACGGCCTTGAGCATATCTTCAGATGCCTTGCCTTCGCCCTTAACGATACAATCGTAAGCCACTTTCACGCGTTCCCAACGTTTATCGCGGTCCATAGCGTAGAAACGACCTTGGATAGAGGCAATCTCACCGCAACTGGTAGCGAGATGTTGCTGGAGTTGGTCGATGAAGCCAAGACCAGACTTAGGGTCGGTATCACGGCCGTCCATGAAGCAGTGGATAAAAGTCTTGCCGTCTAATCCATAGGTTTTTGCAATATCGCAGAGGTAGAATAGGTGGTCGAAAGAAGAGTGTACACCACCGTTAGAGGTGAGTCCCATGAGGTGGAGTTTCTTGCCTGTTTCTTTGGCATAACCGAAAGCAGATTTTATTTCTGGGTTTTCGAGGATACTACCGTCTTTGCAAGCGCGGTTAATTTTCACGAGGTCTTGATAGACTACGCGACCTGCACCTATATTGAGGTGACCTACTTCGGAGTTACCCATTTGTCCATCAGGCAAACCTACGTTTTCGCCACTGGCTTGTAGTTGGCTGTGAGGGTACTTCTCTAATAGTGCATCCCAGTGTGGAGTTGGAGTACAAGAGATAGCGTCGGCTTGTGATTTGTTTCCGATTCCCCAGCCGTCGAGAATCATAAGTAATGCTTTTGACATAGTTGTATTGTATTATTAGTTATTTTCTGTTTATTTTCGCCCAGTATGCGTAGCATAATCAACAAAAATCTTGCAAAGGTACTACAAAAAATGCACATTTGCAAGAAAGCGAGCATAATTTTCAAAAAAAGATAGATTTATCTATCTGCATACAATAGGCATAACCCCACTCAAGTTTGCTTGAAAGTGGGGTTATGGAGATTGGATGCAAAAGGTACACACCATTTTTTATCTAAATGATACAGCGATGAAGCCCGTAACGGGAATATCCGCTGTAAGAAAATGGTAGAGATAGGTGGTGTCAAGCATTATCGCGTGGCTTGATAGATTCGTGGAGCAATCTCGCTATTGTCCATCCAACCCGTGAAGCGCTCTGCGCCTACACCCACAGCGAAGACAGGTACTGCGGAAGCCGTGTGGTTCTCGCCTACCCAACCTACTCCAGCCTTGTCGCTCAAGATTGCCTTAGCACGCGCAGCCAAGAGGTTAATATCCTCGTACAAGGTCTTCACAGATGACTGCTTGCGCATCATCTGCTTAAATGCCTCTTGCAAACTTGCATCCTCATCCTTATCCAATTCGATAGCCGCATACAAACCTGTGAGCTCCGAGAGCAGGTTCTTCACTTGCGCCCATGTGAGCTTTGCGCCGTTCTCCTCGCGCAGACGACTGAGCTGCTGCGAGAGGACATCCGATGAGCAAGTCTGGTATTGGAGGAGTTGCAACTCAAAAGAGTCTTCCTTGCCCAACGCCATACCGCCTGTCTCATGGTCAGCCGTCACGACGATAAGCGTCTCATCAGGGTGTTGCTTATAGAACTGATATGCCACCTTAATGGCATTATCAAAATCCATGACCTCGTGGATATTGGTAGCAGGGTCATTGCCGTGACCCGAATAATCGATTTTTCCGCCCTCCGCCATCATGAAGAAACGCTCCTTTTGAGAGAGGCGTTGGATAGCTATATCCACTATCTGCGCCAAACTCAAGTCACCCTCTTGGCGGTCAATAGCGTATGGCAAAGCGCCTGCGCCACGCGTAGGATTAGCAATATCCTCAGCTGGCACGAGCAACATCTTCTCGGCATCAATATTCGCCTTCGCCTCCTCGTAGCTACCTACAATCGTATAACCCGCCTCGCGCGTCAGATCATAGAGATTAGGCGCTGACGCATCGTCCTTGTTCACAGGACTCTGAAATCCGCCACCGCCGAAGAAGTTGAAGCCCGTTTGGGTGAGTTGGGTACCTATCTTATAATACTCATAGCGTTTCTCTGCGTGCGCATATTGCGAAGCAGGCGTAGCGTGATCCACAGGCACAGAGGACATGATACCCACAGCCCAGCCTTCATCATGGAGCTTAGAAGCCACACTGATAGCAGGCTCGCCATCTGGCGTCTGACCAATCATACCGTTGTCGGTTTTCTTGCCCGAAGCCAGACAAGTGCCCGCAGCAGCAGAGTCTGTTATACCATAGGAAGTAGAGAAGGTAGCTGCTTGACCCGAATAAGGGAACTGGCTCATGAGCAATGGCACACGGCCAATCTGCCCTTGGAGAGCCGCTTGGTACATCTCGGCAGCCAGCACCTGGTTAGCACCCATGCCGTCGCCAATGAAGAAGAACACATACTTGGCCTGAGCCATTATCGCTACTGACAAACATAGTAGCCATGCGGAAAGAAGAAGACGTTTCATGATTTCTATTTTTGAGGTTAGAGGTTAAAGGTTAGAGGTTAAAGGCTGGTATTATGCGGCTGCGCCGCTGTTTCGTGCCTTTAATCGCCTCTCGCCTTTTTTCCTAATCGTCTGATTTAACTATTTCCTCAGCGCGAGCGAGGGCACCATTAATATGGTTGCGCACGTTCTCGCGGCCGATCTTATTCACAAGCCCTGCTTTGTCCAGGGTGTTGAACACTTTCTCATTGACACCCGAGAGCACCAGTTGTATGCCATCGCGTTGCAATCGCATATATAGCTGTTCCAGGTTGTGGATACCCGTCGAGTCGATAAACGACACCTTACGCATACGAATGATACGCACTTTCTGCTCGTCGCTATGCGTGCGGCGACTGATGTCGTCGAATTTGTTGGCGATACCGAAGAAGTACGGACCATCAATCTCATACACCTCGGTGTATGGCGGAATCTTCAGGGTCTCCAAGTCTTGACCATGCAAGCGCAGGTCGTTGTTGTGCGTTGGATCCAATTCGTTGGTGAACGACTGCACTGTGGTGGACTCATTGGTACGCTTAATGAAGAGGATAACCGCCAACAGCAGTCCCACTTCAATGGCAATCGTCAAGTCGAAGAGCACGGTCAGAATGAAAGTTACAAGCATCACCAAGAAGTCTGACTTAGGGTTCTTAGCGAGCCATACGATAGAGCGCCACTCCGACATATTGTAACTCACCATAATCAATATACCTGCCAGACACGCCATAGGTATCAGTCCTACCAATGGACCGAAGAACAGCAGCACCGCCATCAGCACAATAGCGTGCACGATACCTGCCACAGGCGTCTTACCGCCGTTGTTGATATTGGTCATGGTACGCGCGATAGCACCCGTAGCAGGGATACCACCGAAGAATGGCACCACCACGTTCGCCACACCCTGCGCAATCAGCTCCGTGTTCGAGTTATGTCGATCGCCTATCACACCATCAGCCACCATAGCCGACAAGAGCGACTCAATAGCGCCCAGCATAGCAATGGTGAAAGCCGCAGGGAAAAGACTCTGCACCAAACTCCAGAAAGTCTGACCCTCTGCTAACTCGAAGGATGGCAAGTGTGGCGCAGGAATACCGTTAGGGATCGTATAGAGGTCGCCAATGGTCTTAATGCTCTCCACGCCTGCATAACGACGCAACAGCCAAGTAACCAAGGTCATAACAATGATTACTACCAAGGAACCAGGGATTTTCTTGCTGATGCGAGGCATACCTATCAATATCGCCAACGAGGTGATACCTATACCGAACGCCCACCAGTTAATATCCTTCCAGTGCTCCGCGTAGCATACCCATTTATGGATAAAATCTGCAGGCACACCCTGTATATTCATACCAAACAGGTCGTTCATCTGCGTAGAGAAAATGGTCAGCGCAATACCTGCCGTGAAGCCCACAATCACAGGATAAGGGACAAACTTAATGATACTGCCCAGCTTGAACACACCCATGAGAATCAGCATGATACCCGCCATAATCGTGGCAATGAGCAAGCCCGTGAGGCCGTGCTGCTGTATCACACCATAAATGATGACAATGAACGCGCCCGTAGGACCGCCAATCTGCACCTTGCTACCACCGAAAGCAGAGATGATAAATCCTGCAATAATAGCTGTGATAAGACCTTCTGCAGGTCCTACACCCGAAGCGATACCAAAAGCTATCGCCAATGGAATAGCCACCACGCCGACAATCAGTCCAGCGATAGAGTCCTGCATCAGTTTTTGTTTGGTGTAGCTCTTCAGCGTATGGAAGAGCTTAGGTTGAAAAACATCGTTGAATGATAGTTTCATATTATTCTTGTTTATAGGCTAAAGGTTAGAGGCTAAAGGTTAGAGGCTGGTAATATGCGGCTGCGCCGCTGCTTCGTGCCTTTAGCCCAATCGCCTTATAATCTGCCTTATAGCCTCCTACACATTAAATGGTCTAAGCATTTCCTTAGGCACTGCTGCCTCAAAACGCACTTTCTTCTCGGTCATTGGGTGGATAAACTCGAGCACCTTAGCGTGCAGACAGAGGCGGTCAACGGGCGAATACTCGTTGCCATGACCATACTTACGGTCGCCAATCACGGGATGCCCCACGCTCTGCATGTGCACACGAATCTGATTGGTGCGCCCCGTCTCCAGATTCAGTTCTATGAGAGACATGGCTACATCTGGACTGTCGATTTCGGGTTCCAATTCTTTGAGCACCTTGTAGTGCGTCACGGCTATTTGTCCACCATCATCCTTAGGCGATGAATACACCATGCCCGTTCGGGGGTCTTCGGTCAGCCAAGTGGTGATGGTGCCCTCTTTCTGCTCGAACAGTCCCTCCACGAGAGCCACGTATGTGCGTTTGGAGACTAGTTGGCGCCAATAAGTGCGCATATACTCTTGCAGTTCAGGCGATTTAGCAAAAACCAACACACCGCTGGTCTCGCGGTCAAGGCGGTGCACCACATGCACGGTGTTGCGTCTGGACTCTTTCTTGACATACTCCTTGAGGATGGAGAAGGCCGTCATCTCGCTACTCTTGGGGTTGTATGGCACAGTGAGCAGTCCGTTCTTCTTCTCCACGATAATGAGCGCATCATCTTCGTAGATGATACGCAGTTTTGGGTGACGGAGCTCAATATTGCCCCTACCCTGTAGCACCTGTACCACATCGCCCGCTTTGAGCGGAGTATCATGGCGGGTTTGAATAGCTGCATTCACCGTCACACGACGCTGACTGAGCAGTTGTTTGACGCTGGTGCGGGTCATGCCGCCCAACTTAGAGAACAGAAAAGGCATCAATTCTGCCGCTGCCTCCACTCGAAAAGATGTATCTTGTTTGCGTTTCATTCGTTTTTTACTATATACCCATGGGACATTGCTGCCCATCTCGCCAAATTCGGTGCAAAGGTACTACTTTTTACTTAAAAAAACAAAGGTTTTACATGTTTTTTCTTATATAGCACACAAATAACGGAAAAATCATTGACTGAATAAGTTCGGGAAATAGAAGTTTTTGTTGTTTTTGGTGTTTCTCTTGCTTATTTTATTTTTTTTTTGTAATTTTGCAGACGGTTTTGTAAATTATGAAGATCATGAAAGGTAAATATGCACACGCCCATTGGGCGGTGAAAGTCATTCAATGGTTGGGATGTATATTCCTATTGAGCATTCTTGCGATGGGAAGTATCTTTCTATTCAAACAACCATTGTCAGTCAATGCATTAAAATGGGTACAGTTCATTCAAACGACCGCGATATTCTTGCTACCCCCCTTGTGCATGGCATATCTGTGGAGCAAACAACCATTGGAGTGGTTGCGGATGAAAGGCAATGGGCGATGCACAATAGGCGATAAGCGATGGGTGATGGGCAATGGGATATGGGCTATAATCCTTATGTTAGTGGCATTGCCCGCAATAAACCTATTGAGCTATTGGAATCAACAAATGACCCTCCCTGCCTTCCTCGAACCACTGGAGCAATGGATGAAAACATCTGAAGAAAATGCAAAAGTACTCACCGAGCAGTTTCTGAATGTAACTACAATAGGAGGACTGATTATCAACCTGCTACTGATGGCACTATTGCCCGCTATGGCAGAAGAATTGACCTTCCGCGGCGTGTTGCAACGCCTCTTTCAGGCGAAAGGCGAAAAAGGCGATGAGGCGAAAAGGCGAGAAGGCGAGAGGATACCACACATGGCGATTTGGTGCAGCGCCATACTATTCTCAGCGATACACTTGCAGTTCTACGGCTTTGTGCCTCGTATGCTGATGGGGGCGCTATTTGGCTATATGTTAGCATGGACGGGCAGCCTGTGGATACCTATATTGATGCACTTCACCAACAACGCCATGGCAGTACTGCTCTACTTCGTTGCCCTGCGACAAGGTTGGGACATGGAGAAAGTAGATGCCATAGGCACAAACGACACCCTATGGTTGGGTGTCGTCAGTATGGTGATAACTATTATCGGAATTTATGCTTTTCGTCGCTCAATAACAATGAGCAATGCCTCTTCACGAATGTCCAAGGGCAACTGAATGTTGCGTAGTTGAATGCTACGTACCCAACCAGGCACATCCTTGCTTTGCAGCGTATCAAAGACATCTCGAATCATTTGATATTGCTCTGCCGTGTAATCTTCCGCAGGGATACCAATGAGCGCATCCAACTCCTCGTCATCGTAATACTCCACCTTGGCATTGGTCTGCAAAAGCGTCTCACGTTCGCAAACCAAGTGCTCACCGCAGCAGCCATCGTCCGCGCTTTGCGTAGAGAGGTTTGGTGTCTGCTCCGCAGAGTGTTCAGCATTGTTCAGAAGTTCAGCATTGTTTTTCTGCTGCTTGCGGGCACGAACCTCAAAGACAATCAGCACAGCAATGCCGAGAGCCACGAAAAGTATCAAAGGCAATAGACTACTCCACATCTTCTTCTATAACAAGGTTGTTGATTATGAAGTTTTGACGCTCGGTCGTATTTTTACCCATATAGAAATTGAGCAAGTCTTTGACGGCATCTTCCTTGCGCAGTGTAACTTGGTCGAGGCGTATCTGCTTACCAATAAAGCCCTTAAACTCATCGGGACTGATCTCACCAAGACCTTTGAATCGGGTGATCTCGGGATTGGGTTTGAGCGCTTCAATGGCTTGCAAGCGTTCCTCCTCAGAGTAGCAATAGCGTGTCTCCTTCTTGTTCTTCACGCGGAAAAGAGGGGTTTGGAGAATATAGACATGCCCTTTCTTGACCAAATCTGGGAAGAATTGGAGAAAGAATGTAAGCATCAACAGGCGAATGTGCATACCATCCACATCGGCATCGGTAGCGATAATGACCTTATTATAACGTAGTTCATCCAGACCGTCCTCAATATTCAACGCTGATTGCAGGCAATTGAACTCTTCGTTTTCATACACGACCGACTTGCTTAGTCCAAAACTATTCAGCGGTTTACCACGCAATGAAAAGACTGCTTGGGTGCGCACATCGCGGCTCTTGGTGATAGAACCCGAAGCCGAAAGACCCTCCGTGATAAAGATACTACTCTCCTGACGCAAATCGTCATCGGCATCCTTGGCAGACTTGGTGGGTTTGGCATCATTATAGTGCACTTGGCAATCACGCAGCTTGGGGTTATTGAGGAGATTCTTCTTAGCTCGCTCACGAGCCGCCTTCGTCACACCCGCAATCGCCTTACGCTCTTTCTCGGAGTCCTGAATCTTCTGGAGCATCACCTCCACCAGTTCAGGATTCTTATGCAAGTAGTTATCCAGTTGCTGCTTGATGAAATCACCGACGAACTTATTAACCGACAGCCCGCCCTCTGGTGACATATCCTTGGAACCCAGTTTCACTTTGGTTTGGCTCTCGAAGACCGGTTCGGAGACATTAATGGCAATAGCACCCACTACGCCGTTGCGGATGTCGCTATACTCCTGATTCTTACTGAAGAACTCCTTAATCGTGCGCGCTATCGCCTCGCGGAAAGCCACTTGGTGTGTACCGCCCTGAATGGTGTGCTGACCATTGACAAAGGAGTGATACTCCTCGCCTGACTGATTGGTATGGGTGAGCGCAATCTCTATATCCTCGCCCTTCAAGTGAATGATAGGATACAGGGGTTCAACCGTCATATTATCTGTGAGAAGGTCGAACAAACCATTCTTAGAGGTATATTTTTTACCATTATACACAAGAGTGAGACCCGTATTGAGGTACGCATAATTGCGCATCATGGTCTCGATAAACTCGTCGCGGAAATGATAGTTCTCGAACAAGCCTTTGCTATTATCTGGCACAAACTCTATACAGGTACCGCGTTTCTCGGTGCCAGCATAGTCTTGCACTTCGGTATCGGAGACGAGGTGTCCCTGTCGGAACTCCGCGCGGCGGGTCTTGCCATCACGGAAACTCTGCACAGTGAACTTCCAACTGAGTGCATTAACAGCCTTGGTACCCACGCCATTCAAGCCGACGGACTTCTTGAAAGCCTTGGTGTCATACTTACCACCCGTATTGAGCAACGACACCGCCTCCACCATCTTGCCCAATGGTATGCCACGGCCATAGTCGCGCACACGGACAATCTCGCCCGTATAGCCCGTCTCATCGGTATAAGGATGCACGGTGACCTCTATCACCTTACCCTCATTCATGCGGAACTCATCGATAGAGTTGTCAATCGTCTCTTTGATAAGCACGTAGATACCATCATCGTCGTGCTTACCGTCACCTAATTTACCGATATACATACCCGGACGACGGCGAATATGCTCGCGGTCATCCAAGTGGACGATATTATCGTCGTTGTACGAACTGGTTGGTATGATTTCTTCAGCCATAAATCAGACCACTTCTTTGTTAGAAGTGGGAAGTTAGGGGATGGGATTATTTCTTCTTAGCATCAATCTCAGTGTCCACCAAGATACGTCCGCAGAACTCGCAAACAATGATTTTCTTGCGCAGACGGATATCCAATTGGCGTTGTGCTGGGATCTTGCTGTGGCAACCACCGCAGCTATCACGCTCTACCTTCACAACTGCCAAACCGTTGTGCGCATTCTTGCGAATACGGTGGAAAGCAGTGACGAGACGTGCCTCAATATGCTTCTCCAAGTCTGTAGCGCGCAGCATGAGTTTCTCAGTTTGCTCCTTAGTCTCTGCCAAGATAGAGTCCAACTCATTGCGCTTTTGGTTGAGATCCACAGTCTTGTCTTCGATTTCGGACACAGTCTTCTGCTTATCTGCTTGACGCTCCTCCAGTTCAGTTTTGAACTTAGCGATTTTGCGTTGTGAAGCCTCAATCTCCAATTCTTGGTACTCAATCTCTTTGGTCAAATTGTCGTACTCGCGGTTGTTGCGAACATTGTTTTGTTGCTCTTTGTAGCGAGAAATAGCTGCATTAGCATTCTCAATACGTACACGATGGTCCGAAATACCCGTTTCGTACTCCTTGATACTATTCTCAATATTGGTCAAACGTGTTTTCAAACCCTCGATTTCATCGCCCATATCCTTTACTTCTTGAGGCAACTCACCTGCCAAGATACGCAGGTTATCAATCTTAGAGTTTACAGTTTGCAATTCATACAGAGCGCGTAGTTTCTCTTCTACGGTCAACTCTTGTTCTACTTTTTCTTTAGCCATAATTGTATGTTGTTTTAATGTTAATATTCGTTTGGAGTGTACAGGCGAGAGGTTAAAGGTTAGAGGTTAAAGGCATGGTATTTAATGGGGCTCTCATCCGCGCGCGCGATGCGCGTGGAAATATAAGGAGAGAGCAACTGCTCAAAAATCTCCCGCGTAAAATGCTCACTCACCCAGTGGTCCATATCCACCACGGTGATACGTTGATACGCATTTTGCAGCTCATGGTACTTGAAGTCAGCCGAGACAAAAGCATCTGCCCCCTGCGCAATCGCTTGCTCAAGGAACTCGGCTCCTGCACCGCCGCAGATAGCCACTATGCTAATGCGTTTATCCTCTCCCTTCACCCATCTCAGAGCTGTATTAGGCGCAGCAAACACCCGCGCCACATGCTCCACAAACGCCTCTGCCTCCATGGGCTCCGCCATGTCACCTATCACACCCAAGCCTGCACCAACATGGGAGGCAGAAGGGATAAGGATACGATAGTCCTGTATGCCTAACTTCTCCGCCATGCGTCCGCTGACACCATGCAGATAACTATCCATAGAGGTATGTGCCGAATAAATGGCGATATTGTGGCGCAGTGCCTTCATCACACAACGCTCCTGGGGCGTAGCACCCGTGAGGTGCTTGAGTCCTCTGAAAAGCAACGGATGGTGCGATATAATCAAATCGCAACCTATAGAAATAGCCTCATTGACCACAGATTCTGTCACATCTACGGTCAACAATGCCTCATGAACCTCTGCATTGCGGTCACCCACCTGTAGTCCCGAATTATCCCAAGCCTCTTGGTAACTCAAGGGTGCTACAGATTCTATGATATTAATGATATCCTGAAGGATCAACCTTTTTTAGCGCCTACTCCGGTGCGAGCAGATGAAGCCGCAGCCTTCTGGGTCTTCACTTGAGCCTTAGGAGCAGGTTTCTTTGTTTCTATCTTCTTCTCTTCAATGGCAGCAACCTCTTCGCCCTCCTCATCGATGGTAAAATCGGTGATGCCAGCGTTGATGAGGATATTGTACCACTGTATGAGTTTGCGAATATCGCTTGGATACACGCGGTCACGGTCAAAGTCAGACAACACCTCGCCGAAGAAGTCACGCAACTCGTCGTTGTCCGCCTTCTTAGGGTCAATAGATGCCACCTTCAAGCCTTCTTTCTCGCCCAACTTGGTCAGTACTTCGCTGAGTGCAATATCCTCGCCCATGGTGTACATCGAAATCTCGCCCAAAGACACAATCTTATCGCGAGCGTAAGTAGGTACACGCTTGCCATCAAGCAACGATTCAACGATGAGCATATTATTTCCACGACTAACCAATTTGTAAAGTCCTGGTTTACCTGTGATTGACAAAATATCTCTTAACATAATCCTATAATTTAATCGGCTTACTATTGTATTTAGTCCCCTATTCGGGAATTTCTTATCTCGCCCGAATGACCCGAACGATAAATTCGCTGCAAAATTACAACTTTTTTTGCATACTTGCAAATTTTTTTGTACCTTTGCGCGATTTTATGCGATTAAAGAGCAATGTAAATATCAAAAACCGCCGTGCAACCTTCGATTATGAGGTGCTGGAGCGATATACAGCAGGCATTCAACTCTTCGGTACAGAGATCAAGTCCATCCGTGAGAGTAAGGCTTCGTTGGTGGATACCTATTGCCAGTTTGTGGGCAACGAACTATGGGTAAAACAGATGCACATAGCGGAGTACCGCTTCGGCAGTTATGCCAACCATGAGGCGAAGCGCGACCGCAAACTGTTGCTCAATCGCAAGGAACTCAACAAACTCGCCAAGCAAGTGAAGGATACCGGTAAGACGATAATCCCCCTGCGATTGTTTATCAACGAAAACGGCTTTGCCAAAATGGAAATTGCCCTCTGTCAAGGTAAGCACACCTACGACAAGCGCCAAGCCATGCGAGCCGCAGACGACAAGCGCGAACTGCAACGCGCAATGCGCTATCACCAATAACAAAGCCATGTCGGGGACATGGCTTTGTTGCTTTATTCGTGTTGGTGATTGTGGTTGTGTTCGTGATGATGCTCGTGTTCGTGATTGCTATGCTCGGGCTTGGTAGTAGTAGCAGGCTTACCAATCTTGGCAAATGCTTTTTGCAGCGCAGGCACATCGGTCTTGTTGGCATCGTAGGTGACAGTCACCGTTTGTGCTGCTATGTCAAACTCCAGATCCTTCACCCCATTCTTCAGTTCCTTGTCAAAAGGAATGTTCTTCAGAATCTTGTCGCAGCAGTCTTGGCAATGGAGATAGACATACAACACTACTTTTTGTTTGTTCGGTTTGGCCTCTGCTGTACTCAGTACATAGGCCATTGGCAGGATTGCCAGTAAAAAAAGAATGATTCGTTTCATAATGTTATTTGTTGGTAAGGTCCTTAAAGTCCTTAAGGTCGTTAATAGGATTTATTCTTCTCGTTCGAGTGCCCAGCGGAATCCGAGGTAGAGTTTCCAACCATGGATAGGTGCCCAAATCATCGATGCATCGTAGTTGCTGGAGTATGGATTGACAAAGCCTGCACTTGTTCCTCCATGCCTCATCGCCTTATCGCCTACCGACAATCTCTCGCCTACAATCGGATTATCTTGCGTGAAGTTGGTCATATTCTCTGCACCCAGGTAGATAGACCATGTGCGGAAGAACTTGGTCACTTGTCCCAAGAGTTGTGGGTACCATTTGTGGTAAATTTGTCCATTATGCACAGTATATTGTTGGCTACCCGTTGGCACAACAAAACCATCGGGCATACGCCCCTCGCCATTGAACTGAGCTGTCAGGTCAAACTGCCAGGTCTTGAGCGGTGTCTGGTAACTGGTTGTGATGATACCCTTGAACTTGTTTTGCAGCGGTTTATCGCGGAGTTGCCACGCATTGGCTGAGGTATTGAACGATGTGTGTTTCACATCCGTGTAACGGAAAGCAGCCGTCAAGGTCCATCCGCGCAGGATCTCCATATTGGCTTCCACTTGCCAGTTGTGCGAGAAATACTTGGCTCCTTCTACATCGCTCAGATTGTAGAGATAGACATGGTGCAAATCGCTGTCTATATCGGCTATCACACCGTCCAAGAAATTGGTATAGTAATATTCGCCCGATAGTTGCAATTCACGTTTGCCAATAGGGATATAGAAAACAGTAGAAATGCCCGTATTCATCGAGCGTTCTTGTGCGAGTGCGACGTTGTGTATGGTGATGTTGAATGGTGTAGCGTTGTATAGGGGGGCGTAGAGTTGATACACACGGTTGCTGGCCAAATAGGCCGCATTGTCCGCAATCGCATTAGGCGAACGATAGCCCAAACCAACCGAACCACGCAACGTCCACCACTCGAAAGGTGCGTAGCGCAGATTCATACGTGGAGTGGTAAAGAAGCCATATTGCGAAGAATAATCCTCGCGGACACCTGCCAATAGCGTTACTTTATCTTGATAGGTATAAGTATATTCAGCGAATATGCCTGAGGTAACTTCCCCATAGATATAGTTAGGGGAAGGAGTGTTTGTTCCGAAGGATAAATACTCATTATATCGATCGTAGTTTACGCTTAATCCCGCGGAGAGTTTATGCTCATGGTCATCCCACAAGTCGGTGGCAGAATCATCGAACATGGTTTGGAAGATAGCGTTGAGGTAAGCATTGGTTTGAGAGGCATTCCATTGGCGAGGGCCGTAGGTGTTCTGTTGATTATGATACGAAGCCGCAGCAATAATACCAATAGATGTACCCAAGTCGGCGTCAAACACATAACCATTCTTCACAAATCCGTCCACGCGCCACGTATTGAGGTCGATATGATAAGGCGATTGGCTATTGGCTATTGGTAATAGGGCAATGGCCTCTTGGGTTTGTCCGCCTTGGCGATGGTCATAGAGTCCGCGCACGAGGAACTGCCCCGTATAATCGCCTGTCTTTATATACCAACGATTGAGCAGATTCACATTGGTATTCTTAGGCATATCTAAGAAGCCATCGTGGTTATGGTCGAGTTCGAGCGACATATTCTGCGCATGGAAAAGTATGCCCGTAGAGACTTTGTCGTTGATATTCCAACCGCCAGTAGCATTTACCTCGGCATGCGTTTCAGTACTAATCATAGCATTGAGTGCGATGGGGTCTTGTGTTTGCGGTTTGAGATACTCCACGTTGATTTGTCCTGCGATGGCTTCGTAACCATTGAGCACGGAGGATGTGCCTTTGCTAATTTGAATAGCTTCCATCCATGGACCAGGGATATACTCCATACCGAAGGACTGTGCCAGTCCGCGGATATTAGGCGTGTTCTCGGTGAGCATTTGTACATAGGTTCCGCTCAGTCCGAGCAGACGAATCTGCTTTGCACCAGTAGCCGCATCGGAGTACGCCACGTCCACACTGGCGCTGGTCTCAAAACTCTCGCTCAGGTTGCAGCATGCTGCCATACAGAGCGCTTCGCCTGTGAGCGTCTCGGTGGTCATAGGGGTCAAACGCGAACGAAGTACTGCCATCTTGCGCTCCACTATATCCACCTCTGCCAACAGCAAATCACTTACCAACACGATAGTGAGTTCACCATGTTGGGTTACTGATGTGGTGTCATTGTGAAAGCCCATAAAACTGGAGACCAACAAATTAGTACTTGCGACAGGTTCCAATTGGAAGCGACCATCCAAGTCGGTGGCTACACCCACCGTCGTACCAGCCCAATAGACATTGGCGCCGACAAGTGGTTCGCCCTTGTCATCCAGCACCGTTCCCCATACATGGGGATAAACCATTATTGGCAAGAATGCCAACAATAAACATAATATTAGTCGTATATTCTTCATAATCAAACAAACAACATTCCTATTTGGTGTATCAGAAAACTCATCACCCATGCTAATAGCAATGAATGTACCACACTAAACCATGCCCATTTGGCACCAATCTCCTTGCGCAGGGTGGAGATAGTCGCCACACAGGGGAAATACAGCAGCACAAACACCATGAACGCATATGCCGTCACAGGTGTAAACGCCGACAATGCCGTATTGCTTGGATAGAGGATACCCATCGTGGAGACTATCGCCTCTTTGGCAGGCAGACCCGTCAGGAGGCAGACCGACATCTTCCAGTCAAAGCCCAGAGGACGCATCACAGGTTCCATCCAATGGCCTACCATTGCCAGATAGCTGTGTTCCATATCCGCCATATTGCCCGTGGGGAAATAGGTCAATGCCCAAATAATCACACTTGCCCAAATAATCACCGCAGGTATCTTCTGCAAGTAATCCGCTACACGCTCCCATATATGTAAACCCGTATTGCGCAATGTGGGACGGCGGTAGGGTGGCAACTCACTCACATAGTCATGCTTAGGCTGGCGGAAGGATGGCATGCGCTGCATTACCCACGCAAACGCGATACTCAACAATATGCCTAATATATATAGCGACAACATCACTACCGCTTTCTGCTCTGCGAAAAACGCGCCTATAAACAGCATATAAACAGGCAGTCGTGCCGAACAACTCATAAAAGGCACCATCATCATGGTGATAGCGCGGTCCTTCTTGTTCGCTATGTCGCGCGCTGCCATGATAGCAGGCACATTGCAACCAAAACCCATCAGCATTGGTATGAACGAACTGCCGTGCAATCCTATGCGGTGCATAATCTTATCCATCGTATATGCCGCACGTGCCATATAACCCGAGTCCTCCATCAGACTCAGGAAGAAGAACATGATAATGATATTCGGCAGGAACGCCAATACCGCACCTATACCCATCAGCACACCGTCTATCAACAGACTACTCCACCATACCTGTGGCAAGAGCGTGCGTATCCATTCCGCCAACGCCTCCACCCCCATCGCTATCCACTCTTGTGGGTAACTGCCTAAGGTAAAAGTGCACTCAAACACCCCATACAGCAGCAACATCAGCAGTGGCAGCCCTATCCATCGGTTGGTCAGCACCCTGTCTATCTTATCCGCTATGGAGTGTCCTGTATCATGTTGCGCATGGGTGAGTGTCTCCTCCAGTGCACCGTGCACAAATCCGCGACGTGCTTGAGCAATCACCTCTTTGGCGGTCTTGCCGTATCTGTATAGCAATCTGGCACGTTGCTCTGCAGCCACGCGAATCAACTCATCGCTATGGGGCAAGAGTGCCAACATCTCGTCGGGACGCTCCAATAGGCGAATGGCCATATAGCGCTTGGAGTATTTCTCACGCACGCTGGGCAGGGTAACTATCACATCTATAACCTTGGCGATGGCTTCCTCTATGTCCTTACCGTAGGTGACGTGTATGTGACGAAAATCATTCACATGGGCAATAGTCTGCTCTTTGTCTTCCAGCAGTCCCACACGCACACCTATCAGGTTGCTAAGCCTGAGATAATCCAGCCTGTGTTCAGTAGCAAGCAAGTCGTCGTAGTGCGTCAGTAGCACCACAAAAGCCTGATGACGGTCTATCAATTCAGCTGTTCTCACCAACTCTCGCTCCAAGTAGCGTGCATCCACCTCTTGGACAATCACATTATTCTCTGCGTATTCCTTCGACATAAAAGACGCTGCAAAGGTACTGCTTTTTCGCCACATACGCAATACCCAATTATAATGATTTGCAACTTTATGCCAAAAAATTTGCTTAATTGCCGAAAAAACACTACCTTTGCGCCCGTTTTGAAGATTATATATGTATTCATTTAAGACATACTTACCCTATTACAAACGCAACCTTCGTGTTGCGCTCCCTGTGATGCTGACTCAGTTGGGCGCATCATTGGTAGGCTTTTTTGATTCTATCATGGTGGGACACTATGCCACTGTGGACTTAGCTGCAGTGAGTTTCGCCAATGCCATCTTCTTCACCGTCATGGTCTTTGCTATGGGTGCACTGATGGGTATCACCCCACTTGTCGGTATCCAAGTGGGTGCCACAACCCATACCTCATCGCCAATAGCCAATAGCCCATCACCCATCGCCAACAACCAGATATCCTCCCTCTTCCAAAACGGCATGCTCTTCACAGTACTCCTGAGTGTTGTGATGCTTATTCTGCTCTGCGCATGTATTCCATTTTTGGATTATTTTGGTCAAGACCCAGCGGTGATAGAGGTCGCGCGTCCGTACTATATATTGATTGTCATCTCGCTGGTGCCATTCCTCTTTTTCTCGTTCTTCAAGCAGTTTCTCGAGGGATTGGGTAATACGATGGTGGCTATGGTCATTACGCTGGTAATGAACGGATTGAACATCCTACTCAACTGGATATTCATTTATGGCAACTGGGGTTTTGAGCCGATGGGTGCTACGGGTGCAGGTATCGGTTCGCTCATCTCGCGCATAGGTATGCCCTTGTGCTTCTGGGCAGTTATGGCTTGGCGCAAGGAGTGGAAGCAGTATCTGCGCATGGCTTGGCAACGTTTCTCATGGCAGCGTATCCGCGAACTGGCAAAGATAGGTTTCCCTATCGGTGGTCAGACTTTGTTGGAGACGTTTCTCTTCACCGCTTCGTTTGTGATTATCGGATGGATTAGTAAGGAGGCATTGGCAGCACACCAGATTTCCAATCAGATAGCGGATATGACGTTTATGCTGGCGTTGGGTATTGGCTCGGCTACTACTATCCGTGTGTCGCACCAGTTGGGTGAGGGCAATATCCACGGTGTGCGTATGGCCAGTACAGCCAGTGTGCATTTGGTATTGCTAATGAACACGATTGGCGCTACGCTGATGATTAGTTTGCGCAATTATATCCCGATGCTTTTCACAGAAGACCAAGAGGTGATTGCTATTGCCTCTCAATTGATTGTATTGGCAGGACTATTCCAATATGCCGATGGCTTGCAGGCGGTAGGTGCAGCCATGTTGCGTGGAATAACGGACGTAAAGGTGCCAATGGTGATTGCTTTTGTATCGTATATACTGATTGGCTTGTCGGTAGGTCTAATATGCGCTTTCCCATTGAATATGGGCGCAGCAGGCATCTGGATAGGATTCATCTTCGCACTGGCTATCGCCGCTATCTGCTTCCATATTCGCTTCAATCGAAAACTCAAAATAATAAAGCTACATAGCGACAAAAAAAATACAACCGTATGAATAAGACAAGAAAAATAATCAACGATCCTGTGTTTGGTTTCTTGAGCATACCGGACGGAGTGCTTTTCCAGATATTGCAACATCCCTATATGCAACGCCTCAATCGTATCCGTCAGTTGGGACTAAGTTTCTTTGTCTATCCTGGTGCTATGCACAGCCGTTTCTTACACTCATTGGGTGCGATGCACCTCATGCACGAAGCCATCACCTCGCTCCGCGAGAAAGGGGTGGACATCACCGACAATGAAGCCACAGCAGCCATGGCTGCCATCCTGCTACACGACGTAGGGCATGGCCCCTTCTCCCACGTGTTCGAAGAGGCAGGTATGCTGCCAAAAGGCACGAGCCACGAGGACATTAGTCTGAGGATGATGTACGAGATACGCGATTGGTTCTCCGCCAGCCAAATAGCTTGCCCCAAAGAGCGAGCCGAGACGGCAGCCATCATGGAACTGGCTATCCAAATATTCAAAGACGAATACGAAAAACATTTTCTGCACCAACTTATCTCTTCGCAGTTGGACGTGGATAGGTTGGATTACCTATGTCGCGACTCCTTCTTTTGTGGCGTGACCGAAGGTAGTGTAGCCAGCGCACGCATACTGAAAATGATGAATGTGAAAGAAGGAAGACTGGTAGTAGAAGCCAAAGGTATCTACTCGGTGGAGAAGTTCCTCGTAGCAAGACGACTGATGTATTGGCAAGTTTATCTACATCACACCAGTGTGGCTGCGGAGCAAGTACTCATCAAGATTCTCACACGCGCTAAAATGTTGGTTGCCAACGGAGTAGAACTATTTGCTTCGCCAGCTCTCAAGTACTTCTTATCACTTGACCACAGTAGTTCGTCTACCATCACACATACATTACTCACACACTACGCAGCGCTGGATGACTCTGATCTGTTATCTGCTATCAAAGCATGGATGAGCAGCGAGGATAAGGTGCTGAACGTGCTGTGCGAATGTTTTACCCATCGCCAACTCTTCAAGAGTAAACTCCTTGATCAGCCACTCACTGTAGCAAAAAAAACGGCACTGCGCGAGCAATATGCTAATCGTTTTGGGGTGAGCATAGAAGATGCCGACTACTTCTTTGTGGAGCATATATCTACCTCTAACACCTACAGCGAGAAAGGCGAGGCGATAGACATTTTATACAAGGATGGTTCGGTGCGCGATATAGCAGAAGCATCAGAGATGCTGAACATGGAGACACTGACATACAAACCACAAAAGATTTATCTATTTCACTTAAAATAAGCATATTATGGAATTTTCCGCACAACAAATAGCCTTGCTGCTTGGCGGCAAAATCACAGGCGACGGCAATCGTAAAGTATGGGATGTCGGATCGATAGAGTGTGCCAAAGAGGGACAACTCACTTTCCTCTGCGATGCCAAGTACTTACCTCATTTGCCATTGACGGGTGCGAGCGTGGTACTGATGACTGACTCTATCGCCTTTGAAGGCGAGACGAAAGCGACACTCATACGCGTGGAGAACGCACGCGCTGCTATGGGACAATTATTGTCACTGGTGGCCAAAGCTATGAATCCAGCCAAACAGGGCGTGGAACAACCATGCCACATAAGCGAAGGTGTGATAGTACCCGAGGATGCGTATATCGGGGCTTTTGCCTATATCGGAAAGAACGTGCAAATAGGCAAGGGCGTACAGATCTATCCGCATACCTATATCGGTGACAATGTGAAGATTGGTGATAACAGCATATTGTATTCAGGCGTGAAAGTCTATTACAACTGCGTCGTGGGTAAAGACTGCATCTTGCATGCAGGCGTGGTGATAGGCAGCGATGGTTTTGGCTTTGAGCCAGATGCCAAGAGTGTGAATCAGAAACTCCCACAGATAGGCAATGTCGTCATCGAAGATGATGTAGAGATAGGCGCCAACACAACCGTGGATAGAGCAATGATGGGTTCGACCTTCATTCGTCGCAATGCCAAGATTGACAACTTGGTACAAGTGGCACATAACGTGGAGGTTGGCGAGAGCACTTTCCTCTGCGCGCAAGTGGGTGTGGCAGGCTCAACAAAGGTGGGTGCGCATTGTATCTTGGCTGGACAAGTAGGCGTAGCTGGACATATAGAGATAGCCGATAACTGCGTGTTTGGCGCACAAACGGGTATAGCAGGCAGCGTGCGAAAAGCAGGTATGTATCAGGGTTCACCTGCGATTGATGCCATGAACTGGCGCCGCAGTAGTGTGGGATTCAAACAACTGCCTGACATCATGAAACGCCTGCAAGAATTGGAAAAGAAAGGAGAATAAAGCAGATTATCACGTTTTTTGCAGATTTTATTTGCATATTTGCAAAAAAAGTAGTACTTTTGCAGAGTATTTAATAAACTGCCTTAAAAGCAACAAAAAAAATATGAGCAATATGAATTATATTCATCCTGACGCTAAACTTCATCCTTCAGTGCAAGTAGGTCCCTTCAGCTGTATTTATGGCGATGTGGAGATAGGCGAAGGTACTATCATTGATAATAATGTGACTATCCATGACGGTGTGCGTATTGGCAAGAACTGTCATATACATGCTGGTGCAGTGATAGGTGATGATCCACAGGACCTGAAGTACAAAGGCGAGAAGACATACGCCATCATTGGCGACAACACCACCATCCGCGAGTTCGTGACTATCCACCGCGGCACTGCCAGCAAAGGCAAAACCGTTGTGGGCAACCACTGCCTCATCATGGCATACTGCCACGTAGCACACGACTGCGTGCTGCATGACCATATCATCATGTCCAATGCTACTCAACTGGCAGGCGAGGTTGTTGTGGACGATTGGGCTATCATCGGTGGCGGTAGTCTGGTACACCAGTTTAGCCATATCGGTGCACACTGCATGATACAAGGCGGCACAAAAGTCAACAAAGATGTACCTCCATACATCATCGCGGCGCGCGAACCTGTATCCTACTGCGGTATCAACTCCGTGGGACTCAACCGCCGTGCATTCACCCAAGAGCAGATAACCGCTATTCAGAATGTATATCGCCTGATGTACCTCTCTGGACTCAACGTGAGCCAAGCCATAGAGCAGATAGAGAACACCTTGCCTCAGAGCGAGGAGAGGGATGTGATACTGACATTCGTGAAGGGTTCACCTCGCGGCATCGTGCGTGGATATAATTAGTGTAGAGTGTAAAGGCACGGAATAAAAAGAAATAACCCATCTAAATACTGATATTATGAAAGTACTACAAGAAATGACCGCTGTTCGATTGCTACAACTCAAGGCTATTAAGTTTCAGCCTAAGAATCCGTTCACATGGGCCAATGGTTGGACGGCACCTATGTACTGCGATGACCGAAAGATACTGTCCTATCCTAAGATGCGCGACTTCATTCGCCTGGAGTTGGCACGCGTAATAGCAGAGATGTATCCCGATGCAGACATCATAGCAGGCGTAGCAACCAACGCTATCGCACATGGTGTATTAGTGGCAGAGCAACTGAGTCTGCCCTTCGTATATGTACACCCACAACCCAAAGACCACGGACTGGAGAACCAAATCGAAGGCGACTTGCGACCAAGACAGAGCGTAGTCATCGTGGAGAACCAAATCAATACGGGTGACAATTGCACCAAGGTGATAGAAGCCATTCGTAATAATGGCTGCAAGGTGCTGGGTGTGGTCACTATCTTCGACTATGGCTTCGGAGCTACCAAACGCAAGATGGAGAAACAGGATGTGTCGCTCACCGCACTCACTAACTTCGAGACCGTTCTGCGCCATGCATCAGCCATGGGCTTCATAGACGAAGAACAACAATCAATCATCGAAAACTGGCAGCACAACCCTGCTAAATGGGAGAAATAACCGATGGCAGCTACCAAATACGAGAGCAAAATAGGACAAATACCCTACAACGACCAAGTAGTGTATGCCGTACTGAGCAATCTGGAAAACCTGAATCGCTTCAGCAACTTGATACCCAAAGATAAGGTGAAAGAACTGGAGATTACCACAGATTGTATCCGTATCAAAGTAGATGGTCTGGCGCAGAGATTCGCTATTCGAATCGTGGAAAAAGAGGCGTGTAAGACCATCAAGTTTGGCGTAGATAATTTGCCTATGGATGCCAATATGTGGATACAACTCAAGCAAGTGGCAGAACAAGACACCCGCATCAAACTGACCATCAAGGCCGATATACCAATGATGTTCCGCATGATGTTCGAGAAGAAACTGCAACAAGGACTGGACCAAGCAGTGGATATACTTTGCCAAGTGCCGTATGCTGCGTGGGTATAAATACTTCCACTCAATACTATAACACAACACTATGGGACACAAGAGAAAAAGAAAAATTCGTATTCACCGTGAAGGATATGGTATTATCTTCACATTGAGCATGCTCATATTTACATTCAATGTGCTGATGTTCTTGTATGTACCTCATTGGGTATTTGCCATTGGACTGATTCTGAGTGCGATGCTACTGATATTTGTTACCTATTTCTTCCGCAATCCTACTCGTGTATTAGAAGTGGGCGATGAAAACTTTCTTATCGCACCTGCCGATGGGCGTGTGGTGGTGATAGAACCAACTGAAGAAAATGAATATTTCCACGAGAAACGATTGCAAGTGAGTATCTTCATGTCGCCTCTGAACGTACACGCCAATTGGTATCCAATAGAGGGAACAGTATTGCTGTCAGAACATCAAGACGGTCGTCATCAAGGCGCATGGCTACCTAAATCCAGCACAGAGAACGAACGCTCGCTCGTGGTGATAGAAACACCTTCGAAAGTGCAAATCGCTGTACGACAAATCGCTGGTGCTATGGCACGACGCATTGTAACCTATGCTAAACCAGGACACCGTGCACAACGCAACGAACACTTTGGCTTTATTAAATTCGGTTCGCGCGTGGATATGTATCTGCCACTGGATACCGAGATATTCGTGAAAGTGGGCGAAGCCGTGCGCGGAAACGAAACAATTATCGGCAGGTTGAAGTAATTTCCTGCCTCTACACTATAAACATTACACCTAAAACAAACGAACCATGGATAAATTTGAACAACTATTTGCAGAATATCCTTTCACCCTCACGGATGAGTTAGTAAAGAAGAATACAGCCGACATACTGGCAAAACATACAGCAGAGAACAACACGCGCGAAGTATGGATGCAGTGCTTGAACCAAATTGACCTCACTACTCTCAACGGCGATGACACAACTGCCAAAGTGGCTCAAATGGCTGAGCGCGTAAATGATTTTGATGGTCACTTCCCTGGCGTGCCCAACGTAGCTGCTATGTGCGTATATCCTGCCTTGGTAGAAACAGCCCGCGACGTACTGACCGAGCCAATCGGTATCGCCGCTGTAGCAGCAGGCTTCCCTGCGTCGCAGACCTTCATTGAGGTGAAAGTGGCAGAGGCAGCCATGGCTGTGGCAGCAGGTGCTACAGAAATAGATATTGTCATCTCTATCGGCAAGTTCCTCGAAGGTAACTACCAAGAAGTATTCGACGAGATCTCCGAAATCAAAGCTGCTATTCGTGATGCACACCTCAAGGTGATCCTCGAGACAGGTGCGCTGAAAACAGCAGAGAACATATACAAGGCCAGTATCTTGGCGATGGCAGCAGGTGCAGACTTCATTAAGACATCTACAGGCAAGATAGCCGTAAACGCTACCCCTGAAGCCACCTATATCATGTGCCACGCTATCAAGGATTGGCACGCTAAGACAGGACAAAAAGTGTGCTACAAGCCTGCGGGCGGTGTCAGCACCACCGAAGAGGCCGTGCAACACTATACCTTGGTCAAGGAGATTTTAGGACAAGACTGGCTCAATAATCAATCCTTCCGCTTTGGTGCCAGTCGTCTGGCAAACAACTTGCTCACGAGTATCATGGGCGAGGATGTGAAATACTTTTAGGTGAGAGACTAAAGGTTATAGGCAAGGATTATGGCTAAGATTATTTCTAAACGTTTCTTCTCAGAGAACGTAGCAGAGCTTGTGTTAGAAGCTCCGCTGATTGCGCGTAGTCGTCGCGCAGGTCACTTTGTGATGGTTCGCGTGGACGAACATAGCGAGCGTATGCCACTTACGATTGCAGATGCTGACACAGAACGCGGCACTATCACACTCGTGGTACAACGCATGGGTGTAAGTAGCTCCAAACTGGTGGCACTCGAACCAGGAGATGAGGTGGCAAACTTAGTCGGACCATTGGGCAAAGCCACTACCATTAAGCAGTTCGGCACTGTGGTGTGTGCCTGCGGTGGCGTGGGCGCAGCACCTATGTTACCCATCGCGCGTGCACTCAAGGAGGCAGGCAACCGCGTCATCACCGTACTGGCTGCACGTACTGCGGAATTAATCATTCTGCGTGAGCAGTTGGCTGCGGTGTCGGATGAGATGATTATTATGACTGATGACGGCTCGTTGGGTCAGAAGGGATTGGTAACCATGGGCGTGGAGCAATTGGTACAACGCGAGAAAGTGGATAAGTGTATCACTATTGGCCCTGCTATCATGATGAAGTTTGTGGCACTGACCACCAAGAAATATGATATACCTACCGAAGCCAGTCTGAACACCATCATGGTGGACGGCACAGGTATGTGTGGTGCATGCCGTGTGACGGTGGGCGGCAAAACGAAGTTCGTCTGCGTGGATGGACCTGAGTTTGATGCTCATGCCGTGGATTTTGATGAGATGCTTGCTCGCCTTCGCCAATATACGACGGAAGAGAAGAACGCCTACGAGAACTATCAGCACCACGCTTCAGCACACAACGCTCCAGCCATTAACGCGGGCGAAGCGAGCCACCAACGCGAAGCAAACAACGTGAGCGAAGCGAACATACAACGCGCAACCACCCTCAAGGCCAAAGAGCGCGTGGCTATCCCGCGCGTTAAAATGCCCGAATTGGCACCTGAGGTACGTGTGCAATCGCTATACAAAGAGGTGAATCAAGGTCTGACCTTTGACCAAGCTATCACAGAGGCACATCGTTGCTTGGATTGCAAGAACCCCACATGCGTGAAGGGTTGTCCAGTGAATATCAATATCCCTGCGTTCATTAAGCAAGTAGAGGTAGGCAATATTGTGGGTGCTACGGAAGTGATTCAACAGAGCAGTACGCTGCCCGCTGTTTGTGGTCGCGTATGCCCACAAGAGAAACAATGCGAGGCACAATGTATCCACCTGAAAATGGGTCACGAGCCCGTGGCTATTGGTTATCTGGAACGTTTTGTAGCGGATTACACTGCTGCTAACGCTTCTGCCACCCACGCGAGCGAAGCGAACCACCCACGCGAAGCCACTAACGGCGAAGCGAACAAAATAGCAGTCGTGGGTAGTGGTCCTGCGGGATTGGCTTTTGCTGGCGATATGGCTAAGTTAGGCTACCAAGTAACTGTCTTCGAAGCCCTACACGAGGTGGGTGGCGTATTGCGCTATGGTATCCCAGAGTTCCGTTTGCCCAATGCCGTAGTAGATAGAGAGATAGAGGGCTTGCGCCAACTGGGTGTGACCTTCCAATGTGATACGATTATTGGTAAGACGCTGACCATAGATGACCTACAAGCGCAAGGATACCGAGGTATCTTCGTCGGTAGTGGAGCGGGATTACCACGCTTTATGAATATCCCAGGCGAGAACCTCAACGGTGTGATGTCCTGCAACGAGTACCTGACGCGTGTGAACCTCATGGGCGCGGCCAATCAGGACAACGACACCCCATTGCTTCGTGCGAAAACAGTGATGGTGGTGGGTGGAGGTAATACCGCCATGGACGCAGTGCGTACTGCCAAACGATTGGGTGCAGAGCGCGCTATCATCGTGTATCGTCGTAGCGAGGAGGAGATGCCTGCGCGCGTGGAAGAGGTACGCCATGCCAAGGAAGAGGGTGTAGAGTTCATGACCCTGCATAATCCTATTGAGTATCACGCTTCTGAACAGGGGCGTGTAGCAGAAGCCGTATTGCAAGTGATGACCTTGGGCGAACCCGATGAGTCGGGACGCAGAAGCCCAGTGGCTGTGGAAGGAAAGACGGTTACACTACCTGTGGATTTGGTGATTGTGAGCGTAGGTGTGAGTCCTAACCCATTGATTCCATCAACGGTGGCAGGATTAGAAATATCGAAGAAAGGAACGATCGTAGTCAATGACCAAATGCAATCATCACTGCCAACTATCTTTGCAGGTGGCGATATTGTTCGTGGAGGTGCTACCGTTATCTTAGCTATGGCTGACGGTAGAAAAGCCGCGCAGGCGATGCATGAATATCTGAGCTAAATACTCTTGTTCGCTTTGCCCAGGCGTAGGATGAAACTCGGCTTTATGCAGCAATCCCAATACTGCCAAATCCATAATCGTACTATAGCCACTACGCGCGATTATTTTGTCTGCTCGCTGTAACAGGGGCAACAACTCCTCATCCCTCATTTGTGGTACAAGGGTCACTGCACCTGTGTGCGTAGTAGTAGCAGGTCCACCTATCTTGCCTCGCACGATTAAGACTGATTCCTTGCTTTCCTTGAAGCGATTGACAAGTTCCTGTTCGAAATATGTACGCTGTGGTTCTAACCCCGAGAGAATAGCCACTATGGTATAACCCGCCCCGCGATTTCCGACTCCCGATTCTCGCCCCCCGACTCTCTCCTCCTGATTCACAAACCGCGACAGCGGCCCGATATACTTAGCCCATCTATCAAAACGCCCACCATGCGCCAAGTCGCCTGCGAGGTTGTTTTCGGTATCGGCATAGTCGGGTACCCACACTTCCTTATACCTCTTATATATGCACGCGTGCATTGCGCGCGCGAGGGGCTCGAAAATCTTTAACCGCTTAGGCAATTGTACATAGAGTTGGTGGGTCATATATATGCTATGCGTTTGGCGCGAGAAGAGCCCAAACCGATTGTCCGAAATCACCCAATCAAAATGCTCTATCGCCAACTGCCTACGCAGGTAGTAGTGGTCGGCTATCGTAAAGCGGATAAGGGCAGGTATAGCGCGCAGGTAGAATCCGCGTTGCTTCGCATTCTCCGTATAGCGCAGTTCCAACGAAGGCAAATCTATCGCACGCAAATCGGGAAAAGTCTGCCGCAGCAGCATCAGACTCTCTCCATCGCCTCCCAGCACCACCTCATGCCCCTGAGCTATGTATTGGCGAATAAGTGGGATACAGCGAGTAGCATGCCCCAGTCCCCAGTTGAGTGGTGCAATCAATATTTTCATGCGCTGACAATAACATCTATGCCTTTTTCTCGCAGAGGAGCAGCTATGGCTTCCATCTCCGCAGCAGGCACTTTAGATAATGTTTGTAAGGGGGTAGCTCGGTCTATGACATAGATCATCACTTGTTGAGGGTGCAAGCGCTCAATCATGCTGTACCATGCTTTCAGTTCTTCGCTCGTGGTGTTGTCGATTGTTTGCCCACAGTATTCACCGCGCAGGAAGCATGTCTGCAATGTAAAGTCGCCATTAAACAGTGCCAACCATTGTGCAATCTGCTCTACGGTCAGATTGGTATTGACGGGCTTGTCAATCAGGCGCATGGTGGCATCAATCGCCGAATCTAACTTCAATATGCGGTTGTCGCATAGGCGCAATGCTTCCACCACGTCTTGTCTTCCTAATTGGGTAGAGTTGCTGAGTACCGATATTTTGGCTTTTGGACAATACTGATCGCGCAAGGCGCAAGTGTCCTCAATGATACCCAAGAACTCAGGGTGCAGGGTGGGCTCGCCATTACCGCTGAAGGTGATGACATCAATGCTATTAGGCGATAAGGCGACAAGGCGAGAGGCCAATGCCTCGCGTACTTGTTCGCGGGTGGGGATAATAGGGTGTGAGACAGGCTGATTCCAACCACATTCACAATACACACAGTCAAACGTGCAGAGTTTGGCTGTGGTGGGCATGAGGTTCATGCCCAACGAAACGCCCAGGCGGCGCGAACGGATAGGACCATATACGATAGAATCGAAAAGCATGTTGGTGTATAGTGTAAAGTGTAAAGACTGGATTAACGAACGATAACGCGGTTGCCCAAAGCGCGACAGAGCTGCGTGCGAATTTCCATGAGCTGGGGTTGCTGTTCCAGAATGGCGGTGATGAGTTGCCAATCACCACGCTCTTGTGCCTCCTTGAGCAGTCGCTGCATACTACCAATGCGCTCATCCACTACCGTGTATTTCAGTTCCAACAACAAGCGCTGCACCAATTCGGGCAACACATTGGTTTCATCTTGTTGCACCTCTTGTACGACATTCTCAGAGATACTGCGCTTGCTATACATTCTGCTGAGTTGGTATTTGTCGGCAATCATATCCACAGCCAGCTGACTGATAGCTTCGTTAGGATGGTGTTGGAAGAAGACCGAAGCCACAAATTGCGGTGCTTGGTAGTTGGCTACATACTCATCTATGACCAGTTTATGCAGAGGATTGGGGATATCAATGCTATCATTATTGATTTCGGTGATGATATATTCGCCCACCGTGATCATCTGGTCTTCGGTTTGGTACAATACTTTTTCGCCATAGCGTATCAATACTTGTATGAGGTTCAGTATGTTGCGCTCTTTGTGTGTGAGGGGTTGCGCTACAGGCTCCGTGGCAACGACTGTTGGTGTATCCTCCGAAGGCGTTTCTTGCGATTGAGTCTGTTGTCGTTGTTCTGTTTCTTTGCGTTTTTGTCGGTCATCGGCTGCCTGTTTGCGTATCTCTGCCACTTTGCGTGTCAGCACATCTTCGGGCATGGAGAGCAACGTCGCTGTGTCTTTGATATATACTTGTCGTTTGATAATATCTGGGATAACTGCTATCGAGCGCACGATTTGCAATATCATCTCCGAGCGTCTGGTAGGGTCATTTTGCGCCTCTTCCATCAGCAGTTGTGTCTTGAAGCGGATAAAATCGTGTTGATTAGTCTCTAAAAACTCTTTCAGGTCAGATGCGTTTCTGCTCTTTGCGAAGCTGTCGGGGTCTTCTCCCTCTGGTAGCAGTATGACGCGCACATTGATACCTTCCTCCAGCATCATGTCTATACCGCGCAAGGCGGCTTTAATGCCTGCTTTGTCGCCATCATAGAGCAGTACTATGTTCTCCGTAAAGCGGTGGATGAGGCGTATCTGATTGATAGTGAGTGCCGTACCGCCTGATGCTACCACGTTCTCTATGCCCGACTGCACCAGCTGAATGACATCGATCTGTCCCTCCACGAGGTAGCAACTATTGTTCTTGGAAATTGCTTGCTTGGCTTGATAGAGTCCAAAGAGTTCGTTATGTTTCTCGTAGATGAGCGAAGTGGGCGAATTGACATACTTACCCACCTTGTCGTTCTTCACCATCAATCGACCCGAGAAACCCACGACTTTGCCACTAATGGACAGGAATGGGAACATCACACGCCCACGGAAGCGGTCGTACAATTTGCCATTCTCGCTCTTGCCACATACGCCTGTACCTATGTATGGAGCATTTTGCGAGTCGTTGAGCAGGTATTTCTCCTGAAAGCCTTTCTTCTTGGCAGCATCCCAGAGGGCGGCTTTCTCGGGGGAGTAACCTATTTGGAACTTACGGATAATATCCTCTCTCAGTCCGCGTTGGCGCAGGTAGCTCATCGCTACAGCTATGCCTTCGGGCGTGTTCCATAGTTGGTCATGGAACCACTTATTAGCAAACTCATTGACAATGAACATCGACTCGCGGTCGTCTTGTTTCTGTTTCTCTTCGCTGGTGAGTTCGCGTTCTTCTATCTCGATATGGTATTTCTTTGCCAGTTGGCGCAGGGCATCCACGTAGGAGCATTGCTCTATTTCCATCACGAATCCCACCGAGTGTCCCGCCTTGCCGCAGCCAAAGCATTTGAAGATACCTTTGCTCGGTGATACGGTGAACGACCCTGTCTTCTCATCGTGGAAGGGGCATAGACCTATCAGGTTGGCACCACGTTTCTTCAGGGATACGTAGTCGCCCACCACATCCTCAATGCGAGCAGCAGAGAATATCCTGTCAATGGTTTCGCGAGGTATCATTGGTTAGAACTCCCAGAGGTACATGCCTATTTTTATTTGCCATTGGTCGAAGCGACCGCGGGTGTATGGATTATAATCATCGCTCACGTGGAATGTGGCTTCCTTGTAGGGATTAATCAGTCCAAAGTCATATCCTCCGCGCAGGAAGTAGCGTTCATATTGCAATCCTGCACCCACTCCCCAAGTCACGTTCAGGCGTTTGAGGGCAACGCCATCCATCGTATAGACATCTTTATCTACTGATGCTATTTCTCCGCTTGAGGTCATCTGTGTGCGTGTGTTTTGTTTGTAGGACAATCCCACTTGCAGGGTAGGACCTGTATAGAGCATCAGGTAGGTTTTGTTGGCTATTTCAAATTTGTATTGCCAATCCACGGGAATCTCCAATTGGTGGTATAACTCTTGTTTCTGTCTGCGTGGATAGTCTAAGATACCTATTTTTTCCCATTCGCTGGTGTTGGCACCAAAGGTGTAGTTCAGTCCTAAGGTATATCCAAATCCTTTGACGATGGTTGCATCATATACCACACCCACTTTAAAGCCATTCAGCACCGTTGGTGTGAGTTTGGTTTCTTGTCCTAAAACAGGGAGATTAAGTCGTGTAATCGGTTGGGTAAATCCCAACTGTACACCCACATACTGTTTGCCTTCTGCGTGTGCAAAGGCAATGATACTGCTCATCAGCAGACAGATACTAATTATTCTTTTCATAGCTTATCTATTTTGTTTTACGTTTCTATTGATTTGATTTTTCTTACGTTTACCTTGTGTCGGTTCTTCTTCCTCTTCATCCTCTTCTGCCGATGCGGATATGGCTTTTGCTTCGGGTCGTTTGGTACGTTCTGGGTGCAGGAATATATCTGCCGCTTGCCGTGGCCTCTCATATTCTGCCCAGAAGAAGCCGTTGAGTTTCGTTTCCTCGGGCAGTGCCTGATCCAGTGGTATCATCACGCCTGTGGTGGAGGTTGTAAAGAGCACATAGTCTATTTTTCGATCTTGCAGATAGACTTTGACAAAACTGCTTTGTGTGCGGTTCACGCCTATATATGAGCCATCATCCTCAACGGGGTAGAAGACTGTCTCGGCATTGCCTTGCACATCCACCAGATAGACATCCTCGTCCCGTATGTATGCCAATATCTCTTTGCCTGCCATCTGGTTGTATTCGTTTTGCCCATCTTGTTTGACCATCAGACCGCTGCCTATGCCGTGCATATGGTCTACCGTTTGGTTTTTTATATAGATATGGATAAGGTCGGCAGACATCTGATTGTTCTCGTTCCAGCAGATAGGCAATCCGTATAACGTGAGTACGGAGTCTTTGCCGTGGTAGCGAGCGGAGTCGCATACGGCTTGTATATCATCGCGGTAAATGCGCACATGCTTGAACGCGCGCAGTTGGTTGTAACTGGTATCTCGCCATATCGTATCGGGCGCTTGCGCCATCATCACCGAATCTACCATCACGCTGTCGCGTGGTTGTAGCGTGTAGGTTTGGTAGGGTATCTCCTCTGTCCAGAGACTATCGGCGTGCATATAGGTGTATGCGGTGGAGTCTGACCAATCCACCATCATAGCACTATCGGTCACGTATGCTCTGCCTCCGTCCTCCCATACCTCGCTCACATGCCCGTATAGGGTCATATGGTTGGCAGAATCGGTGGACTCTATGTTTCCCAAACAGCGGCCATATCCATTGGCTTTGTCGTAGTAGATGGTGTCGCCTGTGAGGGTGATGCCATCTATGTGTATGATACGTGAGCGGTCAAGCAGCTGCGATAGCTCGGTCTTCGTGTTGTACCATCCGTTGGTGGAGAGGATAGTGGTCTCTTCTTCGTAGATGATTTGCGTAGGACCTACCAAGTCCGACTGATAGCTCTCTGTGTTGTACCCCAAGGTGTCGGCGGTGAGTACGAACTTCGGATTGACCAGTTTCACATCGCCTCGGAATATTGCTTGATGATTGTCTGGTGTATATTGTCCCCAGCGTGAGGTGAGGGTGTTCAGGCTATCGACTATTTGTCCGCCCGAGAAGTAGTATGCTATATCTCGCTGACGGTCGTAGTTGAGACTATCGGTGGTGAGGGTGGTGGCTTGGTGAATCAGTCGTACACGTTGTCGCATGCGTGCAAGTTTAGTGTTGCCGTTATAGTAGAGCACATCGCTAAATCCCTCCAGGCTATCGCCTTGTACCAGGTGTACATGTCCGAAAGCGTGCAGCGAGTTTTCTTTCTCAAAGAAATACGCTGAGTCGCAGTACATCAGCACGGAGTCGTGTCTGAAGCACACATCGCCGCGCAGAATCTGCGCATCGGGCAGGCGTTTCTCATCAAAGGACAATGTCTCACTATGTTCCAAATACACCAGTGACACTTTGACCGTATCCTGCGCCATTACCCATTGCCCATGGCCCATCGCCAATAGCCAATAGCCAATCATCCATATTATCTTCTTTCCTTTTATAATCCCTTCCTTTACACTTTACACCTTACACTTTACACCGCTCGCTCCGCGAGCCTTCCCCGCGGCTCTGCTGCCTACTTCCCCCAATTAGGATACTGGAAGTCGCATCCGCGCCAAGCAGGGTCTATGTGTACGTAAATATCTTTTTGTTTATTGCGAATCCATTGGTCTAAGGTCTCTGTCTTCTGTTCTTGTACCAGCATATTGCGTATGGTCTGGAAGTCATCCACGAGGTTCGCTTTGTGTGCATCGCGTTTGGTCTTCAGACGCACGATGACGCACACCTCTTTGTTCTTTGTACGATCCATCATCGTGAAAGGCATGCTCACATCTCCTTCTTTCATGCTGTATATTTGTCGTGCCAATTCAGGTGGCAGTTCTTGGTATTCAAACTTGCTGGCACCTGTGTTGGGGTTGGTCATCAATCCGCCGTTCATGACGGTGGACTTATCTTCGGAGTAGCGTGCCACGGCGTTCTCGAAGCTCAGGGAGTCTGATACTATGAGGTTACGAATAGAGTCCAATCGCACGATGGCGTTTTGCTTATCGGTATAGGACACGCGTGGCTTGAGCAAGATATGTCGGCAATTTATGCGGTCACCTTTGCGCTCGATGAGTTGGATGATATGATAACCGTATTCCGTTTCTACCACACGCGACACACGTTTAGGGTCGGTCAGGTTGAAGGCTACATCCGCAAACTCGCTCACCAGTTGTCCTTTGCCCACGAAGCCCAGCTCGCCGCCTCGCTTAGCGGACTCTATATCTTCCGAGTACAGGCGTGCCAGCATGCCAAAGTCGGCACTACCATTCATCACGCGTTCTGTGAACTCACGCAGTTGGTTCTTGATACGTTCTGTCTCCTCCACGGGTACGGGTGGTTCGAAGCTCAGCACTTGTACTTCCACTTGTGCAGGCACGGTAGGCAGTGAGTCGGCTGATAAACTACTGTAGTATCGACGCACATCAGCAGGAGTAGGTTGGATGTTCTCCGTCAGTTTGCTTTGCATTTGCTGGATGATCATCTGGTTGCGTACCGACTCCATCATTTCTTCGCGGATTTCGCTGCTGGTTTTGCGGAAGTACTCTTCCAGTTTCTCCTTGCTACCTATTTGGGATATGTAGTAGTTCATGCGCATATCCACTTGGCTGCTCACTGACGACTCGTTGGCTTCTATCGAGTCCAGTTCGGCTTGGTGAAGGAACAGTTTTTGGATAGCCAATTGTTCGGGTATGACGCAGTATGGATCACCTGCAATAGGTTGTCCTTCGTATTGCGCACGCAATCGTTCATCTTCCACTTCGCTTCTCAGGATTGCTTCTTCGCCGACTATCCATATCACTTCATCAATGATATTGTCTTGTGCCAAGCACCCAGTAGCCAATAGCCAACAGCCAATAGCCAATAACCAATGACCAATCGCCAATTGCCAATTACCAATTACCAATTTATTCATTTTCATATAGTTTTAATTTTCCTGTTTCTATTGCTTTGTTGTATAGTTTATTTCGTTCTTCTTGTAGGAACTCTACTTGTCGTTGTCTGAGTAGTATTTCTTCTATTTCTTTTCGTGCGTAGGTGATAGGTTTTTCATCACCTTTCATGTGTAGGTCTGTGACTTGTAGTAGGTAGGTATTGATGGAGTCTTGTATTTCTATTTGTCGTTTATTTTTGAGTTGTTTGTTCAGGTTGTCTTGTTCCAGTGGCATGCGTACAAAGATTTCGCTGGTTGTTTTCCAGTCGTCGGTGAATAGTTCGTATCCCACGGCGTATTGGTAGGCAAATTTCTCTATCCATTCTATGTTTTCTTCTATTTCTGGGTGTTGTATTTTCTTTTTGAGTTCATCCAGTTTGGGTGCTTGGTTAGGTACGACGAGTAGTAGTCCTTGTAGGATTGTTTCGGACAGGATGAGGTGTTGTTGATGTGTTTGGTAGAATGTTTGTATGAGTGTATCCTCCATGGCGCGCGACATACGTTGTGCGATGAGTCTTGTTTCGTACTCGTGTAGGTATAGTGAGCGTCGATAGTCATCTACGAGTTGTTCGATGTTTTTGTTTGTTTGGTCTTTGGCGATATCGTATTCTATGAGGCTGGTGGCCCATTGTTGGATATACTGTTGTGCTACTCTTGCGCTGTCTTGTGGTGTTAGTCCAGCGGTGAGATTGTTTATTTGTTCTTGTGTGATGGTTTTGCCGTTGTATTCGGCTATAGTACCCGATTTACGTTTTTCTTCATATAGCTGACATCCATTGCACAGATAGCACAACGTCAATAGGGTAATTATTTTGATATATATTTTCATATTTTGTGATAACTGTTTACGCGATTTTTTGCACAATTTATCAATTTATGTGCAAAGGTACAATAAAAAATGCACATTTGCAAGAAAAATGAATAAAAGTTCACTTTTTAAGTGAGTTTTTTTTGTTTTGTGCTGCACATGTGCTCCCATCCCCACGAGCTTCGTAGTTAGTAACATCCCCCATTTAGCGACCAAGGAATATTGATTTGGGCGCAAATTGTCGATATTGTCGTTAATTACATCTCCGTGTTTCCGTGCACTTCCGTGCTCGTCCGTGGTTGATAATACCTCCCGTTTAGCGCCCAAGGAATATTGATTTGGGCGCAAGTTGTCGATATTGTCGTTAATCACATCTCCGTTTTTCCGTGCACTTCCGTGCTCATCCGTGGTTAGTACACCTCCCCCCACGCGCCCCATTACCTTCGACACTTTCCCGATACATACCCGATACATTCCCGACACATACCCGATACATACGTATATCCCATGAATACCCCATGAATAACCCGCGTATACCCCACCCATACCCCACCCAAGGGACTCCTATGAGAGAAAAGGCACAAACGTCTCCTAAACTGTGCTTTTGGCACAATTTTTGTACGTTGTTTTCATTATGTATAACTACTACCCACATAGCATCATAATGCAGCAGCCAATGGAGATTGGCAGGGGCTTTCAGCATGCGCATAACAGCGTGAAAATATGCGCTGTAACGCACGAGCACAGTCCTGGCGGGGGGGGTAGTCAGCCGACACACTATCGTGGCGCAAAGCGCGCCTATGTACGTTACACACCATTGTTGTCTATCGTTCGCGAAGACAATAATGGCGTGTTTTTTATGTATAGCAAAAATAATATTAACCAATAAAACAACTGTAAAACAATGAAAAAAACCTATCAAACTCCCAACACGCAAGTGTTGCAAGTAGAAACCGCTATCCTCTGTGCATCTGGAGGTGGACCAAGTTACATCTCTCCAAAAGGCAATCTCGAATCCATTGGCAAATCAACTGAAACTTGGTGATAATTTGGAATTAAGAATGATGAATGAAGAATTTTGAATTAAGAAAACGAATATGAAAAAGTATTTCTCTTTTCTGCTTGTTGCAGCATTGTTTGCAGCATGCACGCCTAACAACGAAATAGGCACACCTTTCAAGGCAGGTCAGGAAGTAACCCTTTCCGCTCAGATGCCTAACGCAGGCAATAACGGCGCACAACAACTCCCAGGCAAACAACGCGTGTCGGGCATAGATGAAGGTGGTGCAACAATCAGCCTCACTTGGGACGAAGGCGATGTGATTCTCGTAAAAGTAGGCGACAAGACCGCGGAGTTTACGTTGCAAAGTGGCGCTGGTACAGCACAAGCCGAATTTAAGGGCATCATGCCTGCTGACGGAACCAACTTTAGCGTACAATACCCCGTTGAAGAGCCCGACCTCAGCAACCAAACCTATGTAGAAAACGGTTTTGGCAAGGGTCTTATGAAGATGGCTACAGAAACCAACGGTACGATCGACGAAGGATTTACCCTTTCTCCACAACACACGCTATTGGGCTTGCAACTGAAAGGTTCAGATGACTTGAGCAAGATTGTTCTCACCAACCGTGAAGATGAAACGACCTACACCCTCACATGCACCGACGTTACCCTCACAGAAGATGCTTCCACCTTATTCTATATCGTTGTTCCTAAAGGTGAATGGAATAGTGGCTTTAAGGTAGAAGTGTATGCGGCGGATAACTCCACTATTCTCAATACATTTGAAAAAACAGGTAGTGTGTCATTCGAAGGTTCTGCAGTGGCTATGCCAGAGCAAGATGTCAATATAAAATCCTTCACTGCGAATGGGGTATCGTTTAGGATGATAGCGGTAAAAGCGGGTACGTTTACGATGGGAAAAACACCAAAGCAAGAGGCTTTCAATGACGAACTCCCTGAAGACCAACGCTCGAGCCAAGATGATAAACTTCACCAAGTAACCTTGACATACGATTACCATATTGGCGAGACCGAGGTAACGCAAGAGTTGTGGAAGGCAGTGATGGGTACCAATCCAAGTAGGCTCAATGGTGATGATTATAAGCAACATCCCGTAGATTCGGTTAGGTGGGACACTTGCCAAATATTTGTCACTAAACTGAATGTACTACTGGAAGACCAACTGAACGGCAGAACCTTCCGTTTGCCTACTGAAGCGGAATGGGAGTATGCTGCTCGTGGTGGTCATAAGAAAGACCATGATAAGAACCAAGAATATATTTTTGCAGGTAGCGATGATGCCGACAAAGTGGCATGGTACAGTATATTTGGCGAACAGGATTTAGAGTACTCTAAACCAGTGAAAGGAAAAATGCCGAACGAATTGGGATTGTACGACATGAGTGGTAATGTCGAGGAATGGTGCCATGACCCTTATTATACCTATACCACAGCTCCAAAGACCTACCCTAATGATTATATATCTGAAGACAACGAACGCCATGCAGTCCGTGGTGGCAGATGGTGGGTTACAAAAGGCGACGGCTCAAGATTCTGCCGTGTGGCGTATCGCACTAGTGGGCACTACAAAGACAGACATGATTTTAGAGGCTTGCGCCTTGCCCTTGTTGAAGAAAACGAGTAGTCTAAACCTGCTCTCAACAAAAAATACCAAAGAATAGGCACAAAGTCTATTTACACAACAAAAAAAATCGCCTTTCGGGGCGATTTTTCTTGCGTATATCAAAAAAAAGCAGTAAATTTGCAGCGGATTTTGTGCGCATACACATTACGCGCTACGCACGAACCATAACAAAGCAAATATAACCAACTAAAAAATAAGAAATTAACTGCAAAATGAAACACTTTAACGAGTACAAACAACTGAACTTGGCAGAATTGAGCAAGGAGATCCTTGCACAATGGGAGAAGGAAGACTTATTCCACCAGAGTATCGAAACACGCGAAGGATGCCCATCATTCCTCTTCTTTGAAGGTCCTCCTTCCGCTAACGGTATGCCAGGTATTCACCACGTAATGGCTCGTACAATCAAAGATACTTTCTGCCGCTTCAAGACCATGCAAGGCTATCAAGTGAAGCGCAAAGCAGGTTGGGACACTCACGGTTTGCCTGTGGAACTGGGCGTGGAGAAACTGCTCGGTATCACCAAAGAGGATATTGGCAAGAAAATCAGCGTGGATGAATACAACGCTGCCTGCCGTCGCGAGGTGATGAAATACACCCAAGAATGGACCAACCTCACCAAACAAATGGGCTATTGGGTGGACCTCGATAATCCATATATCACCTACGACAACAAGTTTATCGAGACACTCTGGTGGCTGCTCAAAGAGTTGTACAAGAAGGGCTATCTCTACAAAGGTTACACTATCCAACCCTACTCGCCCGCAGCAGGTACGGGTCTCTCCTCGCACGAGTTGAACCAACCCGGCTGCTACCGCGATGTCAAGGACACCACCTGCACCGCACAGTTCAAAATAGTAGGCGACTGGAAGCCGGTTGCCGGAGTAGAAAATCTCCCCCTCTACGCCCTCGCGTGGACAACTACCCCTTGGACACTCCCAAGCAATACTGCCCTCTGCGTAGGACCAAAAATCGACTACATTATCGTGAAAGGCGAGAACCCATACACCAAGATCGAAGCCCTCTACCTCCTCGCTGAGGCACGCCTCGCTGCCTATGCCAAAGAACTCGGCGAAGCACCAGAGGTGCTGTGGAAAGGTAAAGGTACAGATTTGGAGGGCATAGAATACGAGCAACTTATTCCTTGGGCAAACCCCGGCGAGGGTGCATTTAAGATTATCTTGGGCGACTATGTCACCACCGAAGATGGTACAGGTATTGTACATATCGCTCCTACTTTTGGTGCAGATGATGCCTTTGTGGCAAAGAAAGCAGGCGTACCCGGCATGGTGTTCATCACCAAGAAAGGCGAGCAACGTCCAATGGTGGACATGACAGGTAAGTTCTTCAACCTCGAAGACCTTGATGAGGAGTTTGTGAAGAACCAAATCTACGTAGAGGCATACCAGCCATGGGCAGGTCGCTATGTGAAGAACGCCTACGAACCCACCAATAGCCAATCGCCAATCGCCAATAGCCAAGACAAAGAAACCCTTGACGTAAGCATTTGCATTTGGCTAAAGGGCGAGAACAAAGCGTTCCGCATTGAGAAGCACGTCCACAACTACCCACACTGCTGGCGTACAGACAAGCCCGTCCTCTACTACCCACTCGACTCATGGTTTATCCGCTCGACCAAAGCGCGCGAGGAGATGATGGCACTCAACGACACCATTAACTGGCAACCCGAATCCACAGGTACAGGTCGCTTTGGCAAGTGGCTCGAGAACCTCAACGACTGGAACCTATCCCGCTCACGCTACTGGGGTACACCACTCCCAATCTGGCGCACCGAAGATGGACAAGAGGAACTCTGCATAGGCAGCATTACAGAGTTGATGGAAGAAATAGAAAAGTCCATCAAAGCAGGCTTCATGACCGAGAACCCATGGCCAAAGCATATCGTAGGCGACTACTCCAAAGAGAACTATGACCCAAGTGTCATCGACCTACACCGTCCATACGTGGATAATATCATTCTTTGCTCTCCTTCGGGCAAACCAATGAAACGCGAATTGGATCTCATTGACGTATGGTTTGACTCAGGCGCGATGCCTTACGCACAAAACCACTACCCATTCGAGAATCAAGACGCACCACGCACCGCAGACTTCATTTCTGAGGGTGTGGATCAAACACGCGGATGGTTCTTCACGCTTCACGCTATCCATACGATGATTGAGGGCAGCGTGGCATACAAAAATGTAATCAGCAACGGACTCGTACTCGACAAGAACGGCAACAAGATGTCCAAACGCCTCGGCAACGCTGTCGATCCATTCGGCGCGTTGGACAAGTACGGAGCCGATGCGGTACGCTGGTATATGCTCACCAACTCCAGCCCATGGGAGAACCTGAAGTTCGACCCAGAAGGTGTGGATGAGATTCGCCGTAAGTTCTTTGGCACCCTCTACAACACCTACGGCTTCTTCGCCCTCTACGCCAACGTGGATGGCTGGACGCCGGAAGCCGGATGCCAGACATTGGACGCCGGATGCCAGACGCCAGATGCCGGCTGCCAAACACCGGATGCCGGATGCCAAACGTTGGACGCCGGAGGCCAGACGCCGGAAGCCGAAATCGACAAATGGATTCTCTCCCGCCTCAACTCCCTCATTAAAGAGGTGACTGCCGCATACGAAGCATACGAGCCAACGAAAGCGGGTCGCGCTATCTCGGACTTCGTACAAGACGACCTGAGCAACTGGTACGTGCGCCTCAACCGCAAGCGTTTCTGGGGTGGCGAGATGGATGCCGACAAGCAAGCGGCATACTACACCCTCTACACCTGCCTCAAGACCGTGGCTCAACTCATGGCGCCTAACGCACCATTCTATGCCGACCGCCTCTACCGTGACTTGACAGGCGAAACAGTGCATTTGAGCACATGGCCTGTAGCCGATGAGGCACTCATTAACCTCAACCTCGAGCGCAGCATGTCGCTCGCACAACAAGCCACCTCCATGATTCTCTCACTGCGCAAACGTGCCGAGAAGAACGTGCGCCAACCACTCCAGAAAGCCGTTATCCCAGCACTAGACCAAGAGACCCTCAATGCACTGCTCCGCGTACAAGACCTCATTAAGAGCGAGGTGAACGTCAAGGAGATGGTTATCGTGCGTGCAGAGGATTCCGAAATTAAACTCGTGAAGAAAATCAAACCAAACTTCAAGGTACTGGGCAAGAAAGTGGGCGGTATGATGAAGCAACTGGCTGCTGCCATTGCCCAAATGAGCCAAGACGATATTGCTGCGTTTGAAGCAGCGGGTACGTTCACCCTCTGCGACTACGCGCTTGTCGCAGAAGACGTGGACATCATCACCGAGGATATGCCCGGTTGGCTCGTAGCCAACAATGGCACAATCACCATTGCCCTTGACATCGAACTCACCCCTGCCCTCATTGAAGAAGGTATCGCGCGCGAACTCATCAACCGTATCCAGAACCTGCGCAAGTCCTCTGGCTTGGAGATCACCGACCGCATCGCCGTACAACTGGAGAACCGCGAGGAGATTGCCGCAGCCGTTACCAACTGCAACGACTATATTGCATCTCAAGTCCTCGCCACTTCCCTCGAATTGGTGGACAACCTCACCAACGACACCGCCCTCGAAATGGACGGCTATACAGTCAATTGCGTGATTGCGAAAGCGTAAACAAACAAGAGATACAATTTATCCATTTGCGTAATGCGAAAGTACATTAGCGCAATAAAAAAACATATCCCTAATATGCGGACAATAATCTGCGTATTAGGGATGATGTGTATTTGTAGTGCTTGCACTTGGCACGAGGCAAAAGAGGTCATTGCCACAGCGGACAGTCTGGATCAGACAGAGCATGTGGTATATAGCGATACAACTGCATTGAGCGAAGCAATACGCAGTTTGGATAATCCATTTGGCAGGTTGATTATGCGCAGTACGCTCGGCAAAGCGTATTATTATATGGGGCGGAACTATAGTCTCTCTGATCAGATTGTAGATGCAGCCGATTGCTATATCAATGCCGACCGTTTGCGAATAGCTGACCCAATATGCAGAGGGCGTATCAACAGCAATATGGGTTATATTTGCGCACAAAACAATAGTGATAGTTTGGCATTGATATTCTATGAGCGGGCAAGTGAGGATTTCAAAGAGAGCGGGAACGATTGGCGATATGCGCAAATGCTATTAACTGTTTCTCATCACCGTATCAATCTACGTCAATTCGTTATGGCAGATAGCCTTTTGCAGATAGCACAAGCCTATCACTTGGATAGTGCTTATCAAGCACGTTATTATGAAACACGCGGATTATACCACTTTGAGCGGCAGCAATATGATTCAGCATTGGTGTATTTTCAACGAGGGTTAGAATTTTGGCAAAGCGAGGAAAATAAATGTTTTAGCTATTTGAAAATGATGCAAGTATATTACTTCGGAAAAAAAGATTTTCAAATGCTCATCCATTTTGCTAATTTGATAGTAGAATTTTCTAATAATCCTAATTATATATCTAATGCATATTATTGTTTGTTACTTGATGCAAAAGAGAAAAACGATATTAACTTGTTAAGCCAATATACCCATGCTCGTACAGATGCTCTAAACTTGTTGCGCAAAAATACAAATAAATATGCAGAGACTCTGCCTATACTGGAAGAGTATTTGCAAAATCCTCATCCTTTACGTTGGGTATGGATTACAATAGCTGGATTTGCGCTTTTGTCTTTATTACTATTTATAGGTATCATGACATCCCGTAAACAAACTGCTGAACACTTGAATAATGCCACTTCTCGTTTACAAGAGACAAGCATTCTTTTGCAAGCAGCAAACGAAACGATTGATAATCTATCTACACGCATGAGGGAGAAAGAACTCGCAGAAAAAACTGAAGCCAAAGCCTCCTATAGTTTTAACAAGAGTATAAACACGATACGCTCTGAATATCCTGCACCAAGTAACAAATGGAATGATTATCATAAATTAAAGAAGGATATTGACCCTTGGCTACATAACTGGTTATGTGCATTAGACCAATTGAACTTATCAGATAGAGAAAAGATATTGTGTGTTTATACGCTTCTTTATCCGCATTTATCCACTGCCAAGCTGGCAAACTATATGAACTATCAGAAGGACGGCATTCGTGTTTTTAAGTCACGGATAGTCCAGAGACTGGGTATTAAATCTTCACAATTGCCCACGTTTTTACAAAATCTCTCAATAAAAGGGTAAAATACATCATAAAGGCTGTTAACATATTATGCTCATAACACACTGAAAATCAATAAGGTCGTCACTACATCCTGTTAACAAATTCCAAGATTACTTGCACATTCCTTTGTATTTTTGTACCTTTGCTGAAAATTTTAAATCAACAATATTATGAAGAAAGTCTTTGTTCTTGCATTGTTTGTACTGGGTATGTACAATGCATCTGCGTTTGGTATGGCGCAAGAAATTATCTTAACCGAACTATATTCTATTATGCCATTAGACGATCCTGCAGATAATGGTGCTGGCGGTCGACCAGAGCCAAATCTTGTCATTGCTACCATTGATGGTAACCAATTGTCGATTGATGTAGGTGCAGATGCTCCTGGATATGCCGAGGTGATTGACCCCGAAACAGGCGAAGTGGTAGTGGATGAGGAGTTTGTAAGTGAAACCACTATGTCCATTCCTGATGCAGGTAACTATGAAGTGTATATTTACACCGAGTCGGGTTCTGTCATGATGGGTGAGTTCGAGGTAGAGTAAATACAAGAAAATAAAAACACAAATACTAACTTTAAAAACATATGCTATTATGAAAAAGATTTCAAGCATTCTTATAATGTGTATTTATACCATTGTGTGCTCCGCGCAAATTCAAGTTGCTTCAACAGGAAACGTAACTATTGGTGATACATTGAGTACAAATAATAAACTTTTTGTTAAAGCAATAGGCTCCTACGAAAATGGTATTTATTCTTTGGCTAAATCAACTATTACCAATTGTGTTGCTATATCTGGAGAAGTCGCAGGAAGTGTGGGCAACCAAATAGCAATTTTTGGCCGTGCAACAAGTATTGTTTCGGGGTCAGGTCGCTCATATGGAGTATATGGAATAGCAGGAAATAGAACTTCTGGATATAATTATGGCGTATATGGTGCACTGCTGGGAAATAAAAATGGCGCAGGAGTTTTTGGAGTAGCTGCCACAACATCAATTCCACAAGTCAACGGAAGATACGCAGGATATTTTTACGGTGACACCTATGTTACAGGAACGCTTACGGCAGGACAAATAACAACTTTGTCAGATGCTCGCTACAAATCGAATATCCAACAAATCAATGCTACTGCTTTAGCAAAGATTGCAGCACTAAATCCTGTTCAATATACGATGTTATCTGGTGAAGCTATTGCTCTTGCGAACACGGAACCAACAGACACTACCTCCACAATGACAATGACCACTTCGGAGGAGGATCTTGCTAAAGCCAATCAAATCCATTATGGTCTATTAGCACAGGAGGTAAAAGAACTATATCCTGAATTGGTACACGAAGATGCTGCTGGTGTCATGAGTATCAATTACACGGAACTTATTCCGCTCTTGATTCAAGCAGTACAAGACTTATCGGAGCAAGTAGAGGCGTTGTCTAATTCTTCAAGTGCTACTACTCGTTGATAGTACTCTTGCTTGGTATGATTTCGCAACAAATGATATATGTTTTAAAAGATTGGATTTATTAAACAATTTTATGAGAAAACTATTATTTACACTGCTGAGTATCGTTCCAATAGTCGTATTGGGACAGGACTATTATTGGTATGATGGTACGAAAATTCCATTGGAAAGAGGTAATCAGGAATATATCATATATGATGACTCCTTGCTTTTAGAATCAGATAAAGAAAAGTTGGCATATTGTGAAGTTGTTTCGTATCCAGAAATGGCTAATCTAAAGTGGGGAATAACTCAGCCTAATGCTGTTCTTGAAGATGTAGAACACGTATTCTATAGGACGCCTTCTTACAAAGATGGTGAGGGTGGTAATATGTTTGTAACTCAATTAGTGGAGGAAAAATGTACAATCTTCACGGTATAGAAATAAGATGATCCGAAATTCTGAACAAGAAAAAAACGGAATTATCTATTTTAGAATATCGTTATCATACTTAATTCAGGAGTTTTTATTCTCTTCATAGAAACAAACCAAGGATATATCGCAAGAAAAGTAATTAATAATTGACACCTTAAAATACGGAACTATTATGAAAAAGATTTTATTGTACGGATTGCTTTTATCTATAGCATCTATTTTGTTTGCTCAACAAAAAATGCAAGTATGGCAAAATGGAGTGCCCACAAGTTTTACAGTAGTTGAGGTGGATAGTATCACATTTACTAAAGAAACACCAATGATAAGCGACCCAGGATTTGAATCGTTGACAATCTTAAAACTTAACAAACCAGAGTATAAGGATTATATTTTAACAAATCGATTTGACGAGTATTTTTGTATTCATCCATCTTCTAAATATCTGCCTGATGGATGTTGGGAAAATATGCAAGGTAGATGTCCATTTCATGAGTTAAAACAAGGATATGTGTTGGTAGATTGGCGTTGGACATCGTGGTTTGCTCCTGTAATACTATTTGAATCTTATAAGACGCAGGAGACATGGAATCAAGTTTGGTCTTTAGATACGCCTCATGATAGCAGCCCTATTGTGGAAGAGTATTGGATTACTATTGAAGATTTTGATTTATACACTGGAGACATAAAATATAATTCCTTGTATTATCTACCATATATAACCCATTACTTCTCCGCAAACTATACTCCACCACACCAAGATCCAGCCATTGATTATCCACCAACAAATTTGGATTATGCGGGAGACATGTCATGGGAGGAATTAGAAACATTCTATGATTCATACTACCAAAATGTTATACAACGATTAGATTCTATTATGGAAATTAAATCGTTGGTGGAAATCTATGAAGAAATTTATTAATCTTTTAAAACATAACAAGCATGAAAACATATGTGATAGCGTTATTGCTGTTTTTACCATTACATCTTTTTGCTGGTATCATGCAGATAAATAGATGTAATGTTGGTAGCAATAGTAATGATGCAGTTATAATAGCAACTATTGATGTGTCAATAGAAGACCTTCTAGAAGATGAGCTAAGTGTTTGCATAGATAATGAAATTTATACATTACCTTTATTGTATACTGAGAATAGAGGTGATAATGATTTTGGTGTTATCTTTCAAAATGACTCCATAATGGTATCTATTTCCGTTTATAAAAATCAATTATCAGGTATGATTCAAAAAAATGGATTTCATTATTCCATCGAGCGAGATTCTATGGGTAACTTGTATTTATCAGAGATAGATATGTGTTCCGCTTCAGATTTGAATGAAATATTAGAGGAACCTATATATAATTCAAGGGAAACCAATCAGGTATACGATACGCAAGATACAATAGTACGGGTAGCTGTATTTTATGTTCACAATATAAATAATAGTTTCAAATATAATATAGTTAGTAATGTCAATCAAGCTATTCTACATTCAAATGCAAGTTTTGTTAATAGCAATATACATGCAAAATTAGAATTAGTTTATATAGGAGGTACATCTTATATGAGTGAACAAGATATGTCTGTTGATTTTAGTAGATTCAGGAATCCTGATGATGGATATATGGATGAAGTACATCGCATCAGAGAGAGCTATTCAGCAGATGTGTGTGTGTTATTAACTCTATCTCCCTCATATTGTGGTTTATCACCAAGAAAAGTTAAGAGCGAAGGTGCGTTTTGTGCTGTCCGTGCTACCTCTGATTGTTTTAATCAGTTTTCTTTTGTACATGAAATAGGTCATCTTGTTGGTTGTCATCACGATCCATATGTTGTTAGTGAGTATGTGGATCCTCCTTACGCTTACGGATATGTTCATTTAGATGGACAGAACTCTTGGAGAACGATTATGGCATATTATTATTTATGTAGAGATAACGGATGTTCATGTCCAAGAATTCTTCACTGGTCCAATCCCAATATCACATACAACGGCATAGCAACAGGAGATGAAATTTCAAATAACGCTCGTATATGGAATGAACGTGTCAATACGATAAGTAACTTTTTCCATTTCTCATCTGTTTTATTATTAACTGATACCTTGCTAAATAATGCAAATTATGCATACGCTAGAGCTATTGATTCTATATCAACCACAGGAGAATGTATAATAGATAGCGGTACTGAAGTTAAAATGCAAGCCACAGAACACGTTGTGCTAAAACCAGGTTTCCATGTGAAAGTGGGTAGCGAGTTAGAGATTATAGTAGGTAATACTACAACACTATCCTCCGCAGCACCTCAGTTTGTGGCTTCTCGAGCATCTTCTGCACCTACAGATGATAGTGTAGCAACGGACGTATCTAATCGAGACTTGGAGAATGTTACAGACGAAATGATTATTTCCACCTCTGTATATACATCCAGCGGTCAGTTGTTGCAAACTATCGAAGGTAGTCAGCGTGATGCCTCGCACTTGCCCAGCGGTATGTATATCCTACAATATCGCATGAGTGATGGTAGTGTGAGAAGTGAAAAAATAACGAATAACAAGTAGGTATTATACATCTTGAAACACCACACCCCTCGCCCAGTTCCGTGTGAATTGGGCGAGTTTTTTTGTAATCAAGTAAAATATATGCAGAAATGGTAGCACGACAAGAGTTATCACAAAGGAAATGATATAACGAACTATTTTTTCATAAAAACACACAAAATATCATAGATATTTGTGTATTTGAAAAAAAAAGTGTAACTTTGTCGGCGATTTCTTATATAATGCGTTAGAATATTTTAGAAATATATGAAAAAGAAAATTGTATTTTTTAGCATCATAGCAACCATTGCTATTGCTATGACCTCCTGCTTTGGTTCAAGCGAAGAACCTACTTTTATAGAAAACGACCTCCTCGGTCTCTGGCAAGAGAAAGGCACAGAAGCATACGTGCGCTTCACCAGTGAGAAAGACGACACCGGCGAATACAAATTCGGACGCGAATGGAACGAAAGCGAGGATATATTTGAGTCTGACCTCCTGCCATACGGCAATGGTTGGTTCAAATACAAACTCGTAAAAAGCGATCTCACCGAGATTCACCTCATGGACAACGGCGGCGCAGAAGTACCCAAAGTATATGTTGTCACCAAACTCACCGCGGGCGATTTGGAGTACAAAGACAACTTTGGCACAACGCACACTTTCGAGAAAGTATTAGAAGTAAAATAACCCACAATCAAAACCGGTATGAAGAAAGCACTCAAGATATTCGGCATTACATTGGGCAGTATCGTTATACTGCTGACTCTAATAATAGGCTTAGCACTGTGGGTGGTATTCACCCCCGAGCGTTTGACCCCCATTGTGCGTAATGTAGCCAAAGAATATGTGACGTGCGATCACCATATCGGCAAGGTGGAACTGACCTTCTTCTCCACCTTCCCACATTTTGGGTTATCCCTCGACAGCATAACCGTTGTCAACCCCACTGCAGGTGCACCCAGCGATACTGTGGCGCATATCCCGCATGCTGTTGTGAGCGTGGACATTATGGCACTGCTCAACGAGCAAACGCTATCCATCCCCACCCTCCACATGCCCGACCTGCAGGCGAACATTTATGTCGCTGCTGACGGCACCGCTAACTACGACGTGCTGGCATTGCCTACCGACACCACCGCCGAGGACACAACCACCATGACATTGCCCTTTGAGCAGATTAAGGTAGGCGAGTTGGCTATCTCCGCCAAGTCACTTGGCTACGAGAGTCTCCCCGACTCCATCTCCGCCACACTCGGGCATACATCTATCACCGCCAACATAGCCAATTGGGACGATATACAGGCTACTCTCCGCGCCGAGGACATTGTTGCCACAATCGGCAATACCACCTACGCACAAGGTCTAAACATAGAGGCACACATACCTGCTGCCCTCGATTTGGCACGCATGCGTGTCAATCTGCGCAACGCACAACTATCAGTCAATACCCTGGGCTTATCGCTCAATGGTTGGGCTGAAGCAGGCGACACACTCCAGACCGACATGCGCCTAACGCTCAATGACTGGCAAGTGGATTCCGTTATGCCTCTCTTGCCATTCACGCTGCCCAAAGACATAGCGCAACTCATTCAGGGTGGCTCAGCATCTTTGGATGCTACTGCTGCCATTAACATGGCCAACGGCAACGCCTCCAGTGTAACCATTCACAACCTCGCTGCCCACACCAAACAGACCTCCCTGCAAGCACAAGGCGAAGTCAAAGACCCATTAGGCAACCTATGGGCGAACCTATCCGCCAATATAGATGTGCGGATAGCCGATGTCAGACAGTTCTTGCCCAAAGACATGCAGGTGGCAGGGCGCGTGAAAGGTACAGCAAGCGTGCAAATGTATCTGGATGACCTGATGGAGATAAACTTGCACAAAGGTAAAGTGGCAGGCAACCTGCAACTGATGGGCATAGCGTACAACGCCAATGAAATAGCAGCCAAACTGCCTAATAACCATTTGACATTCCAAATACCCAACAGCCAACCCTCACGCCCAGAGGTGGACTGGCTGCAAGCCACCCTCCATACCGATGGCGCAGACATCCGTATGGCACAACCCCTACAGGCAGACTTGGGCAACACACACATAGCCATAGAAGCCAACAACATTTTGGGCGACAACCCACTTTGGCACGCCACCCTATCCCTGCAATCAACAGAGTCTCTGCACGCTGCCATGGATAGCATGGAGGTAGTGATTGACCAACCCGATATACAGGCATACGTGGCATACCACACCACAGACACCACTGTGATGCCTGTCGTGGACGCGCGCATCGCGTTTAATAGGTTGTCGGGACATTATACCGACATGCAAGCCGACATTCAGGCCTCTACACTCACCGCACAACTGCAAGCACCACGCCTCAAAGCCACCCTACAGTCCAACCAAGTGGCTGCACAAATGCCCAACGTAGCGAACCTCAATACCCAACAAATCAGCATAGAAGCCGCAGCACGCTACAACGCCAAAGGAGGCGACAACCTACTGCTGAAATGGAACCCACGCCTATCCGTAAGCATGCAACATACCAAGGTAGATCTGGCAGATTGGGAACAAAACATAGAAATACCCGAGATAGACTTCGCCTATACCAACCGCGAGTGCAAAATCGAGCAATCCAAACTCATCATCGGCAACTCCGACTTCGCACTCACAGGCCAGTTGCGCAACATCGGTCGCTGGCTACGCGAGAAAGGTACGCTCGAAGGCGAAATGACCTTCATCAGCGAACAGACCGATGCCAACGAACTACTGGCACTCCTCTCTGCTGACCAAGGCTCAGAGGAAGAATCCACAGCGCAAAACGACACTACCTCGGCTTTGCCGACACCATCCACCAATGGTGATTCACCGAGCGAAGCCGCAGAACCATTCCTCGTGCCCACCAATGTGAACCTGACACTCAACACCCAAATCAAAAAAGCCCATCTGTTCAATCAGACAGCCACCAACTTGGGCGGAAGAATATATGTCAAGGACGGTACACTCGTACTCGAAGAGATGGGCTTTATCTGCAATGCAGCCAAACTCCAACTCACTGCCATGTACCGCACCCCACGGCGCAATCACATATACGTGGGCTTCGACTACCACATGCTGGACATTAATATCCAAGAACTGGTGAACATGATTCCGCAAATCGATTCCATGATGCCTATGCTCCGCTCCTTCAAGGGTGAAGCCGAGTTCCATCTGGCAGCCGAGACCTACACCAACGCACAATATCAAATCAAACCCTCCACTATTCGCGGTGCTGCCAGCATATTCGGCAAAGACCTCGTGGTCATGGACAACGAGACCTTCAGCACCATATCCAAACTGCTGATGTTTAGCAAGAAAACAGAAAACAGAGTAGATAGCATATCGGCAGAAATGACCATTTACAAGAAAGAAATAGATGTATATCCATTCTGCGTATCCATCGACAACTATATGGTAGCATTGGGCGGACGACACAACCTGGACATGACCTTCAACTACGATGTGAATGTCCTCTCGCCCATATACTTAGGCGTGAATGTATCGGGTAACTTAGACGACCTGAACATCAAACTCGCCCCCTGCCGATTCGCCAAGGACTTCAAACCACTCTTCCACCGCAAAGTGGATACCCAATCCGCCGAAATACGCAGCATGATACGCGAGTCCATGCGCAAAAACGTGAAGATACAATAACAAAACAATAACCACAATGAAAAAAATCCTATTCTTGAGCCTTGCGCTCGTATCGCTTATGGCATGTACCAAGAACGAAAACCCATTGCTCGTGGAGCAGAACACTCCTTATGGTGTACCTGCTTTCGACAAAGTCAAAATCGAACACTATCTGCCTGCTTTTGAGAAAGCCATCGCAGAAAACGAGGCAGAGATTGCCGCTATCGCCAACAACCCCGAAGCACCTACCTTCGCCAACACTATTGAGGCACTCGACCGCAGCGGCGAACTCCTCAACAAGGTAGTAGGTGTATTCTTCAACGTCATTGAGGCAGACGGCAACGATGAGATGAACGCTATCGCTGCAGAACTATCTCCTAAACTCTCTGCACTCAGCGACGGTATTATCCTCAACGATGCACTCTTCCAACGCGTGAAAGCCGTATATGAGCAAAGAGAAAGTCTTGGTCTCAACGATGAGCAGATGCGTCTGCTGACCGAGACCTTCAAGTCCTTTGCCAACAACGGCGCCAACCTGCCAGAGGACAAGAAAGCACGCCTCAAAGAGATCAACCAAGAACTCGGTCTGCTGGAACTGAAATTTAGCAACAATGTCGTAGCAGAGACCAACGCCTACCAACTCTTCATTACCGATGAGGCTGAACTCAAAGGTCTTCCCGAGAGCGCGAAAGCCGCAGCGAAAGAAGAAGCCGTGGCAGCAGGTCGCCCTGATGCATGGCTCTTTACCCCTAAACGCACCAGTTTCACCCCAGTACTCCAATACTGCGAGAACCGCGAACTGCGCAAAGAACTCCTCATGGCGTACACCACCCGTGGCAACCACGACAACGAGAACGACAACAAGGATATTATTGTAAAGATCATGCAACTGCGCGTGGAGAAAGCACAACTCTTTGGCTACACCAACCCTGCGGACTATATCCTCGCAGACTGCATGGCACACGATGCTAAGACCGTGGACGCCTTCCTCCAGTCTGTATGGGGTCCAAGCCTCGCAGCGGCTAAACGCGAAGCAGCAGAACTGCAAAAGATGATGGACAAAGACCTGCCAGGCGAGAAACTCCAACCATGGGACTGGTGGTACTACGCTGAGAAACTGCGCGTAGAGAAATACGCCCTCAACGAGGAAAAACTCAAGCCATACTTCGAGCTCAACAACGTGCGCAAGGGTGCCTTTGGTTTGGCAAACAAACTCTTCGGCCTCAACTTCGAGAAACTGGAGAACATGCCAGTATATAACCCAGAGGTAGAGGTCTTCAAAGTAACTTATGCTGACGGCAGCCTCGTAGGTATCCTCTATACCGACTACTTCCCACGCGCAGGCAAACGCCCAGGCGCATGGATGAACAATATCTGCAACCAATACATTGACGCCAATGGCGTGGATCACCGTCCTGTGATTATTAACGTAGGTAACTTCAACAAACCTACCGCAGGCAACCCATCGCTGCTCTCTATGGACGATGTAGAGACCCTCTTCCACGAGTTTGGTCACGCACTCCACGGACTCATGTCCAAAGCTACCTACCAGTCGCTTGCAGGTACCAACACCCCACGCGACTTCGTGGAGCTTCCTTCACAATTCATGGAGAACTACTGCTACCACCCAGAAGTGCTGAAGACCTACGCGTTCCACTACCAAACAGGCGAACTCATTCCAGAGGAGTTAGTGGCAAAAATCAACAAGGCTGGCACCTTCAACCAAGGCTTCGTACAAACCGAATTGCTCAGTTCATCCATCCTCGATATGGACTATCACAAGATGACTACCACCGAGCCATTTGATGTGAACGCATTCGAGGCAGAGTCGATGAAGAACATGCAGATGATTCCAGAAATCATTACTCGCTACCGTTCTACCTTCTACAACCACATTTTCACTACGGGTTACGCAGCTGGCTACTACAGCTATACATGGGCAGCCGTATTGGATGCTGATGCCTTTGCTGCATTCGAGGAGACAGGCGACATTTTCAACCCTGAGATGGCTAAGAAGTTCGCTCGCCTCTTGGAGCAAGGTGGCACACGCGACGCAGCATTGCTCTACCAAGAGTTCCGTGGCAAGGACGCCGATCCTAAGCATCACATGAAGCGCTGCGGATTCTAACCCTTGCCTTTACACTGTACACCTTACACTATCCATGAGATACTTCCTAAAGAACATAGCCCAAGATAGCATGCCAAGAACGATTCTTCTTATCGTTCTTGGCGTGGCTATGTGGATACCTTCCTTCATGACACAGGAGTACCTCATTCCCAAGATCGTTACCCTCCTAATCACCATTATCAACGTACTGCTCTTTACCCAATGCCTCTACCAAGGTGGAGAGACCAACCTGCCCTCGCCTTTCGTGGCTGCCACAACGTGGTTCGGGTTCTCTGCTATACCAGCTCTGCACACCTGCTGGCAGGCGCAATTCGTGATAATGGGTATGCTATTGGCAATCCTGACATTGCTACGAACAGACTACCACCACGAGGCTACCGAAGAAGCCTTCCTATCCACACTCATATGCTGTTTCTTTGCCCCACTACAAAGCACTATCATGACAGGTATCATTATGATCTGGGGCTACTTGATATTCAAGGGACTAATGACATGGCGTGTGTGGTTTGCATCACTCATTGCTATTGCCATACGCGTAGTACTCATGTTGAGTTTGCACTACTTAGGTTGGTTAGAATGGCTATGGCTGGAGAATATCCCCCACCTGTCGGTATGGCAGTGGCTAATCTTCGGCGGTGTCTTCCTTGTGACAGCATTGCTGCTCCTACTGCCCCTGCGCAGACCCTCCACAGCAACTGGTATAATATACCTCACACTGACCATATTGCTAACCGCAACGGGTATTTTGTGGCATAAAGGACTATTCTTCAACTAACACCTGCTATACAACTAAGAAGCCGCTCTCGGAGCGGCTTCTTGTGTATTTATACTATATGTTTGATATGGTCTAAAACTGCATCGAAAATCCTGCATGCACATTGATTCCTGCTTGCGCATAATACCAACAGCATCGACTACCATCCATAAACCGACTGGCTTCTGCACCGCCGTTATTCGCATACTTAGCGTTAAAGATATTATTAATCTGGCACAATAGGCGAATGTCAGGAGCGTTGTCCTTCTTACACCATTGCTGCATAGGCAACTGGTATTGTAAATGCAAGTTCGTTGTGGAATACGCACGGAGCATAGCATTCTCATCCTCCGTGTTGTCTAAATACTGCTTGCTTACCACATTTGTTTGTACCGTAGCCGTGAAGCCTGCCACATCAAACGTAAACAACGATGAGGCGGTAATCGTTGGCGAGAAAGCAATAGTGGTTGTACCCACCACCGAGTCCTGCCCTACCCAATTCCAATTATCTTGGTCATCATAGAGATCTATGTATTGGTGATAGTTCAGTATCTTGTTGCGCGATGCTACAAGGTTGCCGTCCCACCGCAGCCAATCCGCAATCTTCACTCCTGCCGTCACTTCGGCACCCATACGATAAGAGTCCTTGACATTCTTTGTCTTGTATGCTCCCACATCGTTGTACTCGCCCGTAAGCACCAATTGATTATCATAGTCCATCCAATAGAGGTTAGCACCTACCGCAAAACGCGGATGCGAATAGGTGTACCCCACTTCGTAGTCATACAGCCGTTCGGCATGAGGCAAGCCTGTATATTCGCCTGTAGCGGCATCATATACAACATTCTCCTTGTAATTATTGCGACTGGGTTCGCGGTTGGCAATAGCAAAGGAAGCAGAGAGCAAGTGCCCGCGATTCTGATAGGTCAGACCCGCTTTGGGATTGAAGAAATGGAAGTCCACCTTAAGAGGCAAATCGGTCATGTCCTCATCGTTCATACCATTGCGTTCGTAGCGTACATAGCGATATTGCAAATCGGCATATAGACTCAGTTGTTCTTGTGCACGATTGATAATACGCCAATTGGCTTTCGCATAGATATTGGCATCTGTCTTCTTCGCATCGTTGCGATAGTACTCATAGTTGATAGGCACAATGAGCGAATCCTCCAGATAGTTCAGCGTACCAAAGTGATCACCTATATAGTAGTTGGTAGCACCTCCCAATTGCACATCCACAGGCTCAGATATATATTTCGCAGCCACCACTCCGCCAAAGAAATGATTATCCAAGTGCTTGCGATACATACCATACGCCTTCCGATCCTCACCTATAGCCAATTGCCCATTACCTAACAACCCCCAATACGACAGTTTCTTACGCTTATACTGCTCATAGTAGCCTGCACCATGGGTATAGTGGGCAGTAGCAGATAGGTTCCATCGGGTGGATAAGCGGTGGATAAGCGTTAGTTGGGCATGTTGCTGCGCATAGTTATCGGTTTGATTAGGATAGTAGGCAGTAGAGTCCGAACCATCCGTTGCAGTAGTGGTATACTCGCCTGCTGGGTTATAGCGTCTATCGGCTCCATCTATACCGTATGCGGTGTTGTAATCCACACCATCCCAACCCATGCCAGTCTTTTCGCTACCACCAAAGAAACGAGCAATCACTTTCGTTTTAATGCCATACCAACCCAAATCGCCATAGTATGAGTACAAATCAGAGGCAGTACGATAGAGAAAGCCATCCGAATTGACTTTGGAGAATCGAGCATTGGCTCGCCACTGATTAGGCAACACGATATGGGCATTCACCATCTCACGAAACGTATTGTACATACCACCGTTGAAGGATAATTCATAACGGCTTTTATCCTCAACTCCCGATTCCCAACATTGGTTACCCGTCTGCATATTGATACTCGCACCAAAGGAAGCGCTACCGTTGGTAGATGTACCTACACCGCGTTGGACATTCAGCGAAGACATACTGCTTGCCATATCGGTCATATTCACCCAAAAGACCGTCTGACTCTCGCTATCATTGAGTGGCACATTATTGAGCGTCATATTGATACGCGTATGATCTGTACCACGGATACGAAAGTAGGTATAACCTACTCCCAGTCCGTCATCGCTGGTCGCCACTAACGCAGGTGTCGCCGATAGCAAGAAAGGGAGGTTCTGCCCCGTATTGCTCTGGTTCAACTGCTCATTGGTGAGCGCAACATGATTGTTAGTGACTTGCGCTACAGGCGCATTAACGACTACTTCGTCCAACTCGCGAACAAAAGTGAGTGTGTCGGTATTGGCGAATGCAATACCACAAGCAGCCACATAGGCTGCCAAGAAGATTGTTTTTTTCATTTGTTCCCTCTACAGAATTACCTGTGCAGGTTCTATGGGTATGATCTCAGCCGAATTATCAATTGTCAATTTTCAACTGTCAATTGACAACGTGAGGCACCCCAAATGTTAATAATTTATGTTACGAGGACTCTATTAGTCCCTATTCTGCCATGATAATATATAACCAATATTATAGTTATAGTTGGTAACTAAAGGTCACCATCCAACCCCATTGGTGCATTTTCTGCTTTGCCACTACAGGCGTGCGCATGAGGTTGTTCAGTCCAAAGTCATATCCTGACTGCAAGCGATAGCGATCCCATTCTATACCGCCACCCAGACCAAACTGGATATTGGTGCGATAAAGTTCCTTCGTTACATAGCGGTCGTGGTTCGTAGTTGGGATATTATTCATCTCCAACCATTCGGTCACATCAGCCGAAGTTTGGTTGTCAATAATATCGTAGTTCATGAGACCCAACTGCAATTGTGGACCAGCAAAGAAGAACATTCTGAGTTTTTTCCACAGGGTCACCTTATAATATACGCGCGCAGGTATAGTCAATTGTAGTTGTACAATATGGTGGTTCAGCACTTCTTTTTGTGCATGCTCAGCACTCATAGAGCGCCAGTGTTGATCGTTCACACCATATGTCAGGGTCGCCAATGCACCCGTTTGTACGCTGAAGTTATAGGGCAGATTCAAATCCACCGTTGCACCCAGGCGCATACCATGCTGATACACAGCCACTGTATCCAACATACGCTCATTCCATTGCACATAACCTGCCTCCAAACGCCAATCAGTGGAGAACTTATAAGGCTCTACCTCTTTCTTGGCAGTAGGGTCAAAAAACTCTGTGGTGTGCAAATCGGGTTGCTTCATGCGCAGTTCATCTTGAGCAGAAACACTCGCAACAGCCAGCAAAGCGCAAAGAATCAATATATACGTTTTCTTCATCATCAATATTTTTAACTAAAAAATCGTAAAATACATCTATTTTCGACTGCAAAGGTACTGATTTATTATCAAATATGCAATTTTTTCACAAAAAATACGCTTTTTTTTACAAAATATTTGCTCAATTCAAAAAAATGCAGTACCTTTGCATCCGATTTCGGCAATTGCGCTCGCTAATTACGCAGAAAAGTGCTGTTTTTGTGCAAGCCAATGCGATCCTTGAAGAAAACTATTGCGGAAGCAATATTCCTTTAAAAAACATCCGAGAAGCTCGTGGCTTCGAGGATAGAGGAGGAATGGCGGCAACCCAAATGCGCAAGGTGCATTTCTTTGTTGCAAGCCAATTCCGATGAAGGTGCCATCGTCTATCGGTTAGGACAAGAGATTTTCATTCTCTAAAGCGGGGTTCGATTCCCCGTGGCACTACAGATAACATTGATAAATTAACATTTAATTACATTACAGAAACAAGATGGCAAATCATAAATCATCTTTGAAGCGTATTCGCCAAACGGCTACTCGTAAAGCCCACAACCATTACTATGCTAAGACTGCTCGCAACGCTGTTCGCGCTTTGCGTGCTACTACTGACAAAGCTGCTGCTGAGCAACTTCTTCCAAAGGTAAGTTCTATGCTCGACAAGTTGGCTAAGCGCAACATTATCCACCGCAACAAAGCTGCTAACTTGAAATCAGGTTTGGCTTTGCATACCAACGGTCTCGCGTAAGCATTCCCACTTTATCAACTATATGTTGTGGGGCTATCTAACGATAGCCCCTTTTCTCGTTCACTACCTCCCTTCACCTACGGGGTGATAACGATAGATCCTGCGAAAATAAAAAGAAACGAGAGCAGATACACGTATCTACTCTCGCGTGTGGTCCTGCTTGGGCTTGAACCAAGGACCCCCTGATTATGAGTCAGGTGCTACTAACCAACTGAGCTACAGGACCTCCTGCATTTGACAACATATACATTTCGTCAAATGCGACTGCAAAGGTACTACAAAAATTGCACATACGCAAACATTTTCGCGAAAAAATGTATTTTTGCCTAAAAATTCCCCTAAAAACGAGGTCAGCAGCATAAATTTGGTAGTTTCAGAAAAAAGTTGTACCTTTGCACAGTCATTATAATAATACAATCGTTGTAATACGGAACTATTGAAATAGTCATATATGAAAAAAACAATCTTCCTTACTGGTGCCACAGGCACTATGGGTTATGCAGGTATGACCGAAATACTTCGCTACCCCGATAACTACCACTTGCGTATATTGGCTCGCCCAAGTGCTAAAAACAAAGAACTACTGGCGCCCCTCACGGCTAAAGTGGAAGTCATTTGGGGTGACCTGACTAATTATAATGACATTCTCCGCGGTGTCACAGGCAGCGATATAGTGTTACACGTAGGCGGTATGGTGTCGCCACAAGCGGACTATCGTCCTAAGGCTACCCTGCGCACCAATATTACCGCAGCCACCTATATCCGCGATGCGGTATTAGCACAACCCGAGGATAAACAACCCAAAGTGGTCTATATCGGTAGTGTGGCACAAATGGGCGACCGCCGTGAGCCACTCCATTGGGGACGTGCTGGCGATCCAATCTGTGTGTCGGCATACGATCACTATGGTCTGACCAAAGCCGAAGCAGAGCGTATCATTACCAATTCGCCTATCAAGCAGTGGGTCAGTCTCCGCCAATCGGGTATCCTCTACCCTGCCATACTGAAGAACTACGATCCTATCATGTTCCACGTGCCTATTCGCGGTGTGTTGGAATGGGCTACCGTAGAAGATAGCGGACGACTCTTGGAGCGCGTGTGCCGCGATGAGGTACCCGAAGAATTTTGGAAGAACTACTACAATATCGGTTCGGGCAAGGACTACCGTATCTCTAACTACGAGTTTGAGTGCCTCCTGCTGGATGCTATCGGATGCCCTCGCCCAGAGAAAATCTTCAACGCCAACTGGTTCACCACCCGCAATTTCCATGGTATGTGGTATATCGACGGCGACCGTTTGGAGAACTACTTGCACTTCCGTGCCAATGTGCCTGTAAAAGAGTATTTCAAGCAAATGGCTAAGGACAAATCTGTGCCAGCAGGCATTCGATTCGCGGCTAAGACCAAGATTGCCAAACTCTTCCCTCGCTGCGTAAAGATCGCTATGTATGCCATGGCAATGTCCAAGGAGCATGGTACACAATGGTGGATCAAGCACAACCAGACCCAACGCATTAGTGCTTATTATGGCACATTGGAAGCATACAAGGCCATTCCAGACTGGCAGCATACCGACCTCTCGCACAATAGTGAGGAGTATGTACTACTCGACCACGGCTACGACGAGAACAAAGCGAAAGAGCTCTTCACGCTCGAGGACATGCAACGCGCCGCTGCCTTCCGCGGTGGCAAATGCCTCGGCTATGCCAATCGCCAATCGCCAATATCCGATAGCCAATATCCGATAACCGATAGCGAAGCTCTATGGGACACTCCTCTCGAGTGGGAATGTGCTGAAGGTCACCGCTTTACCGCTACGCCACGATTGGTGTTGCTGGGCGGTCACTGGTGCCCTGAGTGTATGCCTTATCCATACAAGGATGAGCCTAACGCCCGCCCATGGCAATGGGATAGAATAGCGAAGAAGAACCCATTCTTTGCACAACTATGGGCTCCGCTTCACGATGCCAACGAGGACAATGTCTATGGCCCCGAGGTGTTTGATGGTTGGGAGAAATAAGTAGATTATCCGATCACCTTATTACGCAGGCGCTTCGCACATTGGGTATTGAATGTATGCCCAGGGCGGAGCGCTATTATTTTGCCCTGTATGCGACAACCGAGCAGCGACATATCGCCTATCAAGTCCAGCAGTTTGTGGCGTGCAGGCTCGTTAGGATAGTTGAGCGGGCTAAGATAGCCCAATTTAGTAGCATCCAATCGAGGCTGACCCAGTTTGTCGGTCATATAATCCAATCCCTCTTGCGACATAGGTGTTTCGTAGATAACCAACGCATTCTGCAAGTCGCCACCCTTGATAAGCCCCATACGCAACAACGGTTCAATCTCGCGCACGAAACAGAAAGTACGGGCAGAAGATATTTCGCGAGGATATTCTGCAAGATCGTATAACTCGGCTTTCTGCTCGCGCAACAGCCCTGTGGGGTAAGTGATAGTTACCTCTGCTTCATAGTGGTCGCATGGCAGTACAGTCATTTTGTTGCCTCGCTCAGATACATATTCAATGGGCTCAGTAACCACAAACACTTTTTGTTCGGCATGCTGTTCTTGCAGTCCCACTTCTTGAATGGCTTTCACGTATGGTCGTGCGCTACCATCCAGAATAGGCATCTCTGGTCCATCCAACTCTATCAGACAGTTATCCACACCCAAAGCATATAGGGCGGACAGCGCATGCTCCACGGTGGACACTTTCCATGCACCACGTTCCAGCACAGTGCCACGTTCCGTAGCGGTCACGTAATCAGCCACTGCCTCGTAGGTCGGACGACCATCCAGGTCGGTGCGACAGATACGAACGCCTGTGTTTTCTTCCGCAGGAAGGAATGTGGCATGTATATATAATCCTGTATGTAATCCCTTGCTTTCGAAGGAGAAGGGAGCCTTGAGTGTATGCTGTTTCATTGCTTTGTAATCTAAAATTTGGTGCAAAATTAGTAAAAAAAACGCATACCTGCAAGAAAAGGCACCAAAAAACTTGCTCAAGTCATAAAAAATTAGTACTTTTGCAAACGAATTATATTTCAACTGCATGGAAATCATTCTCTCTCTCAACGATGCTTTGGACACAGCCACTTTTTATGGCGTGAACAACATTAATATCCTTTGCCTCAAGAATCAGCACCCCGACGTGCGGATTGTGGCGCGCGGCTATCAAGTAAAGGTGATTGGTTCCGAGCCTGCTATCACGCGTTTTGAGCAAAACATGCGCAAGTGCGAGGCATTTTGTATTAAGAATAATACGCTCAACGAGGAGCAGATTCTGCAACTGCTACACGGCGAACAGCCCACCGAATTTCTGCAAGATAACCTTATCCTTCACGGCGTGAACGGCAAGTCTATCGTAGCGCGTAGTGCCAACCAGCAGCGACTGGTGGACGCCTACGACGAGAACGACCTGATGTTTGCCATTGGTCCTGCGGGTAGCGGAAAGACATATACCGCTATTGCGTTGGCGGTGCGTGCGCTGAAGAACCGCGAGGTCAAGCGCATTATTCTCTCGCGCCCTGCTGTGGAAGCGGGCGAGAAGTTGGGTTTTCTGCCAGGCGACATGAAGGAGAAGATTGACCCATATCTGCAACCCCTCTACGATGCCTTGCAGGATATGATTCCTGGTGCCAAACTCAACGAGTACATGGAGCGTGGCGTGATTCAGATTGCTCCTTTGGCATTCATGCGTGGTCGCACATTGGCGGACGCTATTGTTATTCTGGATGAGGCGCAGAACACCACCACAGCCCAACTCAAGATGTTCCTCACCCGTCTGGGTATTCATGGCAAGATGATTATCACAGGCGACCTTACGCAGATTGACCTACCTGCCAGCCAAAAGTCGGGACTCAAAGACGCCATAGAACGCCTACATGACATTCGTGGCATAGCCATTGTAGAGTTCAACCAGAAAGACATCGTTCGCCACCATTTGGTCAAGCAGATTGTGGCTGCCTATGGGGAAAAACTGAAAGACTAAACACAAGAATATATGAAAAAGATTTATTTGATACTCGCACTCTGTAGTGCATGGGTGGCAGGTTGGGCCTGCACCAATTTCTTAGTAGGCAAAGATGCCTCCGTGGACGGCAGTACGATGATTTCGTATGCTGCCGATAGTTATGCCCTCTATGGTTTTCTGCACTTTGTTCCCGCAGCCGATCACCCCGAAGGGGCTGTGCGCGAAGTGAAAGATTGGGATACAGGCAAACCCCTTTGCACCATTCCACAAGTAGCACACACCTACAATGTGGTGGGCAATATGAACGAGCACCAACTCGCTATTGGTGAGACCACTTGGGGTGGACGTCCAGAGTTGGAGAGTGGCGAGGGTATTGACTATGGATCACTGATTTATATCGCTTTAGAGCGTTGCAAGACGGCCCGCGAAGCCATCAAGTGCATGACTGACCTCGTGGCTGAGTACGGCTATGCCAGCAGCGGTGAGACGTTCTCTATCGCTGACCCTAACGAGGTATGGCTGATGGAACTTATCGGCAAAGGCAAAGAAGAAAAAGGTGCCGTATGGGTAGCCACCCGTATTCCTGATGATTGCATTTCTGCACACGCCAACCAAGCACGTGTTACCACCATCAACTTCAAGGACAAAGACAATTGGATGTGGAGCAAGGATGTCGTTTCTTTTGCCCGCAAACAAGGCTACTTCGAGGGTAAGGACAAGGACTTCAACTTCCAAGAGGCGTATGCCCCATACGACTTCTCGGGTCTGTACGTATGCGAAGCACGCGTATGGTCTTTCTTCCGCCAATTCTCTGATGATATGGACAAATACTTCGACTTCGCTTCGGGCAAGACCTTCGTTGAGACGGGTGGCAAGTACGCAGGCGAGCGTATGCCATTGTATATCAAGCCTAACCATAAGGTCAGTGCCCAAGAGCTCAAAGACTGCATGCGCGACCAATACGAGGGTACGCCACTTGATATCACCCAAGGTCCAGATGCAGGTCCATGGAATAGCAAATTGCGCTATGGTTCATTGGGCTTCCAATTGGATTCGGTGCAATATTGGTTCGAGCGTCCTATCGCCACCCAACAGACGGGTTGGTCATTTGTCGCACAGATGCGTGGCTATGAGGGTGCTAATGCAGGAGGTATCTTGTGGTTTGGTGTGGATGATGCAGCTACTTCGCTCTATGTGCCTATGTATAGCACCATTACTGCTGTACCAGAGTGTTTCCAAGAGAGCAATGGCGATATGTACACCTATTCGCCTACCTCAGCATGGTGGACATACAATATTGTAGCCAACTGGGCATATACCAAGTATTCGGCTATGCTGCCTGATATTCAGAAGGTGCAATCGGCGTGGGAAGACAAGTTCAACGCACAGGTGGCTATAGTGGATGAGGCTGTGGCAGGTTTAAGTGCTACGGACAAGGCGGCATGGCTCACCAAGTACTCTTGCAAACAAGCTCAAGAGTCCACCGCAGCATGGAAGGATTTGGGTATATACTTGTTTGTCAAGTATTTGGATGGTCAAGAGCGCAAGGAGCAAGATGGTGAGTTCCTGCGCAACCCTTATGGTCTGCCAGAAGGTCCTAACCGCACACCATACCCAACAGAGTTCTTACGCACTATCCACGAGCACATTGCTCACGAATAATTCTTATCTCAATATTCGTCTCGAATGATTATTTCAAAATTCTTAATTCAAAATTCACAATTATGATAAAGGAATTACAACCCCAAGAGGTTTTCTCAATCTTCCACGAGATTACCCAAGTGCCTCGCCCATCGAAGCGCGAAGGCAAGATCATTCATTGGCTTAAGGCGTTTGCCGTAAAGCATAACCTCTTCCACACTGTCGATGAAGCAGGCAATATCATCATGCGCAAGCCTGCTACTCCTGGCTACGAAGACAAACCGGGCGTTATCCTCCAAGCGCACATGGATATGGTGTGCGAGAAGAACAACGACACCGTGCACGATTTCGACAATGACCCTATCCACACCTATATCGATGGCGATTTTATCAAAGCCAAGGGTACTACCCTCGGTGCGGACAACGGTATCGGTATGGCGCTTATGTTGGCGGCTATCACTTCTGACACTTTGAAGCACCCTGCACTGGAGTGCCTTTTCACTGTGGATGAGGAGACGGGTCTCACTGGCGCTTTCCGCCTAAAAGACGGCTGCCTCAATGGCAAACAACTCATTAACCTCGACTCCGAGGACGATGGTCAAGTCTTCATCGGCTGCGCTGGTGGTATTGACACCCTCGCCAAGATGCATTACCAGCCTATATCCAATACCCAATTGCCAATTGCCAATAGCCACCTTGCTATCCACCTCAAAGTCGGCGGACTGATGGGTGGTCACTCGGGCGATGACATTAATAAGGGTCGTGGCAATGCCAATAAGATCCTCGTGCGCTTCCTCTATAGCCTCATCGCCAATCGCCAATCGCCAATCGCTTTCCAACTCGCTACCATTAACGGCGGTAACCTCCGCAACGCTATTGCTCGCGAGGCAGAGGCTGTCATCGCTATTCCTATGGCTTACAAAGAGGATATCCGCGTGATGCTTAATCACTATATCGCTACTATCGAATCTGAGATTGGCGACATAGAGAAGGACTTCTTCATGACCCTTGAGACGACCGATATGCCTGAGCAGTTTATCCCTGAGGCAGAGGCAAAACGCCTCTTGCAAGCCCTCTATGCTTGCCCTCATGGTATGATGGCTATGTCGAAGACTATGCCGGGATTGGTAGAGACCAGCACCAACCTCGCCAGCGTGAAGATGAAAGAGGATGATAAGGGCGCATATATCGAGGTGAACACCAGCCAACGCTCATCAATTGAAAGTAAGAAACACGACCTGAAGCAAATGGTAGAATGCGCTTTGGCATTGGCTTGCGACGAGGTTACGCATGGCGACGGTTATCCGGGTTGGGCACCTAACCCACAATCACCATTGTTGGAAGTAACGAAGAAGGCATATCAAGATTTGTTTGCTGCGGAGCCAAAGGTATTGGCTATCCATGCCGGCTTGGAGTGCGGTTTGTTCTTGGAGAAGTATCCATATTTGGATATGGTGTCTATTGGTCCTCAAATGTTCGGTGTCCACTCACCACAAGAGCGTTTGAGTATCAGTTCTACGGGCAAATGTTGGCAATGGCTCCAACGCGTACTGGAGACTTTGTAACCCTTGTCACTAAACACTCAACAGTAGGCGCCGTACGGGGTCCCCGAAAAATCTGCTGATTTTTGGGGTATTGTAAGCGCCGTCCACTAAACAAGCAATAGCCATTTGTGTGTCCGCACAAATGGCTATTGTTGTACAGTTAGATGAGTCGTGATGATTGGTGTAGTTGTAAAAAAAGTGCGTTTTATTAAGATTCTTTCTCTTTTCGTTTTGCTATCCGTTGCTCTATTTTACCGAGAGACAACCCTGAGAACTCCGAGACAACTCCCCGACACCGCCAACTTGAAAAAAGTGCTGTTTGTTAAGATTCTCTCTCCATTGGTTCGGGTCTTCTTTGTGTTACCGCCACAGGTTTAGTGCTCGGCGTTAATTCGCCGAGTAATCTTTGCCTTCTATGTTCATTCCCCCGAATGTTATTCGGGTCTTCCTTGCCTTTACACTCTCCACCCCACACCAGAAAAATCACTCAAAAATCACTCATTTCTTGCACATCTCAAAAAAAAAGTGTATCTTTGCACCCAAATATCAAGAAGCATTAGCATGCGCAGCAACGAAATCTCATATTTCATCTCTTTTTGCATTGAGCAATACAAGCAAAAACACCATCTGACAGGCGAGCAGGCAATGCTTGAACTGGACAAATATGGCGTATTGGAATATCTGGAGGAGTTTTATGAGGTTTTGCACACACAAAGTGCGCAATGGATTGTAGAAGATATTGACAACTATATCAATCAGCGAAAACCATGAAAGTTTATCACGGTAGTTTAGAGTGTGTTGAGACACCTGAGATTCGCGAACCAAATCGCACCCTTGATTATGGTAGCGGATTTTATACCACGACTTCGTATGAGCAAGCCGAGGAATGGGTGCGTAGAAAGATGAAGGGCAATCGTGCAGCCAAAGGATTTGTCAATGAATACGATTTAGACATAGATAAGTTGCAATCAGTTAAGTGCTTGCTCTTTGAATCTCCTACCGACGAATGGATTGATTTCGTGATGAACAACCGCCTCAACATGGACTTTGTACACGATTATGACATTGTGTATGATCCAGTAGCGAATGACCGTGTTTATACGTGCTTTGCCTTGTACGAAGGTGGATTGATGAGCAAACAAAATTTGCTTGCAGAGTTGAAAACTTATGAACTGGTTGATCAATATTTGTTTCATACCGAGCAAGCATTGCAACTATTAACATTCACCAAAGCACACGAGATACTACTATGACAGAAGTCACCCAAAATAACTTACACTTGCTTTTACCTTCCAAAGTGAGTTGGTTGGCAGATATGTTGTGTGCAGAGAAGCACATTAGTGTCATTGAAGCCATGCGCTTGATATATTCTTCTGATATGTACAAACAATTGGAGCAAGAAAGCACCAAACGCTGGCACGAAGGTCCTGTCGCTTTGTACCAAGAATGGATGAAGAAATAACAAAACAATACTAACCCCCTAAATTACTCATAACTCATCACTCATAGTTCATAACTAATCCGCAACGATACCGTTGCCCGACATATTTAGAATAGCGTTATAAGCTCCCTGCCATTTATGCAAAATTCGCATAAATGGCATTTTTATTTGCACTTCTCTTGCTCAATTCAAAAAAATGTATTACCTTTGCACCGTGAACCTGCGTCGGGGGATGTCTGACATCATTGGCGGAGGGTAGCAGACATATTAAAAAGGCGTTTATTAGCGCTCTGTTCTGACACTTCGAAACTTCGCAACTTTCAAGTATCTTCAGACTTAGCAACGATAGATGCCCTACAGGATATAGATTATCCTTCTTGTGCCTATTTTGGTACGTCTTTTGCGTACATATGTATGCGCACACGCGTACCTTAACTATAGTAGCACGGAGAATATTTATATTCGGCGTGGGCTTCGCGTTGTCGGTTCTAAGATACAAGGCAATGCGAAGGCCTCGAAGTGTGGAACTGGCAAGAGCAAGTTTCACGCTTTTATTTTTGTACCCGATTTTGAAAAATATCCTATTATTAAGATTTATAGAAATCGCTAGATAGGGATATACGGTGCGAATTTTGTAGTAAAACTAGAGATCGTATCCGTGGGAGGTGAGAACGGTT
>JAZNMH010000014.1:0-27358 GCA_045579505.1 Paludibacteraceae bacterium
GGGTACAAAAATAAAAGATACTGTATTAAAATCCAAATTATTGGTCTTAAAAATAGTATATTTTTTTGTTTTGCTCATTTTTTCCAAAAATATTTGGATATGTTTATAATATTTTGTACTTTTGCACCTTCTTAGGGAAGATTGGTTTCTAACCATTTCTATCTCGCGAGGTCGATGCGTTAGCAGGCGACCTCTTTTTTATACTGTAGTTTTATTTTGTTCGCATCATATTCTTCTCCATTTTTCCATAAGGTATATATTAGCAATAACATTTTTCTCATGATAGCGGTTACTCCAATCTTTTTGGCTGTTGGATTCCGTTCATTTATTCGCTCATACATTATTCTCATTGGTTGCTCAAATCGTGCTGCTACAAGTGCTGGCATATAAAGTATGTTTCTGACATGTACATTCCCTCGTTTGGATATGTGTCTCTTTGGGTCTTGTTGCCCAGAAGCATGTGCTTGTACATCTAGTCCTGCGTAACTTGCGAGTTGCTTTCTACTTGTTATAAATGCAAATCCATTGGTTTCTGCTACGATGGCTGTAATAGTATCTTCTGTTAGACCTTTAATGGCAGCAATGCGTTTAATCTTTGCATGCAAAATTGCATCTTCTTCTACTTTCTTCCGAATCTCAATCTGTATTTGTTCTATTTGTTTATCTATATTTGCTATAGCACGCTCATAATGTTTAATAATGCTCGGTAGCATTTCTTCTGCGTGTGTCACTGCTTCTAATTGATTACATAATGCCACGCGTATCTTCTTCAAACTTGCACATGTGCGCGTCAATTGCTTTAGTTCGCGATATATAGGAGCAGGCGGCTCCCATGCATATAAGTTCCTATTAGCACAACCCATACGGGCTATCACACGCGCATCAACATCATCCGTCTTAGTCTTAATTCCTTCATATTTGGCATAATCATGTACTTTGTTTGCCAATACCACATATACAGTTTGTTTCAACTTATATAAATGATAGGCAAGCGATTCGTAGTACACGCCTGTTGCTTCCATTAAGAAGCGAAGTGGAAATCCTTTTATCGCCTCTTTGCGCGCCCATTTCAGAAGTTGATTGAAACCTTGTTTAGAGTTATTAAAAGTTACAACTTCGCTCAATTGGCTCTCACATACATTAGACATGCAAATGCATGCAGTAAAGGTACTCTTGGCAATGTCAATGCCCACACTTTGGACAAACCATTCATTTGGTGTAAAATCAAGTGTCATCGTTTTTGGTGTTTTTGGGTTAATAATGTTCACATGATCGTTACCAAATCTTCCTCGTCTTTTCTTTCATTAAGATACAAGATCACGACTTTTATACATTCTGGCGTGTCTTTCGATACTTTGTCCAGACTCTAAAGATTTTGAAAGGAAGGCGGATACTCTCTTTTTTACGGTATGGATATCCTACCTAGCGTGAACCGTTCTCACCTCCCACGGATACGATCTCTAGTTTTACTACAAAATTCGCACCGTATATCCCTATCTAGCGATTTCTATAAATCTTAATAATAGGATATTTTTCAAAATCGGGTACAAAAATAAAAGCGTGGTGCCTTACTCTGCTTATTCCCTGTATCAAGGCTCTGGTAAACCCACTAAACGAGAATAAACAATAACGCCCACGCCGAATATGAAATGCCACCAAACAGAGCAGTCCACTACGGGACGCTCTGCGGCGGGATATACATATCCCATCGGGCGTTTACTGCCTTCTTGTCTTGGGTCTAGTTTTGAAATTTACCAGATTTCGATACACCAAAACAAGCGCTAATAAACGCTTTTTACAATATGTCTGCAAAACCCTCCGCTGATGTGCAGACATCCCCTCGTTAGGTTTCGCGTTGCAAAGATACTACATTTTTTTGATTTGTGCAAGAATATAAGTGATTTTATGAATAAATTTTATCAATGACGTAAAATTTACCTTAATCAAAGCAGTAAATATGTTAGCAAACTATAGGGAAAGTGCAGGACAATATCGGAGTGATAACGGAGTGGTAACGGGTAAGACTGCTGGAATATTGGTGCAAGAGGCATCTGGCAAATGTGAGAATTAGCACGCATAAAACACCAATGCCATTTATACTCAAAATACAAATGGCAAAAAAAGTTTTGGTATTATATGTTAGCGACTATAATAAACTAAGTATCTCACAGGGGTGATTCACCATATAATTGGGCTGTGCTGTGAGTAATTGCTCTTTTGTGCAGAAACCCCAAGTGCATGCCACGAAAGGCAAGTTGGCTGCTTTAGCGGTAGCGGCATCAACGAGAGAGTCACCGACATATAAGGTTGAAGGTTTATGGTTTATGGTTGAAGGCAAGGAAGCTAATATATCCCATACGATTTGTGGGTCGGGCTTGCGAGGAACATCTACGCGCTCGCCTAATACGACATCAAACGTATTCGGGAAGAAATGGGCTACAATCTTCTCTGTGGCTGCTTGATATTTATTTGAAGCCACCGCCAACGTGTGTCCTGCTGCTTTGAGCGCCTTCAATAATTCAGGAATACCGTTGTACGGACGGGTGAGATCGCAGTTGTGCTTATCGTAGAAAGGTACAAAATACTCGCGCAAACGCAGCACAGTAGTCTCGTTGCGATGCTGCTCTGGCAATGCGCGCTCAATCAACTTGTTGATGCCATTACCCACCAAACGAGGGTAGTCCTCAATAGTGTGCGTAGGAAAGCCACAAACTGACAAAGCATGGTTGCATGCCTGCCCCAAATCATCAATCGTGTTGATGAGTGTGCCGTCTAAGTCGAAAATGATTAGCATTCGCGTTGTCTGATTGCTTCGTATAACATGATTCCTGCGGCAACGCTGACGTTGAGTGACTCGATTACACCCGACATAGGTATGCGGACTTGGTGCGAACAAATACGCAGATTGCCCTCATAGATACCCTTATCCTCGCTACCCATGACAATCGCCGTAGGCATGGTCATGTCCACTTCGGTATAGTTGGCTGTTGCGTGCTCAGTTGCTGCTAAGACGTTAAATCCCGAATCACGTAAGTACTGCAACGCATTCTGTAGGTTGTCCACTTTGCATACAGGTAGATGGTATAGCGCACCTGCTGATGTCTTTACTGCATCACCATTGATAGCCACACTCCCGCGCGTACCTATAATGAGTGCATGCGCGCCCGCGCATGCACACGTGCGAGCAATAGCACCAAAATTACGCACATCCGTTACTCCGTCCAATACCATTAGCAGAGGTGTCTTACCATCTTCAAAGAGAGTTGGGACAAGTGACTCAAGGTCACAGAAATCTATCGGACTGAGGAAGGCGATAGCACCTTGGTGATTCTTGTCGGTATATTGGTTGAGTTTCTCCACAGGCACTTTCTGTACTGGTGTAGTAGTGCCCATGAGTTTCTTGAGCAGTTCCTTGCCGATAGTGGAAGTCATATCACGGCGCAAGAGAATCTTATCCAAGGTCTTACCTGCATCAATCGCCTCAATGATAGCGCGAATACCGAAGATCATCTCCTTCTCGGGCGGACGGCGGGTATCGTAGGAGCGTGGTGTAGCGGTTGTGTGACGTTGTGTAGTATTGTGTAGCATTGTATAGTATCGTTTAGTATTTTAACCAATTGAGGAACTTCTGGATGTCTTCGTCGTAGGCGTAACTGGTGTCCACAAGACGGTTGCCATCAGCATCGAGCTGCATATAGTATGGTTGTGCATTGGATTGATACTCTGTACGTTGTACGTAACTCCACTTGTCGCCTACAGTCTTGAGGGTAACAGTCTTGCCATTCTCCTCTACGGTGATAGGTTCTGGCAGTTTGGTCTTGTCATCCACGATGAGCGAGATAAGCACATACTTGTGCATATGCTCTGCTACCTCTGGTTTGCTCAGTACGGTAGCCTCCATCTTGCGGCAGTTCACGCAACCAAAACCGTTGAAGTCCAAGAACACAGGCATATTGTTCTCCTTCGCATAAGCCATACCCTCATCGTAGTCGGTGAAAGTGATTTGACCACCGTTGTTGGTCATGGTCTTATAGTTGTTGTTGGATACTGGAGTCCCGATTCCCGATTCCATAGAACCAGGCGTCATCACCCAGTCTTGAGTGGACATTGGTGGCGCGAAAGCAGAGATTGCACGGAGTGGTGCACCCCATAGACCTGGTACCATGTACATTGCAAAGGAGAGTGAAATAACTGCCAAGAAGAAGCGTGTAACACTGGTCTTGCGATGGTCTTCATCATCGTGTGGGAACGAAATCCAACCTAAAAGATATGCGCCGAGAAGTGCGAATATAATAATCCACAAAGCCACAAACACTTCGCGGTCGAGGATATGCCATCCGTATGCCAAGTCTGCTACGCTGAGGAACTTGAGTGCCAATGCCAACTCGAGGAAAGCAAGGGTAACCTTGAAGGTATTCATCCAGCCACCCGACTTAGGCAATTTCTTCAGTACCGATGGGAACATAGCAAACAACGAGAATGGCAACGCCAATGCAATGGCGAAGCCCAACATACCCATCGCAGGGGCGAGGATCGATTTGCCTGCTGCCTCCACAAGCAAGGTGCCAATGATAGGACCTGTGCAAGAGAACGACACAATCACCAATGTGAATGCCATAAGCAGAATGCTGAGGAAGCCAGTAGTATTGCTGGACTTGCTGTTGAGCGCTGTGGACCACGAACTGGGTAGGGTAATCTCAAACGCGCCAAAGAAGGATGCCGCAAACACTACCAAAATCAAGAAGAAAATGATATTAACTACTGCATTGGTACTGAGCGCATTAAGTGCTGATGCACCAAAAATAAGCGTTACCAACAGACCCAATCCCACGTAAATAATCACAATACTCAATCCGTAGAAGATAGCATCGCGTATGACTTGTGCATTGGTAGTACCTTTGGCAGCACCTCCGCGCTTGATGAAGAAGGATACTGTCATCGGAATGATAGGCCATACGCATGGAGTGAAGATTGCCAATAGACCACCGAGCAAGCCCATGACAAATATCCACCAAATGGATTGACCGCCTTCGGGGCTGTTAGGCGATGAGGCGATAGGGCTATCAGACGATGAGGCAAGGGACACAAACTCCCATGTCTCAGGAGCCGTACACATCTTGTCATCGCAAGCATTGTAGCGCACGCGGATAGTGTCGGCTTTGGCTACTGTCTCAGTAAAAGTACCTTCGTACTCATCCATGTAGAAACCATCTCCCAGTTCGATGATGTTGAGGTGCCAGCCTTTCTCAATAGTGGCAGTCAGTTTTACGCTGTCGCCTTCTATTGCGCCAGTCCACTTGATAGGTTGCACAATCTGTGCCCCAGCGGTCAATGCTATCGCTATTGCCGCAAGTATAGTCATTATTCTTTTCATATTCTGTTTTTTGGTAGCCGGCATCCGGCGACCGGCGGCCATTATCCGATTAATTTATTGCCACATCACTCGGCATGCGCCAATCTCCGCGTGGCGAGAGACTCACACCTACTACTTTAGGTCCGTCGGGCATGCAACTGCGTTTGAACTGCTGCGTGAAGAAGCGACGCATGAATACATTGAGCCACTTGGCTATTACCTCTTCGCTATACATGCCCTCAAACGCTATATTGGCCATATACGCTATCTTCTCACGTGTAAAACCATAGCGCAGGAAGTAGTAGAGGAAGAAGTCATGCAGTTCGTATGGACCAACTTTATCCTCGGTCTTTTGTGCTATATTGCCATCTTCATCTGTAGGCAGAAGTTCAGGCGATACGGGTGTATCAACGATGTCGAGAAGTATCTCGCGTGTGCGCTCTCCGAAGATATTCTCTGCTGCGTATTTCACAAGGTATCGCACCAATGTCTTAGGTACGCCAGCGTTGATGCCGTACATAGACATCTGATCGCCGCAGTAGGTCGCCCAGCCAAGTGCCAGTTCGCTCATGTCACCTGTGCCGACTACGATGCCATTGTACTTATTGGCCATGTCCATCAGTATCAGCGTGCGTATGCGTGCTTGCGCATTCTCGTAAGTGATATCGTGCTGATGGATGTCGTGTCCTATGTCATTGAGGTGCTGGGTAGCCATATCGCGGATAGGTATCTCATATATGCTGATTCCCAGTTGTCCCATGAGCTCAATGGCGTTGTTATATGTGCGATCACTGGTGCCAAAACCAGGCATGGTAACACCTATCACTTGGCTGCGACTGTAACCTAAGCGGTCGGCTGTCAGAACACATACGAGCAGGGCTAAGGTGGAGTCTAATCCGCCAGATATGCCTATGACAAGCGAATCAGCGTGGGTGTGTTGCCAACGGCGTAGTAATCCATGTACCTGCAAATTGATTACATCCTCGCAGTACTCCGCGCAGTTGGTACGCTTAGGTAAGAATGGCGTTTTAGGAAAATGGCGATGGATAGGAGCAATGGATGATTGGCTATCAGATTCTAAAGGCGCAACATTGATGTGGCGATAATGTCCATGCTTATCATGGGTGAAATTGGTGTTGCGTTGGCGGTCAATGCGAAGACGCTCTACATCTATTTCTGTGATAATCATGCTGCTATCCATCTGGAAACGTTCGCCAATCTCCAACATATCACCGTTCTCAGCTATGTAGGTACTACCAGAGAAAACAATATCTGTGGTGGATTCGCCTATACCAGATGAAGTATATACATATCCGCAATGCACACGTGCCGACTGCTGAGTAATCATACGCTGACGAAACTCATGCTTACCCGTCACGCAGTTACTGCTGGAGAGATTGAAGATGATTTCTGCTCCTTGTATTGCCAACTGCGTACTGGCAGGGAGAGGCGACCAGAGGTCTTCGCATATCTCAATACCAAAACTATAATCCTTGGTGGCAAATAGCAAATCAATACCGAAAGGCACATCATTACCCCAAAGCTCAATAGTAGGGATACGCGGACGGATACTATTGACATTGTTTTCCAATACATCGCGACCAGAAGAGAACCAACGCTTCTCGTAGAACTCGCCTGTGTTAGGAAGGTTAATTTTTGGTACAACTCCCACCACTTCGCCGTCTGTTATAACGAAAGCACAGTTGTAGAGGTTGTTATCGACTTTTAATGGCGAACCAACCAATACAATAATAGGCAGATCGCGCGTGTACGCGCATATATCCTTTAATCCTATAAGCGCATCTTGTTGCAACTGTTGTGTGAAGAATAGATCCGCACAAGTGTATCCTGTTAGACTCAATTCGGGGAAACAAACCACCTCTACACCTTCTTGTAGAGCTTCCTTGATTTGTTTTTTGATCTCGTTTGCATTGTACTTGCAGTCTGCTACACGCATTTGTGGTACGGCAGCTGCTACGCGAACATATCCTAAGTTAGTTGTCATAATGCCTACTATTCCAAATTATGGTGCAAAGTTACTACAAAATTTGCACATACGCAAGTGTTCCTCATTTAAAATGTATGTTAAGGTGTAAAAAAATCATGATTTTACTCCAAAAAATGGCAAAAGTATAAAAAAAATCCACTTTTTTGCATTTTTTTTCAAAAATATTTGGTCATGTCAAAAAAAAACAGTACCTTTGCACCCGCTTTCGAAAAGAGAGCATGACATACGGTCACGGTGCTATCGTCTAGTGGCCTAGGACAACGGCCTCTCACGCCGTAAACCGGGGTTCGAGTCCCCGTAGCACTACCAAGAGCGACAGAATTTCTGTCGCTTTTTTTGTTGATTTATCTGTTCATGGGTATAGTTGGAAGCATATATAGAATGTCTAAAAGGCATGTTTGACACCAAATCCTATGAAAATGGCATTAAATGATAATAACCTACCAAAAAATACGCTAATTTTGAAAAAACATTTGGTCGTTCGAGAAAAAAGTAGTACTTTTGTGGCGTGTTTCTGAAAAAGATCCGATTAAAACTAAAAAACGGCATATTTTTACTACAATGAACATTCGATTTGAAGCCCTAAAAACAGCGTGGGCGCATCAACCCAAACAAGTACCCGCTGCTCTGCGCGCCAGTGTCATCTTCTCGCAAAACGTCTTTACACGCGAGAAAATGAAAGAGTATATCGCCAGCAATATCGTAGAGGAACTATTTGACCTCATGGACAATGAGAAGACCCTCAGTCGTGATATAGCCAACAGCGTAGCCATCGGTATGAAGAAATGGGCGATGGAGCAGGGGGCTACCCACTATACCCACTGGTTTCAACCCCTGACAGGTGGCACAGCCGAGAAACACGATGCGTTCTTCGATTTTGATGACAAAGGCGCACCTATGGAGAAATTCTCTGGTTCGGTACTTTATCAGCAAGAACCAGATGCCTCCTCCTTCCCCAACGGCGGTATCCGCAATACCTTTGAGGCACGTGGTTACTCAGCATGGGATCCTTCTTCCCCCGCATTCGTGATTGGCGATAGATTGTGTATCCCAACAATCTTTGTGGCATATACAGGTGAGGCGTTGGACTACAAGACCCCTCTGTTGCGCTCCATCACCGCTGTGGGTAAGGCTGCAACGGCTGTGGCAAACTACTTTGACAAGAACGTAAAACGTGTATATACCTATTTGGGAACAGAACAAGAGTTCTTTCTCGTGGACGAAGCACTCTACAATGCCCGCCCCGATCTGATGATGACAGGTCGCACACTCATGGGACACTATGCCAGCAAGAGTCAGCAATTGGATGACCACTATTTAGGCACTATTCCCGAACGTGTGTTGGCATTCATGACCGAACTGGAGCAAGAGGCACTGAAACTGGGTATCCCAATCAAAACACGCCACAACGAGGTGGCACCAAACCAATTTGAGTTGGCACCCATTTACGAAGAAGCCAATCTCAGCAGCGATCACAACCAATTGCTCATGTCGCTCATGGAGCAGGTGGCACACCATCATCAGTTCCGTGTGTTGTTCCACGAAAAGCCCTTTGGCGGTGTGAACGGTAGCGGTAAGCACTGCAACTGGTCATTAGGTACAAACACTGGCGTGAACTTGCTTGCCCCGGGTAAGAATCCATACCACAACTTGCAGTTTGTTACCTTCCTCGTGAATGTATTGAAGGCGGTGCATCGCCATAATGGATTGCTGAAAGCCTCTATCGCTTCGGCTACCAATGCCCATCGATTGGGTGGACATGAGGCTCCGCCTGCTATCATATCCGTCTTCCTCGGTACGCAAATCAACGAAGCACTCGACCAAATAGAGCATGCCGATGTGGACAAAGGTATCATCATCAATGCCAAGAAGGAGATGAAATTAGGCGTGGGTAATATCCCTGAGATTCTGTTGGATAATACCGACCGCAACCGCACTTCGCCTTTTGCGTTTACGGGTAATCGTTTTGAGTTTCGTGCAGTGGGTTCATCTGCCAACTGTGGCGCTGCCGTATTGGCACTGAATGCCGCAGTGGCAGAGCAACTGAATCGTTTTCGCGAAGAGGTGGACGCACTCATCGCCAAAGGCGAAGCCAAAGAGCGTGCGCTGTTTACAGTCATCAAGCGTTGCTTGCACGATTGTCGTGATATCCGCTTTGATGGCAATGGCTATAGCGAGGCATGGCAGCAAGAAGCGAAAAAACGCGGGTTGGATACAGAGACCAGCGTGCCACTGATGATTGACCAATACCTCAAGACGGAGAGCGTGCAAATGTTCGGCTCAACAGGCGTGCTCAATCATGCCGAACTATTGGCACGTAGCGAAGTGAAATGGGAAAACTACTCCATGAAACTGCAAATAGAGTCGCGTGTCTTAGGGGATTTGGTCATTAATCATGTCATTCCCGCTGCCAAACGTTATCAGACTATATTGCTGCAAAACGTACTGAGTGTGAAGCAGGTGTTTAGTGCGGATGAGGCTGCTGGGCTCAACGAGCAGGACTTGTTGCTGATTCGTCGTATCGAAAACCATGCCAGTGCCATTGTGGCGAGGGTAGAGGAGATGAATAGGGAACGTGCGCGCGCGAACCACATTGATGACCAACGCGCGCGTGCCATCACGTTCCACGACCAATTGGTGCCACTAATGGAGGATATTCGCAACCATGTGGACGATTTGGAAATGGTGATAGATGATCAACTATGGCCACTGCCTAAGTATCGCGAATTGCTTTTTATACATTAATTTGCTTATTGGCTCTTGCAAATATGCAAAAAAAGCCGTACCTTTGCACCGTAATTTAGGTGATTCAATGATATGAAACAGAAATTAGTATTTATTCTTACCCTCTTGTGCCTCGCTTTATCGGCAGTGGCGCAAGTACAACCTGGCGATTCGCAGTATAGTGTATCGCTACATGCGGGATATGGTCATAATCTGACATACGGCTCGTATGCAAATTTTGATTTAGATGCCTATATGCCTATCAATCAGCATTTTGATATGCAAGCAAATGTGCGCACCAGTACAGCCAATTTTCATGCAATGGGTGTTCAGTTGCGCCCAAAGTTCATATTGCCAATTGGCGAGTTGTATATTGAAGATAGATTGCTGATGCGTTTCGTGAGCCGCGATAGCTTTCGTGATTTCGTTCATGCACTATCTGTGGGGTACAAGATGCAGTACGTCAATGTGCAAGTGGGTATGGCAACGCGTATTATTACGCCATTGCCATACATAAATCGCAGCGAAGATGAAATGATCTTAGAACCCTTTGATGCTGTCTATCGCGTAGAGGCGTTTGTGCGTCCACAAACCTCACCTTGGAATATCAGTTTGTGCCTCTCCAATATGGATAATTATCAAGTAGAGCGTATGTGGCAACCTATGTTCTACTTGGGTGGATGGTATGATATTACCAAGCATTGGCGTGTACGCCTGTCAGGTAAATACAAACTGGCAGGTATGTTCCATCTGAATGCGCATTACTATGGAGCAGAAGTACGTGCAGGAGTAGAATACCGTTTTTAATTAAGAATTAAGAATTTTGAATTAAGAATTGAATTAAGAATTATGAAAAAGAATATACAAATTTGTCTTGGTTCCTTGCTCCTTGTTCTTGGTTCCATCTTCACGGCATGCGGCCCTGATGCACGATTGGATATGGTGGGTATGTTTGCAGGTACATCGCCAACGATTGATAAGCGATTCGAAGTGTCTCAAAAGTATAACCAACAAACGGGTTTTGCCACATTACAGGCTCCTGCGGATGACTATCATGTCTATGTCTGCACCGATACGCATATTACCAAAACTCGTACACGTTGGGAATATTTTATCAACACGTATCGCGAGGATTTGTTATGTCCAGTGGCTGTGCATTTAGGTGATATTATTGATGCAAGAACAGACTTTGCCTATGTACAAGAGTCACTTGCACCCCAAAAGGTTTTAGCCAATCAACAGATGAAAGCCGATACACTAATGGCTGTGTGCGGTAATCATGATATATATTTCAGTTTGTGGGAGAAGTTTATCAATGCATTCAAAACCAGCAGTTATTACTTCATGGTGCAGACACCATCTGGCAAGCAAGACTTGTTTATCGTTTATGATTCGGCAGATGGCACTGTAGGCAAGAATCAACTACAATGGTTGGAGCAAACGCTGGATTGGGCTGATAAGCAAGACTTCCGTCATATCGTGGCATGTACGCATACGCATTTCTTCAAGCGCGATGGTTCACAGGGACATACTTCCAATTACACGTTGGAAGAGACATACGCATTGCTAAATCTCTTTACGAAGCATGGCGTAGAAATGGTATGGTCGGGTCATGACCATTCGCGTGAGATTACCCAAGTGAAGGGAATGACCTGCATTGTGGTGGACTCGATGAAAGATGAGGACAAAGAACCATACTACATGCTGGTGACCATGGGCGAAAAGATTGATTATGAGTTTGTAGCAGTCCCATAAGGATGGTGTAGAGTCGTATAGAGTAGTGTAGAGTAGTATAGGGTGGTTATATTTCTTGGTATAGGAACGAACTTGGGCGATCGCGAGGCGAATCTCCGCACGGCGCTTCAGTTGCTGCATGAGCGCGTAGGGGAGTGCATAGCCTGTTCCTCTATTTATAGAAGCGCACCACAGGGCTTTGCTTCGGAGAATGAGTTTGCGAACGTGGTGGTTGTGTGCCGTACTGACCATTCGCCCGAAGAAGTGTTGCTGATAACTCAGCAGATAGAACGCGAGATGGGAAGAACCGAGAAATCGGTCAATGGCGTGTATCACGATAGGGTGATTGATATAGACCTGCTGCAAGCGGGAATCGGGAGTCGGGAATCAGGAATCCAAACTCAGGTGGAATGTAATACCGATACCCTCACTCTTCCTCATCCACGTATGCACGAGCGCGACTTTGTGCTTATCCCTCTCCGCGAGGTAGAAGCCATTCTCCAGTCTTTAACCTTTAACCTATAACCTCTTATGCAAGTATTATACGAAGACAACCATATCATAGCCGTCAGCAAGACCTGTCACGAGATTGTGCAAGGCGATAAGACGGGGGATACACCTCTGTCGGATGTGGTAAAGGCGTATATCAAAGAGAAGTATCAAAAACCAGGCGAAGTATTTCTTGGCGTAACGCATCGCTTGGACCGCCCTACGACGGGTGTGGTATTGTTTGCCCGCACAAGCAAAGCACTCACAAGACTGAATGCGATGTTTCAGTCGCACGAACAAATCCAGAAGACCTATTGGGCGATAGTAGAAAAGAACGAGAGGTTAATGGCAAAAGGCAATAAGGCGATGAGGCTGGAACACTATCTTTGGCGCAATGAGAAGCAGAACAAGTCCTTTGTGGTGAAACCCGATACCAAAGGTGCCAAACGAGCTGTACTGACATACAAGGTGATTGCTCAGGGCGACCGCTATATGCTATTAGAAATCAACCTTGAGACGGGTCGCCATCATCAGATTCGTTGCCAATTAGCAGCGATTGGATGTCCAATCAAAGGCGATTTGAAATATGGTGCCAAGCGCAGCAACCCTGATGGCGGTATATCGCTACATGCCCGCCAGATTGAGTTCGTTCATCCTGTCAGCAAACAATCAATTACTATCACAGCCCCTGTGCCTGATGATAATTTGTGGCAGTCATTTTCGGGTATGATGACCGATTTGGAATAAAATGCTTGCATATTTGCATTTTTTGTAGTACCTTTGCAGTCTAATTCGTAATTCAAGTAAAAATACAACCAAAAATATGATTCTACCTATTTATCTTTACGGGCAACCCGTGTTGCGCAAGCCTACAGAGGATATAACACCCGAATCGCTTGACGTGAAGCAATTGTTATCCGATATGTGGGAGACGTTGGAGGTGGCAGAAGGCTGTGGCTTGGCTGCACCTCAGATTGGCAAATCTATTCGCCTCTTTATTGTGGATGGCACCGAACTGGCAGAGGATTATCCTGAGTGTCAGGACTTTAAGAAGGTGTTTATCAATCCTGTTATTATAGAGGAGAGCGAAAATACTACCACATTTTCGGAAGGTTGTCTCTCTTTGCCAGGCATCTCGGAGAATGTGATTCGCCCTGCCAGTATCACTATTCGCTATATGGATGAGAACTTTACCGAGCATACTGAAACGTATGACGGTTTTGCTGCGCGCATCATCCAACACGAGTATGACCACTTGGAGGCACATGTGTTTACCGACCGTATCTCGCCTATCCGCCGTCAGTTCGTGAAAACTAAACTCACGAATATTGCCAAAGGCAAAGTGGGCGCACGCTATCGCACCAAGCGATGAGTATTCTCACAATCATATTACTGGCAGTGGGCTTGGCCATGGACTGCTTTGCGGTGTCTGTGTGCAAAGGACTGACCTCACCACACGGCTATGTACCTCGCTATATCAAACCATTGCTTATGGCATTGCTATTTGGCGTATTCCATGCGGGAATGCCATTGATAGGTTATTTCGCGGGTAGTTTGTTTGCATCTTTCTTTGAGCGTTTTGCCCCATGGATAGCCCTTGTGTTACTCGGCTTTATTGGAGGAAAAATGATTTATGACTCGCTCAAAGAGGACAATCAGGAGGCGCATTTAGCCGATTTCTCGTTCTTATCGCTGCTATCGTTGGCATTCGCGACATCTATGGACACATTGGCTACGGGTGTGATCTTTATTCCTCATCCAGAGGTGCTTTGGTTGGCAGTAGGAGTGATAGCCATGACCTGTTTCTTGTTCTCCTTCACGGGGTTTGTGATAGGTCATTTGGTAGGTGCGCGATTGAGAATGAATGTAACCATTCTCGGAGGAGTGATACTGATTTTGATAGGCATTAAGATCTGCCTGGAAGGAGTACTCTAAGACTCCCTTGTTTATAAAATAGGACTATTAATAAGAGAAACGAAATGGATATCCATTTCGTTTCTCTTATAGTATACTGCGGATGAATGTGACTAATTAATTGAAGAATAGCGACAATCCCACGGATAGTGTAATAGGGCCAGATGGATGTTTAATCTTGCCTTTCTCAATAGCAGCTTGCTCGATGATGGTTGGCATCAAGTGTTGCGTGTAAGCGGCCTCTGCAAAGACTGCAAAGTTAGAGAATATAAACCACTCTATACCTGCTGAGAAACGTAGGGTAGGGACTGTATGATCAAAATTGGTCATTTGGTATTCAGGTTCTGTAGCTATATCGTTTGTAGCAGTCGAAGCATAAGGTTCTGCATATTTGACCGTAGCAATTGATACTCCAGGTTGCACGCTAACAAAGAAATCCCAAGGATGGAAATAGGGATTCTCATAAAACGCCTTAATATCCTTTACTAACGGAAAACGATAACCTACACTCATGCCTATCTCGTTGTACCACACCTCACCACTGCGGAAATTGGTGCCCTGGATTTGCAAATCTTCGTAGGTGTTGCTATGCGTATCGTAGGTGATATACACAAACGTACCGTAGTTCTTGTGATGGCGCCAACCCAAACGCATTGCCGAATTGAAAGTAGCACCCTCTATGCCATTAGGCGTTACACCTACACCCAACACCGTAGGCAAATCCAGCGCATCGAAGAAATCACCGAACGTGTATTTCTGTTTCGCTTCGCTCATGTTATTGGTTTTACCTTGTTGTTTCGCTTCGCTCATGTTAGTGTTTTGAGCAAATAACCCCATACTCAAAACTGAGCATAGGGTTATAATGATCGATTTATTCATATTAAATAGTGTTTTTTTAAAAGGGTTTATCTCATTTTCTTTTGTTGCGCTTTGGCTTGCTCGCGGGCAAGGCGTTGTTGCTCGCGTTGCATTTGTTCCAAACGCTCCATCCAACCTGATTTCTTCTTTTCAGAACCTTTCTTCTTGGCATTCGCTTCCATTTGTGCAAGCACTTTCTTGTCATCAATAGCCCAACGGAAAATCATGGTTTGAAGAATAGTCATCAATAGGCTGACGAAATAGTAGTAACTGAGACCTGCTGCATAATCGTTGAAGATAAAGAGGAACATCAGTGGCATGAGGTACATCATCCATTTCATCATCTTCATCTCCTGTCCGCCCGCCTGTTGCTGCATGGTGATATGCGTATAAACGATATTCACAATGGTCATCAACAAACAGAAAAGACTGAGGTGCGTGCCAAAGATAGGAATATGAGTGTTCCATGTGATAATCGCATCGTATGTAGAGAGGTCATCTGCCCAGAAGAGCGATTGACCACGCAACTCGATAGCCGTAGGCAAGAACCAGAACATAGCCATCAGCACAGGGAACTGGAAGAGCATTGGCAAGCAGCCCGACATAGGACTGACGCCTGCTTTCTGATACAATGCCATAGTGGCTTGCTGGCGTTCTTGCATCTTCTCAGGAGGGTACTTGGCATTTATCTCATCCAACTGTGGCTTCAGCACGCGCATCTTGGCGCTCGACTTATACGAAGCAAATACGAATGGCAAGATAATCAGTTTGATTACCAAGGTCATCAACAGAATGACAATACCAATATGCAAGCCCCATGATGAGAATAGGTCGAACATTGGAATCACCAAAACCTTGTTAATCCAAGCCACAATCTTCCAACCCAATGGTACCAACTCGTTGAGGTGCAGTCTGTCTGCTTTGTCCACATCTTTGTCGTATGCCTTGAGCGTATTATAGTGGTTAGGACCAAAATAATAGTGCAAGTCGGTGGACTTTTGACCTGTAACATCCAATGGCAAAGTGGTGTTTGTCTTATATTCTTTGATATAACGGCTATGTTGATTGAGTGGGGTGGACTCCATCGTGGTGGACTCAAACGCATCCTCGGCAATCATGACCGTAGAGAAGAACTGATCCTTGTATGCAATCCATTTCAGGCGTGCCGATTCGTTGGCACGGTCAGGCTTCATCTCTGATAATTTCTCCACCTCACCACCGATGAACATATATTGCAATTGTGCATATTTCTCTTCGAACTTGCGTCCTTTCTCTTGTTGTGGGATAGATTGATTCCATTGCATTTCCACGGACGACATGTTTTGTGCCAAAGCCAATTGCATATTGCGTGGCTGAATGCTCATGCTGACCATGTAGTCATCAGCAGGCAGGGTATATACGAAGTCCAAATAGCAGTCCTCTATATTGGTGTTGAGGCGCATCGTGAGGGTGGTATTGCCCTCTGCATCAGTGGTTTGACCTACTTCGGCGAAATAGAGGTTTTGTGTCGCCAAGATGCGATTGCTGTTGGTCACCAGTGTGAAGTTGAGATTACTCTCATCGCCTTGGAAGAGGCAGAGGTCGTTCACGCTGTCGCCGTATGCTTTGTATTCTTTGAGTTCGGCTTTGGCAATTCGTCCGCCACGACGGTCGATACTGATACGCACTTTGCTGTTCTCCAACACCACCTGTCCTTCCTCGCCTTGTGCTGCTGGCGCGAATGGACCATATACGGCCAGCACTTGTTGTGCCAACTCTTCCGCCGTTTGTGTGGGCGCTTGCGCTGCTTTTTCTGCTTCTAATTGCTGAGCGATTTGCTCGGAAATGAGTTTTGCTTCTAATTCTTGTGCTTGTACGAGTGCGATAGAGTCTTGCACTCGTTTACGCTCTGCTAACTCCTCCTGAGAAGGACGATTGATAAACGAAAATCCTACAATGATTGCGGCTATCAGTAAAAAGCCAATCCATGTGTTTTTATCCATTATTCTATACCTTATATATTATTATGCAAAAAAAATGTTCAACGAGGTTCAAAATTATTCAAAGTTGTTCCATATTGTTCAATGTGGTGCAATATTGTTCATTTTGCCCGAAAAATCGTGCAAAGGTACTAAAAAAAACTGGAATTTGAAAGAAATTGAAGAAAAATTGCATTTTTTTTCAGAAAAATTTGGTTATGTCAAAAAAAAGCAGTACCTTTGCACTCGCTTTCGAAAAGGAAGCCACGGGATGTAGTTCAGCCCGGTTAGAATGCCTGCTTTGGGAGCAGGAGGTCGTGAGTTCGAATCTCGCCATCCCGACTAACCAAAAGAAGCCACTCAAGAATGAGTGGCTTCTTTCTTTCTCTATATACGCTACACATTAGTGTAGAATATATCAATGATCTTATCTGTGAGAATAGGGTGGATTATTAGAACTGGCAGCTTAGATACCCTCCGACTGTGCCACCTCGGAGGTCTTGCGTGGGTTCCAAGGGTCTTTGTAGGAGGAGAAGTTGAATAGCTCTTGTGTATGTGCCATCAGACGCGCGAAGCGCAGGAAGTAACCCGTGTAGAAGGTGGATAGTGGCACGTATCCTGCCAGCCAGCGTTCCTCTTTGGGGCGTTCGCTTACCCATTGGATGATACCAAAACCGATGTATCCAAACACCATACGTATGATATATCCCACGGCGAAGATTTCTATCAGTCGGTCGGGGTGCATGAAGATAAGCGAAAGGATATAGGCGAACCACACATAGTTGAAGCCGAAATCATAGACAATGTTCTCCAAGTTGGAGATCATGTTGGAGAAGGAGAAGTTCTTGTTGGGCATAAAGATGTCTTTGTGTTTGCGCAGGCGGAATCGCACGAGCGACTTGCTCCATCTCCGGCGTTGTTTGAAGAGCACATTCCACTTCACGGGTACATTGGTCATGCAGATGGCTTCTTCCGAGAAATAGACTTTGTAGCCGGCTTTGCGTATTTTCTGTGTAATATCGCCGTCGAGTCCGGGGCCGATGTCCCAATAGCCAACTTGCTTGAGTACCTTGGTGTCGAAGGCACCGAAGGCGCCTGAGATGATATGATAAATACCCAATTCGCTGGTCACCATACGACCGACTTGGATAGTCTTGAGGTACTCCAGTGCCTGCATGGCGGTACAGATGGAGTCGTGCGAGTTGCGTACTTTGACCACGCCACCCACGGCTTTGATTTGGCTATCCATATAGAAGGGGATAAGGATATTCTCCAGTGCATCCCTGTCCAAGGAAGAGTCCGCATCGAGGTGGACGATATACTTGCCTTTGGCATAGAAGGAACCCAAGTTGGCGGCGCTGGCTTTACCTCCACGCGAGTGTGCACGGATAAAGAGGTCTATGTGCCCTGCATTCTCCAAGTCTTTGCATATCAGCGGTGTGGCATCATCCGAGCCATCATCGACGATAATAATCTCGTAGTTCTTATAGGTCTGCTCACGCAGGGATTGTACGAGTTTGTAAATGTTCTTGCCTTCGTTTTTGCCCGGTGCTAAGATGGTGACTAAGGGATTCTCTATATAGAGCTTCATGCGGGCGATGGTGCGTTGTTCGCGGCGTTCGCGGTAGCGCAGTTTGTGCCAGCATGTAACGATAATCTCCAGCAAATAGTAGCGGGGGAACTCCACAAAGAAGAGAAACCAGTAGGTGTTGAGCAGTACCTGCCATGATATATTGCGTGTGAAGCCACCTACGATATTGTCTATTATGTGGAAGAAAAAGTCCAGCATGGGCTATGTTAATTGTTCTTATATAGCGGTTCACACAGACGGCGAATATACTTTTCGATGTTTTCGTTAGACTCTCTGACGAGCAATGTCTGTTCCTTGACTTGTATGAATGGACATTCAGCTCTCACGCTCGATAGTTTGTTCTCAATGCTCCACTCGATGGACTGTTGTGTCTCTTTGAACTCATCGGTGAGGTTTTTGGAGGATAAGAAGTAATAATTGCCTTTGAAGGAGAAGTTGTAGTCATAGAACACCTCATGCATGCGGCGTAGCAGGTGCACTCTGTCTGCCTCGCTCATGGAGTCGGGCATGAGTAGATGCAGGCGGATAGTGTAGAGGGTCTCGTTGAGTGCGCTGGTGTGTGAGAATAGGCGCAACTGTTGTAGGTATGAGTCGAAGTTCGAGTAACCGAACCACAGGTCTTTGCCGATCCTGATGAGTGCCTCGTTGCTGATGATAGACTGTATGCCTTCGGGTGTGTAGCGGTATCGTACTACATCGATGGACTGCAAGTTAGCAGGTCGGTGCATGGTGCCACAGCTGGCGCAGCGTACCTTCATCTTGGTGTGCAGGAAGGTGTGTCCACATTCGGTGCAGGTGTGTATATCGGTGGGGCGGTCGTAGTCCACACCGATATGGCGCAGGTATTGGCGACACTTGGGGCAGCGCAGTTTCTCGTCATACACGTAGGTGCTCTCTGGCGAGATATTAGCGCAGCGGAAGTGGTGCAACATAGGCTCTTCCTTGATATTCGAACTCTCGCACTTGGGGCAACACTCGGCATAAATGAGGTGACTGCTCTTGCAGTGCGGGCAGATATGGGCACGCTCCACGAACTCCTGTGGCTCAGCGTAACCTAAATCCAATAGTTTCTGATTGAACTCTAGGAACTCCTTGCGCGTTGCCACCTCGTTATTGGAGAGCAATGCGGCGAAGAAGGCAGAGTGACCTTCGGTCAGACCAGGAATAACGGTGGAGGTATAGGTATATTGTCCACGACTGATAGCATACTTGCATAGTCGAACGAAGAATGCTACGTAGGTGGAGACATTGGCTAACTGTTTGATCTGTAGTCGCTCTATCTGCTGGAAGATGTTTTCTGCCCGTTGCGTGACGGATGTATCAAAGGGACTATTGGCTACGCCGTCAATCAGTACAGCCATCTTGCCCATTTGCGAAAGGTCATTGGCTTGCACAAAGCGGGGTTTCATCCAACATTTGGTGGAGAAGATAGGAGAGGTCTTCTCCAGCAGGAGTCCTACCTCGTTTGGGGACATATTGCCGATATTGAGATAGACAATGTCAAATTTGTCTTCTTGTATTTCGGGGTTATTTTCGACATCAAAATATTGGTTGATGACCAGTATATTTCTGCCTTCTATATTGCTAACTATTTTGTATATTGCGTGTTCCATATCTTTATTCGTTGAGTATCAGTAGTGTATCTCTTAGGGTGGTATCTGGTTGCTCCTCTTGCAAGGTTTCGTAGTATTTATCGCCAGGGCGTATGAGTCCGTAGGTGGTGTGGAACATCATATAGTCGGTGACATCGTCCTCTTGCATCTTCGACTCTATATTATTGATACGTATGCGCACGGGTATGTTCTTGACCAATGTCCAGAACGGTATGACTTGTCCTGTGTCCACACCCATGACTACTATGACGGCTGTATGGTCGCGCGAGAGGGTGCTGCGCAGTTCCCCAGGAATTTCTTCGGTACGTGTACCCAGCATCAGTACGCTGGCGGTGAATGATACATCGTCATTGACTATCACCTCGGCTTGGGTATTACGGTTGATATGTTTCATCTCGCGAGGCATCACGTAGGTGACCACAGAGAGGTTGTTGCGGTGGAGGTCAAAACTCTGCAAGGAGATGATAGGTTCACCGCGCAAGACCAGTGTCAGTTCGGGTATATACACTTTGGTCACGATACCTGAGTCCACGGCTATGGAGTAGCGCACCAGTCCCAAATCCTTCATCAGTTCCACATTACGCATGTCTTGTACGCGGAGGAAACCTGAATTGTTGTTATATGTTTTCTGAACGGCCTTCTTGGTCTGGTCGAGGGCGTTCCACAGCACACCCAACTTGCGGCGTTGGGCATTGTATTGCTCCTCCGCCTCGGCAAGTTCTTGCTCTATCTTCATCTTCTTGAGGTTGTCGCTCAGTCCGAAACGGATATTGTGGTCTTCGGTCTCCAATTGCTTCTTGAGCTCCTTAATGCGCACTTTCAGCACCTCTAAGTCTTGGCGTGCCAGACCATAATCCACGCGCATGTTACGGTTTTGTACCACTACTGTAGGCTCGCTATCGGTGGACTCGTGGCTGTAGAAGATGTTGCTATATACGTAGGAGAGCAAGGTGTCGCCTGGAGCGATGAAGTCACCGACGTTCTTGTTCACCTCCAGCACATAGATGTCATCCGCATGGCGAAGGGTGTTCAGATCGGCATTAATGTATCCATCAAACTCCGTGTATAGGATATTCTTACCTATCCACAAACCAATGATAACCAGAATGGCTATCAATATGACTGCAAACACAATCTGTTGGGTGGCAATCTTGCGTTTTCGTTCTTTGAGAATGCTCTCTATATCGTTTTGTCTCTCTTCGGAGGAAAATGAAAATTCTCTCATAACTATAGTGTTTATATGCTTATATGATGGTTCCTACACAAAAATCAAATATAGATGTATCGGTCAGATAGGTCTGCAAAGTCATTAGTAGGCAGTCACGTTGGTACTGATAGGATAGAAATTTCTCCCAGCATACCAGGTAGGTGTTGTACTCCTTGGTGCGCAAGATAATGTTGTATCCGCCCTTGCGGTTGAGATAGGCATGGCTGCGTATCTGCAAGTAGCGTTTGAGGTCTTGCATGCGATGGAGTTCGGCTGTCGAGATACGATTCAGACGCTCTATATCCAGTAGTATGGCGCGGATGTTCTCCTCTATCTTCTTGGTGGCCTCCTCTTTCTCCTTATCGATGATCATTCGCTTGGCATTCATGGCAGCGCGCTTCTTGCCCGCTTCGCCTGTGATAGGGATATTGAAGTTCACACCGAAGTCCACATTGGTGGAGTTCGCCAAGTCCGTGCGGAAGTAGTAGGAATAGCGGATGAAGGGCGAGATATTGAGTTTCGTCCAATAGGAGTGGTTCTCTATTTGCTGCGCCAGCAGTTCGGATTGCAGTTGCAGCAGGTGCAGGTCAGCATGGTGCTCGCGGATATAACCGAGTAGTCCTGCTGAGTCAATCTCTACCACCAAGCCTGATGGGTGGGATAGGTCGTTAGCCATGGGATAGGTCTTCGACATAGCCATCAGCGCGCGTTCGGCTTCTGCCTTGTCGTTGATAATGTCCAGCATCTCATCGCTGGAGATATTGCCATGCTCGAGCAGGTACATCTGCGCATCGTTCATTAGTGTGAGGTTCACCAGACGATGTTGCAGAATACCCGACAGGAGACTGTCGTACTTCTGTTGGTAGAACTCTTGGTTCTCTGCCAGCAGGCGTGCAAGATTGGCTTTGTCCATCTCTATGCGTTCGATGTCGCCTTGCAGCTCAATGGCTTGCTGGCGTCCTTGGCGATGAATGAGCGAGGAGTTGAGGAAGTTCCAGCGCAGTTCCACCTGCACTTTGGCTTTGTAGCGCGAAACGGCATCATCTTCATCGAGCGCCAAGCCCTCGTCCAGACGGTAGTAGGTTTGTCCTGTGAGTGCCAGTCCTGTCTCGTGCTTCATGGCGCGCACTTCGGCGTTCACCTGATTCGTGATCAATGAGTCTGTGGCAGAGGTACTGTCTTGCGCTATCCACCAGTGTTGAAAATGCACGGCAGGATGATCTACTGTAGCACTATCCGCATCGTTGGATGCAAAAATCAGTGAATCCAGCGCTACAAAGCGTTTCTCAAAAGTGTCAAAAAGCCGCTGGCTTCCGTCTGGCTGGGCGTAAGTCATGGTAGTGGCACAAATGACGATTAATATTAACAATAGTCTTCTCATACGTAGTCATTAAATAGCACTATAATCCATTCAACTTGCAAAGTTACTGCTTTTTTTTGAATTGTCCAAATTTTACGCAGTAATTCGCTGTTTTTTAAATGAAATGCGGGTGTTTATGACTATTAAACACAGAAAAAGCGGAGCAGTCTCCGCTTTTTCATATATATAGGTTGTGGCGTGTATTACTCGGTGATGCCCAAGTCGTAGATTTGGAGTCCGTACATACCGTATGCTACATAGATACGTCCATCTGGACCTTTCTTAACGAAGTTTGCCGATTGTTTCACATCGATGTTGTTGGTCACCTTGGTAGCCGCACAGCCCGTGTAGAAGAGGCGTTTGATCATGCGGTTGCAGGTGTTGCCATTTGCAGCGGTGTAGGTATTGTTCTTATCCAAGATTACCAATCCATCTCCTGCTGCCAGGTAGATATGGTGCTCATCGACATCTACACCATTGGCGCTGCGGTTGCTACCACCTACGCGGTTACCTGCGTAGTCATATACGCCAAAGCCGTTTTGACCCTTGCAGACATAGATATGCTCGTTGTCGCAGATACATACGTTTTTGCCATTTACAGGATAGATAGAACCTACCTCGAACGATGCTTCTTGCACCATTTGTGCATTGTATATGGTCACGATACCACGGTCGGTATTGTTGAGTGTCACCACCTTGCCGTTCTCCTTATTGTAGTATATGTATTTACCTTGGAAGTTCTCTGTGTTCTCGTTGATATGCTTCTTCTCTTGGTTGCTGTTGTCAGTCAATCCGAACTTGTTGATACCACCATTGGAGTAGCCAGAGATAGTCACCAACTCATTGCCGATACGATCCACGCAGTTTGCCGAGTAACCAGTCAAGTTCACGCGCTCCTCTTTGTACTCCTCAATAGCAGGGAAGAGACCAGTGCTTGTCAGCGCCACCTTGGTCATAGCAGCGCCTACCTTGTTGCTGGTAGCGGCAGTGTAAACCACATTGTCCGAGAAGAAGATATGGTTGTACTTGAACTCGCTGTTCTCCATCGATTGCTCAAAGAGGCTGCTGGTGATGTCGTAGTTATCGATATGAATCACATCAATGATACCACCAAAGTCCTCTGCGCTATCCACAGATGGGCTGTAGTTATGCTCTGCATACTTGAGGTTGGTCTCTGGATTAGCATGCCAACTCAGATAAAGCACATTACCATTGAAGGCAATGCTGGTAGCCGAATACTTATGGGTAGGAGAACTGCTCTCTGGAGGCAAAATCTCAATGACAGGCACATTACCCACCTCTGGACGGCAACCGTCTTCTGAAGCAGGAAGCCATGAGTCAGTTCCGATAGTCACGGTTGCTGGCACAACCATATTCTCTTCGTTGAGCACAGCTTTCTCATCAGCTACATCGTAGTAGAACTTGATGCGCAAGTCACCTTGCACATCTAAGTTACCAGTCAGGTTGCCACATGGGAATGCTGCGGCTGCCACATCGCCAGGCACGTTGGTGTATTCGTTGCCACGGTCAAAGTAGAGTTTACCGCCTACTTTCACTACGGATTTGTAGGTGGCCTCCACGCCGTTGACTACGATGCGTTGGCTGCCTTTGTCCACAAACATACCGTCGCTCACGATCTCAAACAAAGCATCTTTGAGGTTCAGCGTACCTACGCCTTGGTTGGTGAGCAAAGTGTTGGTTTGCAGGTATTTGTTCACGTTCACCACAGCCGAACGACTGGACTTGAAGTCTAACTCACGCAGTACATATACGCAGTCGTCAAAAGTCACATCGGCAGCGCCCTCCACGTAGAGGTCTTTGCCAATGGTCACCTTGTTGGTGGTATGGGTCTTACCACCGTTGAGCAATGCAGTACCTTCTACATACATCTCGCGCTCGCAGTAGAAGTCAGAGGCAGGATCCACTTGGAAGGAAGAGTAGGCATTGTTATTATTAACAGTATTGTTGTTGGCTTTCACATAGAATGGCTCGCCTTCAGCGTCATAGATATGCAGCAAGCCTGCCTCGTACAAGCGCAATCCCATATTGTCTGGCGTGGTGATATTACCCCAGCAATATACTTTGGTGGCTTTTTTGATTTTCACTTTGTCATCCCAACCTGCCTCACAGTAGGTGAGTACTGCGCCCTCGAGGATGTAGATGTTCACAGGGGTGTCGTCATTCCACCATGCGCCAGAGAAGGTGGCGTTGGCTGCCAGGTAGATGTCAATGCTGCCTTCGCCAGACCAATCTTGACTGATGGTACCAGTCCATGGCTCCTTGATGTAGTAGGACTTACCCTTGGTAAGGGTCACACCATTGTTCCAGTTGGTAGGTGCATCTTTCAGTGGGAGCGCATCCGCAGGAATGGCGGGTGCGGGGGTAGTTGCCACGCGCTTGCGTGCAGGAAGTTTCTTGAGACTGCCTCCAAAAACTAATCGCGATGATAATTGTGAGGGATCATCGATAATCGTTACATTTTCGGTGGTCGATACAGCAGGGTTCTGACCGTTGTCACATGAAGCACTGGCAAACAGCAAGATTGTCAATGTACAGACAATAGAGAGACTCTTTTTCATCGTTGTTTTTTTAGATGGTTTTTAATTTAATGTATTAGTTTTTAGTTAGTTAACTCGTTTGTTGTATGAGCAGAAAATCGCTTTTGAAAAACTTTTCCGCAAATTACGCTGCAAAGGTAATACTTTTTTTTGAATTACCAAATATTTTTTTGCATTTTTTTGCATTTTTTTGAGCTTATGACAAGTTTTGTCAGTTTAAGGTAGTACCTTTGCACCCGATTTCGGAAACCCATTGCCCATTGCCAATAACCAATAGCCAATATCCAATAGCCGAAAAACGAATGTTTAACCCAATAAAATAAGTAGTAATTATGAACGTATTTATGACAATGTTAATCTGCCTCGTATCAGCTGTAATGATTGTAGCATGTGTAGATCTGACCGCAAATTTCTTTGCCCAAAACGAGAACAATGAACAATTATAATCGGAATCTCATTATGACATATAGGATTAGCAATGCCATGAGTATCCAGAAGATAGCGGTGCAGCGTTTGTAGAAAGGTGGGATATACCGCTCTGGTGGGTGTTCTATGACTTGCACAATGCTATCGGTACGAACAATGGTGTCATGTACGATTTGTGTGCGCCAGCGGTCGCGGTACTCGGTGCGAGTGAGGTAAACAGTATCACCACGCTGGCGTTCGCTCACAAACACGCTATCCCGCACCACAACGGTGTCCACACGCTGCGAGATATGGCTTTCGCGCCTATCCGTGTCCATCTGTGCCATCCGTGGGACATCATGGCTTTTGCAACTCGGGAGGACACATAGTGTTGTAGCCATACTCAGTGCCAGGACGAAAGTCAGTGACTTCAAGGATAATTTCTTCATGGGCGTTTTGGGTTTGTAACAACAATTGGGTTAATTGGGTTTCTACATCGGCAGCGGAACGAGCGCCAACGGGGATGTGTTTTGACGACAATGGCGACAATGTTCCGCTCGAATCAATATCCCTCGAGCGGCAAGGAATATTTTCTTTGAGCGCGGCAGGAAGTTGATTGCCGCGCAAGTTGTCGGTATTGTCGTTGTTATTATCTGCGACAACCAAAATGCAGCCAGTGGAGTGCTCGGGTTTGGTGCCTCGGTGGAAGCGGATACCACTTCTATAGGCAATAGGCGATTGGCTATTGGCAATTGGCAAGCGTGGTACGTTCTGCACGATAGGCAGACGGCGTTTGAACTTGGGGGACATGGTCACGGCTACGTGGTAGCAGAGCGGAGGGATTTGGTAGCCCACGCGCTCCAGCGTATTACAGTACCAGCGACCGTTGATAACAAGGCGACCAGTGATGGCATTGCCTCGGGGTTCGTTGCGGATAAGTTTAATGTACATATAACGGGATTTGGTTAAATAAAATTGAAGAAAAATTCAAGGAATATGCTCTACCAAAATTATAGAAAATTATAGTATATTATCCAAAATTATTTATACTATTTCACCGATATAAATTTTGAGTAATTTTTTATAATATATTGTAATTTTTGGAGAGTTGTTACTCCTTGTAGCGGTAATGGTAGTCAATGCCGATGAGCGAGCCGCTGAAGGTGAGAATCTCACCTAAAGCGATTAATACAGAGTGGTGAATCTCACCCACGGGCGGGGTAAAAAGCCCCGCGGTGAGCAATGCGCACCCAAAAGCGCACATGGCAGTAGCGATTATGAGTTGTAAACGTTTCATGTTAATTGACGTTAGAGGAGGTGGGAGCGCCCTTCGGGCTGTAGTTGGTAGTTCGGGCTATGCCCTGTAGAGCGCCCTTCGGGCTGTAGTACTCCAAAGAACTCCAGCGAAGCGATCTACAGCGAGCATAGCGAGCGAACTATAGCGCAGCGTTCTCTCAACTGGCGCTTTGCGCCTTACGCGTTCTGCTTGTCGTACTCCTCCGAGCAAATGTGCCAAACGTACTGACGCAAGGTCTTGTACTTGCTTTGCCCCTTGAAGGCGAGTTGATCGAGCGGCATTTGGTTTG
>JAZNMH010000015.1:0-18282 GCA_045579505.1 Paludibacteraceae bacterium
CCACTCACCCTCTTGTGTAGGTACAGCTGCTTGACCTTCCATGCCAGTAGCCCATACCCATACAGTGATTGGGTCGGTCCACTCTGCAGGAACTTTAGCCTTAACGGTAATGTCTTTTGGATCTTCTGGATCTGGAGTTGGGTCAACTGGGGTGTCGCCACCTTCTGGAGTATAAACAGCGCGCCATGCAACAACAACATCGTTCTCGCTATATTCGCGGTCTCCCAATTCCTCACCTTCAGCACCACACTCTACATACTCCCAACCTGGACCTGAGCAGTATTTGTACTTCATAGCGGTAGTAGCCTCTGCGATAGTGATAGTATAGTGAGTCTCATCTACCTTTGTCATTTCTTGTTGTGTCCAACCAGTCATCTCACCTGCGATATAGCAAGCATTTGTACCAGCAGGAACAGTTACGTTGTATGTAACGCCAGTCTCTGGATCTGGAGTTGGGTCAACAGGAGTGTCACCGCTTTCTGGGCAATCAACAGCGGTGTAAGTGGCTTTGCCACTACCCGCAGTAATCACGATACAAGCATCTGCTGAGAAGGTCATATCAACTGTTTGGTTAGCATCGCCATTCCAACCTGCACCATTTTTGAAGATGATGTTGAGCTCTGTGCAGTTGTGTGTGTATACATACCACTCACCTTCTTGAGTTGGAACAACTTCGGAACCTTCACCACCAGTAGGCCATACCCATGCAGTGATTTGGTCGGTCCACTCAGCAGGAACTTTAGCCTTAACGGTGATGTCTTTGGTCTCGCCTGGCTCTTCTGGAGTAGCGCTTGGCTCGTAAACTGCAGCCCATGCTTCTACCACGTCCTCAACAAAGTAAGTGCGGTCAGCAACTTCTTCGCCATTAGCCGTTTTCTCTACATAAGCCCAACCTGGACCAGAGCAGTATTTGTACTTCATGGCATCGGTAGCGTCAGCCAACTCCAGTGTGTAGTGGGTGTCATCTACCTTAGTCATCTCGGTGTGAGACCAGCCGGTCATCTCACCTGCGATGTAGCAAGCATTAGTGCCTGCAGGTACAGTAACATTGTAGGTTACTGCGCTCATTGTCATTGCACTAATAAGCGCAGCGAACAAAAAGAAGATTTTTTTCATAATAAAATGAATTAGAGTTAATAAAAATTGGTTAATTTAAGATTATAGTTATCTAATTTAAGATTATAGTTATCTTATGTACTTATATCCGTTTTGAATGATGATACCATGATAGTTAGCATCCACTTTTTGACCCAAGATGTTGTACATAGGTTGAGTCAAATCCAATGCGGGTTGGCTTGGTTGTACCTCCTCTACATCGGTTGTTACGCCAGGGCAATCAATGAGTATCTCTTTGCCACTCTCCCAGCCATAGCATACATCCTCGTCTGTCCAGAGGTCACTTGTCTGAATTGCAGTTGCAGCACCGTTATTGAAGATGAAGTTTACCTCCTTAACGCTCGCATTAAACTGATGGTAGTACATGCCTTTATCCTTGGTGGATTCGGTCATCTTAGAACCAGGCCACTGACCTGTATAGAGTGTTGCTCCACCATCGTTCCATGAATACAAATATACATTTGTCCATCCTGCAGGTTTGCGGAAGCCCACTGTGATAGGAGTTGCCTGTGGTACCTCATAGGTGTATGTTTGGGTCAGGACGGCTGTCTCTTCGCCTGCTGCTACCGCATATGCCTTCAAGGTCTTGGTACCTGTGATGGTGATAGGTGCGCTGTAGGTCTTCTTGGCAGAAGAGGTCTTAGGGTTAGAGTTATCCAGTGTATAGTAGATAGTAGGAGTAGCTTTCTCGCCAATGGTGGTCAATGTGATAGACAGGTGATCTGTCTTATACACCTTGCTCTCTGGGTCTGCGATGACTTGGAATGGAATATCTGATTTAGAGCACTTGTTGCTCAATACTTCCATACCTTGCCACTCGTAGCAAGCATCTTGATCGAGGAGAATATCGTTGGATTGTTCACCTGCATTGTTGGTGAAGATGATATTCATTTCTTTGTATTTAGCATCAAAGATATGATACAACCAACCCTCTGCATCTTTGGTTTTCCACTCGATGCCTGGCCAAGAACCTAAAACGGTTGCACCATTGGTATCCCAAGCATAGAGATATACGTTCTTCCATGTGGTTGGAGGCATGAACTTCACGGTGAGTGGGGTATTCTGTGGTGCTTGGTAAGTATAGGTAACTGTTTGTACAGCAGATGAACCGCCATTGAGGGTAGCGTATGCCTTCACTGTGGTTGTGCCTTTGATGGTGATAGGTGCGCTATAGGTCTTCTTAGTGGCAGAAGTGGTAGGGTCTGTGCCATCAATGGTGTAATAGATGGTTGGATTTCCGCTCAGTGCCACAGCACTCATCTCTACGGTATAAGTGGCTGTCTTGAAAGTAGTAGCAGGAGTCATGTTCAGCACAGGCACTTCTGGTTGGTTAGTCGTGTAGTACATGGCGAAGTTGCCTCCCTTGTATGCCAACTTATAACCTTGAGGGGTGGTGTTGTAGCCGCTGTTAGGACCGAGCAGGAGACGGATAGAACCGTGGTGACCAGTAATGGTTGCTTTGTAATATCCATTGCCAGCCTCGTCGCTCACTTTGGATTCAGAGTGTACACCAGCTGCCTTACGCGCTAAAATCATCTTGCCGATAGGGTCAGCATATTTCTTCCAGTGAGGATAGAATACGCATGGTACACCAGGCATAGAGAGGATAAAGGCGTTAGCGCCGAGCACGCGGTCCTTGTTGTAGTTCTCCATAGACTTACCGCAACCGCCAATCTCATCTTGGTTATCGCGACCGCCCTGGCAGCCAAAATAGGTGTCGTGGCTGTCCACGAAGGTCACGGCGAACTTGCTCAGACCTGCACCCAAAAGACCAGAACCTTTGCATTTGCCATAGTCGCCATCTGCAATGCCCTGAATAGCCGAATATTTGGTTCCGAAGTCAAATGCCAATGTGTTCCAGTTGACATCATTGAGGTAGTTCTTGATGTTGTTCATGTCGCCATTCCAGAACTCTACTACGGAGAAGTAGTTGCCCGCTGCACTATTGTACATGTCAATATATTTGCCTTTGAAGCCTTGCGCATAGTCATAGCGCCAGCCGTCAAAGCCGATAACCTCTTTCATCCACTTGAGGTAAGCCTTCATCATCTCTTGTACCTCTGGTTTAGCGTGAGCCCAGTCACGAGCTGAGGCGTAGTTATCTTGCCAGTTATAGCCACCGTCATCTGGTCCTGTAGCTTTGCCTTTGCAAGAACCTGCATCGGGTGCGCTATTAACCTCGTCAGTCTTGCATATCCATGAAGCATCAGGTTGGAAGGTGCCGAAATCGCCAAAGTATTGTGTGTGGAAGTCACACCAAGAAGACTTGCTACCGGCGTGGTTGATAACGATGTCCGCTACCACTTTGGTGTTGGCAGCGTGCATACGATTAATGAAATCCAGCAACTCCTTTTGCGATCCCCAATCGGAGTTCTGATTGCTATATACCGTTTGGTGATAACCTGTTCCGCCTTCTGATCGGCCCGATGGTGGCAACCATACGAGGTCGAAGTAGGTACCTATTTCTTTTGACTGGTTGATCAATGTAGCCCACTTGGTATTACCCAATTTGGTCGTTCCGCTGATGACTACATCACCAGGAGCTCTATCTCGGTATGAGTCGTAGTAGAATGCTTGCAACATTACATCCTCACACTCTGATGGAACAGAACTACCATGAATGGGTTTAATAGGTTCCTCCTCTGTGAAGTCACCTTGTAGGGTAATGTTTGTGCCGTTGAAGGTAACTACCACATCGTCTTTGGTCTTCAATTCAAATACGATATTGCCATCCGTATCGCCTACTACACCAACAGGTGCGTTTTGTACAGCGCTGAAACCCCAGTTAGAGTCCCAAGTACCGTTGGTAATCTTCATGCGATATACTGTGCCTGCTGCCAGTTGGCTGAAGGTGTGAGTGAAGGTGTTATTCGCATTCTTGGTCATGGCGATAGCCTTCTCGTTCCATGCTTTATCTGCGCCGACAAGTTCCTCTGTACCAGTTACATAATATGTGGCATTAGGATCTGGGGTAGGAGTAGGGGTGGTGCCGCCGCAGTTCTGTCCAGGACCTATATAGAGCATATCATCGTTGAACTTCAACTTGATGTAAAAGTCATATGAACCAGCTGCATTGCAAATCAAGTGGTCGGTATTCTTGGTGAACTTTTGGTACTCACCGTATGGGTCAATTGCACACATCCATGATGCGCCACTACCCATGTCGTGTAGTTGTACTTTGTCTCCCTTTTGTAGTGCTACGCAGGATACAAGGTATTGCTCGCGACCTTGGTGGTCTGTTTCTGATTGAGCCACAGCCTCTAACTTGGTTGTGCCATTGATGAGCAGACCATATGGTTCTGCGTTTAGCGAAATGCTACATAATAAAACTGCTAATAAAAAGAAGTAAAACTTTTTCATAAGTATTATAATTTACAAAATTGCCGACAAAGGTACTATATTTTTATGATATACACAAATATATTCTAAAAAAGTGTTATTTTTTGACAATATTTTTCACGCAAACGGTTGCATTGTCCACGGTAAAGTCCACCGCCCAATGGTCATAGTCAAGGTGATAGATGCGTTCTTGATCGTTTTGGTAGGCGGGTCGTGGGTCTTGACGAAGTATCTCTTGAATGGCATCCCATGGGCAGTTGTTGTATAGGATACGCTGCAATATATCTGGTGCAATCTGCACCTGCAAACGATAGTCTTGTGTGGCTTCGGCGAAGCCGCTTTTGGCTTGTGGATGGCTATCGGAGAAAGCTAAATAGGGCTTGATGTCATAGATAGGTGTACCATTTAACAGGTCAGCGCCTGAGACTACCAGTACCAGCCCATTGTCTGCTGTCTCTTCTACGCGAAGCAGTTTGACGCTGGTGAGCCCGATAGGGTTAGGACGGAAGGGTGAACGCGTAGCAAAAACGCCCATACGCTTATTGCCACCCAAACGTGGTGGTCGCACTGTTGGAGACCAACTCTCCACGCCTTCTCGCCTCATCGCCTCATCGCCTTCTCGCCTCATCGCTTCATGGAATCCCCACAATAGCCATAGGTGCGAATAATCTTCTATTCCCCGCAATGCCTCGCGCACGCGGTACGCGGGCGTGAATATAATATGTGTCTCAATGCAGGAGTCTTCTCGACTCTGTCGGGGTATGCCGAACTTCTGCGAGAAGCCGTTGTGCGCATGGGCAATAATTTGGAGTTGCATGGGGTGTAGTATAGTATCGTGTAGGGGTATGAAACAAAAAAAAGACCTTGAGAAATCTCAAAGTCTTTTTTGTGGTGCCACCAGGAATCGAACCGGGGACACAAGGATTTTCAGTCCTTTGCTCTACCAACTGAGCTATGGCACCCCTCGCAATGAGCAAAAATCTCAAAAGCGGGTGCAAAGGTACTGCTTTTTTTTGACATGACCAAATATTTTGGTACTTTTTTTCAAAAAAAGCGCTTTTTTACTGCTTTTGGGCTATTTTAGCCCAATGCAGCGATGTATTTCTCTGCCTCCATTGCTGCTTTGCAACCGCTGGCAGCAGCTACGATGGCTTGGCGGTAGTGTGGGTCTGCGCAGTCGCCTGCAGCGAATACACCAGCCACGTTGGTACGTGGACTATCACCCTCTACCATGATATATCCCTCTGCATCGCGCTCTATGTACTCAGCAAAGAGGTCGGTGTTAGGTTTGTGACCAATAGCCAGGAAGAAGCCATCGATAGCGATATGGCGAATCTCCTCTTCGGGTGTACCTTTCTTATAAACGAGGTCTGCGCCCTCTACCTTTGTTTCGCCTGTGAGAGTCAATGTATTGTGCTCAAAGAGTATCTCAATCTTTGGATTGTCCTTCACGCGTTGTTGCATAATCTCCGATGCACGCAGATATGGCTTGCGGACAATCATATATACCTTCTCGCACAATCCAGCCAAGTAGTTTGCCTCTTCGCAAGCGGTATCACCGCCACCCACTACAGCTACGGTCTTCTTGCGGTAGAAGAATCCGTCGCAAGTAGCACATGCGCTCACGCCGCGACCCTTATAGTCCTCCTCGGATTGGATACCGAGGAACTTGGCACTCGCACCTGTAGCGATAATCACGGTGTCTGCCTCATAGAGTTGTTCATCCTCCACCCACACTTTTTTGGGTGAGCAAGAGAAGTCCACCTTTGTCACCATACCCGAAACGAACTCGGTGCCAAAACGCTCCGCTTGACGGCGCATATCGTCCATCATTTGATAGGGTTCTACGCCATCGGGGTAACCAGGAAAGTTCTCCACCTCGGTGGTAATCATCAATTGTCCGCCGACCTGCATACCCTCAATGAGAACAGGTTGGAGGTTGGCACGTGAAGCATAGATTGCTGCGGTATAGCCCGCAGGGCCAGAGCCGATAATAAGACATTTCATATAATTTACTATTTGACAATTTACAATGTATAATTTATCTTAGGTCGTTGATAAAGGCACCTTCTTTTTCGATAGTGAAAGAGGGTGTTTCATCTGTGTAGTGAGCATTGTTGAGACGTAGCGTAGTGAGTTTGCCATCTGCCTCGTGAATCTCCACGTTAGTGGGCAACAACGTAGTTGTCTCCACGCGCAGCACAAACTTCGCTATCCCCGCTGATTGGTCGTTGGGGGTTAAGGTCATTTGTGTCTTTTCGCCAACCTGTTTCTCGGCATATTGGCACACGGGCAACAGCGCTTGTGCATAGAGGAAAGGATTGGTTTGCAATAGCTCTTCTTCCGCAGGCGTGGAGAGAGTTACTTCCTCCGTATCTTCGCTATACATATATAAGGTGTTACCATCATAGGCAGCATCCATAGCAAACATACTCAACTTGAATTGTTTGCCGTGCATAGCCAAATCACCCGTGTAGGTCATGGGTTGGCTATTGGCTATTGGCGATTGGGTATAGGTCATAGTGAAATCCGACACCAACGTCTTTTGTTCCAATGTGGTGAGTAGCGATTGAAGAACGGTCAATATGATTAGTAGTAGCTTCATATTAACATCCGAGTTCTTGCAGTTTCTTATCCAGTTCATCGAGGCTCTGTATCAGCACATCACGACCTTTAGGGCCTTTGTTTGGTCCTACGATGCCTGCTGCCTCCAGTTGGTCGGAGAGTTTGCCAGCGCGGTTGTAGCCAATCTCGAACGCGCGTTGCAGGCGCGACGTTGAGCCTTCTTGCTTGGTCACTACATAGCGTGCTACATCAGCAAACATCGGGTCAAGGCGTTTCAGATCCACTGCACCGGGTGCCAGTGCTTCGCCTTCGCCACCCTCTGGAATATACTCTGGCAGTTGGTATGGTTCGAAGTAATGTTGCTGTTTCTCAATATGTTCCACTATGGCATCTACCTCTGGCGTATCCACAAAAGCACATTGCACACGGGTGATGTTGGCGTTACCTGCATAGAGCGAGTCGCCGCGTCCGATGAGTTGCTCTGCGCCCTTGGTGTCAAGCACGGTGCGTGAGTCCACAATGGACTGCGTGCGCAGCGCCATACGGGTTGGGATATTGGCTTTGATGACACCCGTCACGATGTTTACGGATGGACGTTGGGTGGCCAAAATCATGTGCATACCCACGGCACGCGCTTTCTGCGTGATACGTGCGATAGGTGTCTCCACTTGCTTGCCTGCTTGCATGATAAAGTCGCCGTACTCATCTATGATGATTACGATATATGGCAGGAACTGATGGTGGAGTGATTCAGCAACGAGCTTTTCTGGATTCAGGCGTCGGGACACGAACTTCTCGTTGTAGTCCTCTAAATTGCGCACACCCGCGTCCATGAGCAGTTTGTAGCGGTTCTCCATCTCAATCACAAGCGAATTGAGGGTATTGACCACCTTATCACAGTCGGTGATGACTACTTGCTCGGGGTCGGTGTCTGGCATAGCCGCCAGGTAGTGGCGCAGCAATGGTTTGTATGGCGCAAACTCCACCATCTTAGGATCCACCATTACCAGTTTGAGCTCGGCTGGGTGTTTCTTGTAGAGCAGCGAGGTGATAATTGCATTGATAGCCACGGACTTACCTGTACCTGTAGCACCCGCAACGAGCAAGTGAGGCGTCTTGGCAAGGTCGAACATGAACACTTCGTTGGTAATAGTACGACCATAGGCGATAGGCAAGCGCATTTTTTTCTCCTCTTGGAAACGCTTGGAGGCAATGACGGAGTGCATGGATACCGTTTGTGGATTCTCGTTTGGCACCTCTATACCGATCGTTCCTTTGCCAGGGATAGGGGCTATGATACGAATACCCATAGCAGAAAGCGAGAGCATAATGTCGTTCTCTAAGTTTTGAATCTTCGCCACGCGCACACCCGCTTGAGGGACAATCTCATAGAGCGTTACGGTAGGGCCCACGGTCGCCTTGATGGATTCTATCTCAATGCCGTAGTTACGCAATGTGTTCACAATGCGATTGGCATTGGCTTGTTGCTCCTCTTGGTTAATGACGGGAGCGGTCTCGTTGTCATATACTTTGAGCAGGGAGAGCGAAGGGAACTTGTAGTGCTCCAAGTCCTTGCGTGGGTCGTATGGACCAAGTTTGCGGAGCAGGTATTCGGGGTCGTCCTCCGAGAGTTCGACCTCTTTGACTTCTTCCACCGATATTTCCACCTCCTCCATGGATTCTTCCTCGCTTTTGGGCGTAGGCAGTTCTTCTGTCGCCTCTTCTTGCTGAGGGGCATTTATATCCAGCGTGATGTCAGGCACGATGGGCTCTGGTGTGGCTGTATCTTCTATCTCAAGGTCGATAGGAGCAACCGCTTCCTCTTGGACGGGCTCATCGTCCTCCAGTTCAATAGTTATCGTTTCTTCCTCTTTGGGCTTGCGCTTAAAGAGGCTGGCAATCCACGCGCCTATTTGTTGGCAATGCTCCACGAAGTGTTTGTCCGCGACAATCAGGAAGACAATCAGCACAGCCAATAGGATAAGTCCTACCCCCAATGGTTGCAGATAGGAGATGGCATACTGAGCAATCTGTTCGCCAAAGGCGCCTCCCCAGCGGAAGAACGAGTCGAACGGCAGGAGTTGTTGGGCATAGCCCAACACAATAGAGCCCCACACCACACCGAAAAGCATACAGAACAACAGTTTCCATGCTTTGATTGGGAACACAAACAATATGCGCAGTGCATATACACCCATGAGTACTATAGGCAGTACAATCAAGACACCAAACATGCTGTCTATCAGCCAACTGGCAATCACCGCACCGGGTAGTCCGAGGGCGTTGGTAACTCCTTCGCGCAGGGTCGAACGGGTAGCACTCTCCTGTATGATGGACATATCATTGGCGCCTGTAAAGAAGAAACTGATGTATGCAATCAGCAGCATCAATGCGACAAAGAGTAGCAGGATACCTACAATCAATTGGCATTGTTGGCTACGAAAGAAGGTGCGCAACGATTGCCACAGATTGCCGTGTTTTGTGGGTTGGGTCGCATTGGATTTGTTGCCTCCACCAGTAGTGGGGCGTGTTGGTCTTGTTGTTCGTGTTGCCATACATTCAAATTTAATTCATAGTTAATAGTAGGATTTATATTATTTCGTTTCGGGGCGCAAAGGTACGGAAAATTTATGACATACGCAAATTTTTTTGATAGTCTTTTCTATGTTTGCTGCGGCGATTGTGGGTTGCATGGCTATTTTGAGGGGTATATTTTCTTCCGAAATGGGGTAGATACCTGCAAATCCCATTTGCTCCACGCTGTCGCACCTCTCCACGCTTCCGCCGATGGCCACTACGGGTATGTTTTGTTGTTTGGCGCGAGCCAGTATGCCTTTGGCGGTCTTACCTTTGGCGGTCTGATGGTCTATTTTGCCTTCTCCGGTGATGATTAGGTCTGCGCCTTGAATGATAGTGTCAAAGTCTATGGCATCCAGTACCATGTCTATGCCGCGTTTGAGTGTGGCATTGAGAAAGGCATGCAACGCACCTCCCATGCCGCCTGCGGCGCCTGCGCCTGCCATAGATGCGATAGGGATATGGTATTTGTTTTCAATGACATTTGCCAGCGAAGCCATACCCTTCTCTAACTGCTGTACCATGTGGGTGTCTGCGCCTTTTTGCGGAGCAAAGACTACTGTCGCCCCTTCGCGCCCGCAGAAGGGAGTATCCACATCGCATGCCACGGTGAACTGCGATTGGCGCACACTTTCCTCCACCTTGCTGTCATTTATGCGTGCAATCTCGTGCAACCTGCCTCCGCAGCAATCGGTTATCTCTTGATTATTTGCGTTATAGAAGCGCACTCCCAATGCTTGCAGCATGCCTGTCCCCGCATCGTTGGTGGCGCTACCGCCTATGCCAATGAGGAACTGCCGACAACCTCTTTGGATAGCATCTATGATTAGTTCACCTGTGCCGTAGGTAGAGGTCAGCCACGGGTTGCGTTCATCGGGGCGGAGTAGGGTAAGCCCGCTGGCTGCTGCCATCTCGATAATCGCTTTGTCCCCTACCATGCCATAGCGAGCATTAATAGGACGACCCAGCGGATCGCTTACATTTGCGGTAATTATCTCGCCACCTAATGCCTCCACCACGGCTTCCACTGTCCCTTCTCCGCCATCAGCCACATGGACAGCCACCACCTCGCAGTCGGGGTAGTTGGCATTGATGCCACGAGTGGCTGCCTGTGCCACTTCAGCAGAGGTCAATGAGCCTTTGAACGAATCGGATGCAATGACAATCTTCATGCTGTGTGTAAGTTATTTATCGCCCAATCGAATACTAATGAGTATCGGGTCGTGGTCGGCATAGCGGTAGATGGTTTTGTCCAATCCTCTTTTATAACCGCGTGTGTAGAAGTAGTCGGCATTGAGGTGATATGGACTTACTTGTTGGATTTGTGCAGCCATAGTGGGGGAGGCGAATACTCTATCCAGATACCCTGCCTCGCTGTTGTATATGTAGGAGTAACCCGTTGAATCATAGCGCATAACCATATCTTCGTAGCCTGCACGAATGATTGTTTGAATGGGTTGTTCTTGTGTGTAGCAGTTGTAGTCGCCCACCAATAGAATATCTGCATCTCCAAACACCTGCTTTTCTTGAATCCTATTGAGCATAACCAGCAGACTGTCCACGTTTGCCATTCGTTTGGCATTGGATATTTCTCCTGTGCCTCGCTTGGAGCGTAAGTGGTTGATGTTTAGTACAAAGCGTTCGCCGTTTCTTAGTTCTTCGAATCCGCAAGCCACCATGCGATAGTGGTAGTGGTCGCGTGTGTCATGGTAGCCATATTGCAGGTCGCCGTAGGGTCGCACGCGGTCGGTTCGGTAGATGTATCCGCACGAGATAGTGTCGCCGTTGCTCCAGCCTTGTGATACGTAGGCATATTGTTCTTTTTTCGCCATTGCGTTCATGGCATTGACCAATAGTTGCGCTGCGCTATCGCCTTTCTGAATCTCGCAAATAGCGTATATGTCCGCATTGATTTTGGTGAGGGCTTTGCTTATTTTTTCTGTTTGCAGGGCTTGTTGCTCTTTGGTTGTTTTGCGGTGGGCGTATCCGCCGAGGTTGTAGAAGTAGTTTTGAATGTTTGTGGCACAAACGAGTAGGTTGCCTTTGGGCATTTGTGGTTTGGCATTTGGCTTGTTTTTGAGGAACTTAGGTGCTTTGCCAGTTACCAGTTTGTTGGGGGCAACCACGCGCGCGGTAAGGTTCTTGACGATAGCTCCTGTCCGCACTTTGTAGTTGCTGATATTGCACGAGAGGTTAATGATTTGTGCTCTGTTTGCTTGTTGGATGGCCCAGTAGGTCGTGCTGTCGCCTTCTGCTAATCCTATGGCTCGTTCTTCGGGTACGTATAGCCGTTCGGGGGCAAGGATGAGGGAATCGTAGTAGTTACCGCATACGTAGAGGGGCGTGGTTATTTGTACCATTTTGCCGATATAGGGTTCCCAACCGTTGGCAAACGACTCGGGGAACTGCACTTTCTCCACCGCCCAAACCGAGCAGGCGGATATAATCCATATTAAAAAAGTGGTTTTGCGCTTCATATAAACTAATATTTGCCTGCAAAATTACTGCTTTTTCTGCAATTATGCAAAGAAAAGTGGCTTTTTGGGTTGAAAAATTGTATATTTCATAAATAAGTAGTACCTTTGTGGTCTGAAACGGATTGACTGGGTTGTGAAGACAATACAGACAACAGGGACTATACTAACAACAACAAAAACAACTTGTTTCAACAACTATTCCGCTCGCAACAACACAGCGAGCGGTAAGTAGATAAGACAATGAACAGAATATTATAAATAGGTATATGAAAAAGACAAAATTACTACTAACATTACTATGCCTTTGGGCAGGGCTGCTGCCCGCATTGGCGCAGTCGGTAACGATAGTCAAGGAGATGCAAAAAAATCCTTATGCCAACGTGTTGGTCATGTACAAGAACGACTTTGGCAGTTTTGAGAAGCCAGATATGAGTATTACGTTTCCATACGCGCTTATTCGTATGCAGTTGGAGGGTAATGCTCACGAGGTAAAGGCAGCCAAAGAGCGATTGACCTTAGACATGGGGCAGTTGACGGGCGTAGAGGCACGGGTTACTACCTACTCGAACCAGATACTATTTTTGCTGCGCGCTCCCCGCCATCCAATGATTTACATAGACGGAGGCGATGGCTGCGAACAGGTACTGCTGAGCAATATGCAGCAGTTACAACCTAATTGCTTGTATGATTGTACGGTAAGGTTTAGGACTGAAAGGTCTATTGACGCAACAATTGATACTGTGTTTGTAAATGCAGAATCACAAATTCACGAACTCCGTTTGCAAGTAGAGCCTGCGGATGCAAAGGTAGAAGTGGTTATGCTCAATGGCATAAAACAAGAATGTAGCGTTGTAGATGGTGTAGCAGAACTGAAATTAGAAGAGGGAGAGTATCGCTATACAATCTCTGCGGAACACTACTATCCACAAGAGGGTGTGCTTTCAGTTCCTACAGTTTCTACTGATATTGTCCTTTCACTTAATCCTAAAGTAGGCTGGTTAAGCGTAACGAGTGATAGCACCGATTTAACAGATTTATCGGTCGATGTGTTGCGTATGGTAGAGCCTACGAATGGCAAGAAAATGACCAAAAAGGAAGTTAAACAAAATACTACTACTTATCCATTGCCTTTGCAAAAGTTTGCTTGTGATACGGGAATATATCAACTAAAGATTGAGAAAAAGAAGTACTTTGATTATCATCAAATGCTCACATTAAGCGAGGGAGATAATATTGTCCTTTCTCCCAAAATGCGCCCACATATTATAAACACGTTTATACTCGCAGAAGCAGGTGTAGCCTTGAATCCAGAATGGGGTATAGGATTGATGTTTGGACAAATGTATGACGGCGTAGGTTGGTATGTGAAAGGTCGTTCGAATTGGAATATCCCGAAGAAGAATCAATATGGAGAAAGAGCGTTTACGACCACCAAAGAGACTACTTCATTGGAATGGATTGTGGATGTAGGTTTAGTAGTTGATTGTCTGATGAATAAGGAGAAGAAAGATAAGGATGATTTTTTAGGGATATATTTTGGTGCAGGCTATGGCAGCCGTGAGCGGTTTTGGTATAATGCAGGTGTGAATAAATGGGGTAAGTACTATCCCAATTCGTATCATGGGGTTAGTGCCAATATTGGTGTTATAGGTAGCATACATGGTATGACACTTATGGCTGGTGTGAATACACTTGCCTTTAAGTATGCAGAAATAGAAATAGGTGTAGGTTATACTTTATAATAAATGTCATTATGAAAAGATATATAAAATTGTTATTGATTATAAGTACATGTGCTTTGGTATCATGTGAAAAAGATGATGAAGTATTGGTTCAAGGTGTTGCTGTTGATTTGGGATTGTCAGTTAAGTGGTCGACTTGCAATGTGGGTGCAAGTACTCCTGAGGATTATGGCGATTATTTCGCATGGGGTGAAACAAGTACTAAGAGTACCTATGATTGGAGTACGTATAAGTATTGCAATGGCTCATATAATACATTAACCAAGTACAACAATAGTAGTAGTTACGGAACTATGGTAGATAACAAAACTCAGTTAGACCTCAGTGATGATGCTGCTCATGTTAATTGGGGCGGTAATTGGCGCATGCCAACGGATGCGGAAATGACTGAGTTGCGCGAGCAATGCACTTGGACATGGACTACCCAAAACGGAGTAAACGGTTATAAGGTAACGAGCAAGTCGAACGGTAATAGTATCTTCTTGCCCGCAGCGAGCTACTACCGTTTCGGTTTGGTTGATAATGTAGGTCACGGTGGCTACTACTGGTCGAGTTCACTCTTCACGGGCGGAAGTCAAGATGGGTTCGGCCCAGATGATGCGATGGGCGTGATTTTCCATAACGGCTATGCGCTTACTTCAGTCATCGACCGTAACTGTGGCTGTTCTGTGCGTCCAGTCTGCCCGTAGAATAGAGTGTAAAGTGTAGGGTGTAAAGTGTAAAGTGTAGGGTGTAAGGTGTAAAGGCAGGAATATGCTCGCGGGAAAAGCACCCCAGAAATCAAGATTTCTCGGGGATCCCGCAAATCGCCGAGGTCTAAACCGATAGGAGGAAACATTGGCTGCCTGAATTGTATTCGGGGGAAGAGAAGAAAGGGAAGAAAGCACAGAGGAATAGTTGTGACTGATGGTTGAGCCTATGGTGGAATAAAAACAAATAATAAGAGATATGATTTTTTTTACAAAAAAAGAAAAAGAAAAAATAGACTTAGAAATAACTAAGTTTTATGATAAATATCCAGCTGTTATCAATTATATAGATAATGCATGCTTACGATTATTAAATGGTGTTGATTATTTTAAGTTGTTAAAAACTGATAATAATTCGGAGGAAGAACTGTCGGAATACAAAGTAATTATTATTTATCTTTTTTATCAAGTTATAGAGTCGTTTATTCTTATGAAAAACGATGACGATGATGTATATCAACATATATCTTCTATTGTAGAAGATACTTTAGATGTAAGTCTTTGTACAGATGAAGAAATAATTAAAAAACTAATTGATTTTATACTAGTTTTATTATATGCATACAACAATGTATTGCGGTTAAATTGGATTGATAAAAAGAGGATAATATTCATAAAAAATATTATTAAACCTTATGAATATGCGATAAATGTATGTACTGAAATTTTATATTTTACACCTGTATTAGCTTCCAATCACGAAAGATATGCTCAAGAGATACGACAGATATTTGGTAATAGATTGCCAACGTACATTTCACAAGTCCTTGATAGAAATGTAACAGAACGAATATTTATCATCAAGATGAACTCCATTACACTTGATGATATTATTACTGCATTAGAAACAGTAGATAATAATAATCTCGATGCTATCGGTAAATTTCTGCTCCCTATTATCCAAAAAAGTTATGGAATGCGCAGAATAAGATCGTCGCAAAGTGAATGTATACGACAAAAGATAAATCAACGTTTAGAAATGCAAACGATAGAACCTGCACAGATAAGATATTGTTCTTATATATCTGTAGAACCTAATTCTGGTATAAGTAAATCAGATGTACACGAGCATTTGAAGATAGCTATTGAAGGAGGACCGACACAATTGGTCGGTTATCTTGAATCAGATGAAGGAAAAAAATATATCAAATTTAGAGGTGCAAATAGAAAGCAAATATTAGATACGCTCAATAGAGAATTTGGAACTGATATAAAATACAAATCATTTGCAACAGCAATAAATAGAAAAAACCAGCGTTGATATTAATCGCACAAGAAGAATACTTTATGAAAAATAAATACAGTTTGTAGTAAAATTGTAGTAATTTTGTAGTAAACAACTTACAGCTGATTGTAAGTTGTTTTTTTTTATTACTTTTGCAGTGTCAATTGAAACTGAAGCAATTGTTGACCGTTGCAAGGTGCTGTGCACAAGCACTTTAACTGAAAGACGATAGGTGGTGTCTGATTGAAGTTTAGCAACGAAGAGTACCTTCTGACGGGTGGGAACCTTGACCTGAAGGAAGCGAAACGAGGGTTCATTGTTTCAATATTTAACAAACCAATTAAAATCTTTGAAACGATGAATGAGAATCAATTGAAAGGCTCGGAGAGCCTGTTGCTGGTTCGCAAACAACTGGCAAGTTGCTACTCGGTGGCAGCTAATGTAATGGAGTGTTTTGACCTGACACGCGTGGTACAAATCTATCTGCCCGCATGTTCGCAAGAACAGTACAACGCGTTGATGAAACACATCGGCGATGATGTGATTTGCATCTATCCTCTGAAACGTGGTAGTCGCATGATGATCTTTTGTGATTATTTGACAGATTATAACGATACGCAGTGTATGTACGTATATCAAATGGCATTAGATGCTGTATTCGCAAAAGAAGGTGGTCGCATGACCATGCCCTACCATGTGCGCGTGTATGAGTACACGAATTATGCGGAGGGTTTGTAAAATCTCTAAACGACTCTTCTGAACATGAAAAAAGAGGATAAAAAAGAACTTCGCCAAACATTGGTATGCGATTGGCTGAATGACAACTACTTGCAGTTCAATAGCTTGCGCTATGATGAGTTGCGCGACCGCTTGCAGGTGAAGTGCCTCCCTAACCCTCCCTCATTGGGAGGGGACGGGGTGTGGCGCGACCTAACGGACAAAGACCTCAATAGCATGGTCTGTCAATGCGTGAATGAGGTGCAGGCCAATATCAGCGTGACAGAGATGTGGACGGCTCTGAAGTCAGATATGGTGCCTACGGTACATCCGCTGCGTGCATGGCTCAACGAACTACGCCCTTACACTCCCGACCAACCCGACTGGATAGATATGGTGGCGAAGCAAGTGAAGGTAAAACCTTCAGGCGAGGAGGCGAAAGGCGATAAGGCGAGAGGCGAGGAATTATGGCGCGCATGCTTCAAGAAGTGGTTTGTGGCGATGGTGGCGAGTTGGATGTATGATGAAGTGGTAAATCATACCGCCCTTGTTTTGGTTGGTCGCCAGGGTATCTACAAGACCACTTGGCTCGAACACCTTATTCCACCTGCGCTACGCGCCTACAGCAGCAAACTGCCTCTCAGCGGGCAAATTACCAAAGACGACCGCCTCCGCCTTTGCGAGAATGGTATGCTCAATATTGATGAGTTAGATGCTATTTGCGGACGCGAAATGAATATTGTCAAGTCGCTGCTCACCTCCACCGATGTTAATGAGCGTGCTGCCTATGGTCGCCTCAAAGAACGTCGCGTGCGCCTTGCCTCCTTCTGCGCCAGCACCAACAACCGTGAGTTCCTCACCGACATTACTGGCAACCGCCGTTGGCTGCCTTTTGAGGTCGAGAGCATACAAAATCCCTTCTACACCATCTTGCCCTACGAACTCATGTATGCTGAGGCACTCTACTTAATAGAACATAATTTCAACTACTGGTTCGACATGGATGAGATTGAGGTGATGGAACAACACAACGAAGAGTTTCGTGCACAAGAGAAAGAGGAACAGTTGCTGCCGATATTATTCGATACTCCTGCGGAAGGCAAAGGCGAGTTCATGACTACGGCTCAGATCAGTGAGCGATTGGTGAGTTACGGTGGAATAAAGAACCCTATGGTAAGCAATCGATTGGGTGTTTTGCTCAGTAAGAGCGGTTATCAATCCGTAAGACGTAAAATAGACAATGTCAAAGTGCGTGGTTGGATTGTATATTCGCGTACAAACGATGAGATTTTAGCAATGAAACGTACATTATTGAATAATTAAGGACCAACGGACCAACAGACCAACAACTGTCTAAATATTCACACGCATACACACATGTGTATATGAGATTTAAAATCATGTTGGTCTGTTGGTCTGTTGGTCCCGAGTTATGAAAGGCTATCCACCGCTTATCCACCGCTTATCCACCCGATGGAAGGTGGAGGGTGGAGGGTGTAAAGGCAAGAGGATAAACAAAAGAATTATGAGAATTATGCGTGCAATAAAGAAGCGTAATGAAGATATACGCACACGATTTTATGAATTAACCCGCACAGGCATGTCCATGATGAAGGCATACGAGGAAGTGGGGAAAGAGTTCTATTTGGAGGCAAGAACCATACGCGAAATAGTAGCGAAAAAGGAATAACGTAAAGCGTTCCAAATGCTTGTCCGATAATCGAACGGAAATAGGAAAAAGTGGCGGTTTATGTTGGGAAAAAATCGGTTTTTGT
>JAZNMH010000016.1:0-47168 GCA_045579505.1 Paludibacteraceae bacterium
CAAGCATAACTATCGTCCTTTCTTCAGTATTTGTACCTTATCCTCCAGCAGCACCCCAATATGGTGCTGTTTTTTTTGTCCCCATAAAACATGTAAAATCTATCCGTAAACCAACCATAACTTTCAAAAGTAAACCTAAAATAGTATTATTGGCGTATTGTGTGGGCGCATAACAACATGCCCACTGTAATTAATTCAAGTTTAACCAATTAATACCTGTATTTGTTATGGCAACACCAACAAACGCCCAACTTGGCAAACTCCTTGCCTCTTATCTTTCTACCAGTAATGATACACTTGCTATCCATTTCCGCAAGCATTATTCGCCAACCATTTCTCCTACTCCTCGCAAAACTCAAGCGAAGCGCACCACTCATCGCGTAACCTCATCTACATTCACCTATCGCTGGCTCGCTACTGCGCCCCAACGCATCACAACACTCTATCAGTATCTTCTCCGTGCAAAATGGATTGCATTGGACACCAATCCCGATGACTTCTTCTCTTTATTCGCAGGAAAAGAATCCAATGTCCGAATAAAATGGATAAGCTCCAATCTCCAGCTTGCCTATCTAATCCGCATAATGACGGAGCGAAACTACATATCTATTCCCAAGCGAGTTGGCAAATGGACTTGTGTCTATAACCATTTTGTGGATAAAAATAATTGTCAGTTGCGAAACTTGAATGCGTTGCATATACCACTAAGATCAACAATGGCGGTAAAACAGATGGCAGAAATATTGAATCCAAATATACCACTTACATAAACTAGCTGCAGAAGTAGCTGCAATTATGAAAAAAAATATTTCTCAGTAAACATCGTACTTGAGAGCTTGTAAAACACAAATCAGCTGCAACTTTATTAACAATTGCAGCTACTTTTTGCAGCATTATTATAGAAACGCGTCCCACAGAAAGGACACTGCCCAACATGACAAAGTTAAATCACTTAAATTAATTGAAAGAATGACAAACATTGTTATAATTTTTGTTTTGTCCACCAATGCAACTTGTTGCATTCTTTTGGACAAAAACAAAAATATCTACGCTACATTTTTAATTATTTTTGTAGGCGAAGCCGTATTTATGTTTCAAAAAATTATCCTCGAATTGACATTAATTGACAACCCAATTGACCTAAATTGTCTTTACAACAAGTTCCCTTGAGCGCCCCAGGGAGTTGATTGGGGCGCAAGTTGTTGATATTGTCGTCAAAGTTGAATAAATTACTCTCCCCGCCGCTGGGGTGTGTTCTTATCTCGCCTGACGGCTCGAACGATCACTCCGTGTACGTTCCCCAGCGGAAGAAGTTGTTAAAGTTGTTGTTAAATTTTTAAACATTGTATTATCATGAAGCAAAAACATTTCGTCCTCATTTCTATTCCCTGCCAAAGCGCAGAGGAGATGCTCCAAGCCAAAGAGGCAGTCCTCTTTCATTTGGAAACCCTCAATCCCGAGTTCACCACCGAGGGCACCACCCTCACAGTTAAGGTCATTCCTCTTGACCCCAAACTCTTCTATCCCAATGAGGCATGCGACATCATTCGTCAAACCCTCGCCCAGTCCCTTACCTTCAACCACAGCTGGACCTGCACTCTTCATACTAACATGTAGTTTGTCAACACTTATATGAGATTCCTTGAGCGCGGCAGGGAGTTGATTGCCGCGCAATGTTGTTGATTTAAGTTGTTGGAGTTGTTGATTTAGGTAATCTGTATTATTTTTCTTTTAACGGCAACTCGTATACTTATATTCTACACCAATTATCCTTATTTATTAACCCCGCGTAAGCGTATCCGTGCCTATAGCCTGTGCGCTCACGCACCAACCCCCTCCCACGGCATGGAGGATTCCGAACACGAGTAAAAAACAATCATTTTGTTCTTGCCCAAATGAATGCAACCCGTTGCATTCATTTGGGCAAGAACAAAAGGCAAATCTTGAATTGACAAAAATTGACAACCCAATTGACACCAATTGTCTTAAAACAAATTCTCAACCGCGAGCGGAATAGTTGTTGAATTAAGTTGTTGATGTTGTTGTTAATAAAATCCCCATTGTTTCTTACTCTCTGTTCGATTGCCGAACACGAAATGGCAAAAGTAGAATATGCATTTCCTGTGGAAGTGATCCACGGCAAGGTGGCGAAACGCCACAAGATCGGCTTTGCACACCGCAAGGCAAGTAAACTCAACTACACCCAGTCCTACAGCAAGCGCTCGACCAAGTACTCGCAAGCGGAGATAGACCACCAGGCTAAGTTCGCTGCTGTATCTATTGCAACCAGCGCACGTTTGGCTGATCCCAACCAAATGCCGCTTGACCAACTGGCTTTCAAGGGTCAAAGCAAGTACAAGACCTTGCGTCAGTACGTTTGGCACCTCTGCGCGGAGGAGTACGACAAGCAGAACGCGTAAGGCGCAAAGCGCCAGTTGAGAGAACGCTTCGCTGGAGTTCGCTTCGCTGTAGTTCTTTGGAGTACTACAGCCCGAAGGGCGCTCTACAGGGCATAGCCCGAACTACCAACTACTAAACACCAAACCTATGAAACAGTTAACCAATATACAGAAAGAACGCCTGAGGAAGGCTATTAAGTACCTCGTCGTGTCCATTGCCACAGCCATTGCTATGGCATTGGGACTCACCTCGTGCAATGTCACCCGCACCATCACCACCGAAAGCCGCTCCCTCACCCGCGGCGACACAGCAGTCATCATCCAAACAAAAACCATCGAATCCTACAACGCGAAGAAAAATTAGCGTGGCACGCTTCCATTTGCAACAAAATCGTGCTTGAAAATAAACTTTCGCATGATTTTGTTGCAAATGTGCAATTTTTGTAGTAATTTTGCAGCGAGATTTAAGGATGAGGCTCATCCGTAGCAAATATGGCATTATGCTGAATGTATCTATCGTATTATATCAACCCCAATGGGAGCAAGTGGCAGAACTCACCCGCAGTCTGCTGCTATGTCCCTATGTACGAGGCGTATATTGGGTGGATAACTCGCCAGTTCAAACAGAAGTGTTACCCATACAGTCAGCGCAAGTACACTATATCTTCAACGGCAAGAACTTGGGGTACGGCGCAGCGCACAACATCGCTATTCGAGAGAGCATCTACGATAATATACCATTCCATTTGGTGATTAACCCCGATATTATCATCACATCTGAAACATTGCCCACGTTGCTGCAGTTTATGCAACAGTATCCCGAAGTGGGTATTGTAGCACCTAAAGTAACTTATCCTAACGGGGAACTGCAATACCTATGCAAGTTGCTTCCAACACCGTGGAATGTGTTTGGCAGGCGCTTCCTGCCAAAGAAATGGATACAGAAATCCAATGAGCGATACGAACTACGGCACACAGGATACAATCGCCCTATGAATGTACCTTATCTCAGTGGTTGCTTTATGCTCCTGCGAACCGAAGCAGTACGTAAGGCGAGGTTATTTGATGAGCGCTTCTTCATGTACCCCGAAGATGTAGATCTCACCCGTCGTATTCATCGCGACTATCTGACTGTCTTTTACCCCGATACGACAATTATTCACCAACACGAAAAGGCATCCTACCACAGCCTGAAAATGCTATGGATACATATGATCAATATGTGCCGATACTTCAATAAATGGGGTTGGTTCTGCGACCCCGAGCGCAAGCGCATGAACCAGCAGGCGCTCGCACAATTTTAGTAGTATTATTCCACCGCCGCTGCTACCTCACGGTAGGTATGCAGGCTCAAATTGTCGCTCACAATCTTGAGGGCATGCAGGTGCTTAAAGCCCATAGCGGCTATATATGCCAACTCCATATCAAAGACACAATCTTTATAGTCAGACTGCAAGACAAAATCTGTATTGCTATAGCAAACAGAGTGGATGCAGTTCTCCGCTTCACGCAGGTACGCCGCTGGACAAGGTGCAAGGTGCAATTCGGGTTCGGGGTAGCGCACATTAGGGTGATTGAGTCGCGCCTCGGTGACACATACGGTACTGCCGATCTCGTAGTTAGCACTACCTGCATAACCGATATTGAGTAGGTGTGCATCGCGGGGAATACTGCTGAGGGCGTGCATGACATTGATGGCGCCTACGCCCATGACTACTATATCCCACAGACTGCCATCTGCCATTTGCCACTGTTGACCTACCCACTCGCCCGACAGGTGTTGAGCGATTAACTTTTGTTCTCCGATAAAGTCGCCTGCCTCGGCGATAAGGATGAAGTTTTGCATATCGTGTATGATTTTGGGTGCAAAATTACGATAATTTTCTGAAACAAGCAAGCAAAATGCGGGATAATTCAGAAAAATAGATAGGAAATTTGCATAATTAAGAAAAAAGCAGTAAATTTGCACGCTAATTATATGGTTAAGCATAAAATAGAAAACGAATATGATATATCAAATCAAATTTTCGTGCGACGAGGTAGATGATTTTCGTCGCGTATATGAAGCCGATAGCGAGGCTACATTCTTGGAACTGCATCAAGCTATACTGAAGAGCGCAGGTTATCCTGATGACCAGATGACATCGTTCTTTATGTGCAACGACCGCTGGGAGAAAGGACAAGAGGTAACCCTCGTGGAGATGGGCAGTAGCTTTGAGTATGACAATATGATTATGGAGGCAACTCGTCTGAGTGAGTTGCTCGAAGAGAATGGACAGCGCATATTGTATGTCTTTGACCCAATGAATGAGCGTTGTTTCTTTGGTCGTGTGACAGAGATCTTGCCTGGTATCCGCCAAGGTGTGGACTGCGTGGAGACAGCAGGTATCGCACCTATGCAAATCCAACAAGACGCCTTTATGGATAACAGCAAGGTGAAGGGCAACGAGTGGGATATAGATGACGATTTCTACGGCGATAGCCAATACGATGACGGTGACCTGGACTTCGAGGGTTTTCAAGACTTGAGTTTTGATGACGGATCAATGTTCTAAGAAGTGTTTAGTGGACGTCCCGGAGCGACTATTGTTTAGTGTATAGAGCTATATGAAGCGACTGGTGGTGATGATAGGTGCTACGGGTGTGGGCAAGACGGCTCGCGCCATAGAGGTAGCCAAGCAATACAGTTGCCCTATTATCAGTGCCGATTCGCGCCAGATCTACCGCGACCTGCCTATCGGCACAGCCGCCCCAACTGCCGAAGAAAGAGCGCAAGTTGAGCACCACTTGGTGGGTTTCAAGTCGCTCCATGAGACCTATAGTGCAGGACAATTCGCCCGTGACGCGGAGGCACTCCTTGCGATGCTTTTTCAAGAGTATGACACAGTAGTGCTCGTGGGCGGTAGCATGATGTATGTCGAGGCACTATGCCGCGGACTGGATGACATGCCCGATATTCCTACTACTATCCGCGAACAAGTACGCCAGGAATATCAACAGCACGGTTTAGCCTGGCTGCAACAGGAGGTACAACGCTTAGACCCCGAATATTGGCAAGAGGTGGATCATCAAAACCCACAACGCCTCATGCACTGCGTTGAGGTATGCCGCGTGAGCGAAAAGAAGTACTCGGAGTTTAGGCGAAAAGGCGATGAGGCGATGAGGCGAAAAGGCGAAGAGGCAAGAGATTGGGAAGTGGAGTACCTACTGGTGGAGCGGCCGCGAGAGGAGCTCTATGACCGCATTAATCGGCGCGTGGACATGATGATGGAAGCAGGATTGCTTGAGGAAGCCATACACGCCTTTGAACAATTAGGCATACCCACCTGCCCAACAGCCGATTATGACTACAGCACGCTACCTAATAGCATAAACACCGTAGGGTACAAAGAACTCCTACGTTACCTACACGGCGAGTGGACACTCGACAAAGCCGTAGAAATGATAAAACAAAACAGCCGACACTATGCCAAACGACAAATGACATGGTGGCGGAACCGCATTTAGATTATGAAGAAAATAACAATGATATGTATCGCATTCGCAATGATGATTGCAGGATGCAAGAAAGTGGATGTGAGTTTCACCTATACCCCTGCAGAACCCCGTGCAGGACAATCGGTGAAATTCAACAATGCCAGTAGTGCTGGTGAGAAATGGGCTTGGGACTTTGGAGATAATGCTACCAGCGTAACCAAGCACCCCAGCCATATCTTTAAGAAGCCGGGCGAATACCTCGTCACACTCATGGTGGATAGTGCCAAACACAACACCTATAGCCGCGTCGTGACAGTGTACGACACTATACCTACCTTCGTGGCCTCTACGGATTCGATATGCCACTATACGGATGTGGTGCTCACAGCCAATGTGTATAATCCTTTTCAGTACTCCCTTGCCTACGAATGGCAGTTGCCTGAAGGTTGCATTCTAACAACAGGTACGCTCAGTAGCCGTCAAATCACTGTGTACTTCACAGAATATGGTCAATCATACCCCGTACAACTCACCATTACACAAAACAATCAGGCGCACCCTACTATCCTACGCGAACTATATGTACACCAGACAGTAGCACCTGCTATCGTTATGCAGCGCACGGACCGCGCTGTCCTGCGCCAGCATTTGATCAATGGGTATATCACCAATCCTGTTGCTGGGGATGAGGAGGACATTCAGCTATTGGCATTAACCAGCGATACCCTTGTTACCTACAATGGTGTGACCTTCCGTGCAAGCAACATGCAGGATATATTTCCTGCATTGCAGGTGGAGCGCATGCAGTTGGACGCCCTAGCACAAAAGTGGTATGTTATCACTACCGAGGGGTTGTTTGTTGCTAACTTCGATGGACAACTTGTAACAGCGATTGATGCTCAAGCCACAGGCGCACTGTATGTGGATGCTGCACGTAATCTCCTCTATTGGGCAAGCACCGAGGGACTCAAATCTATGCCACTCATTAAGAGCAAGAATAATCAATTCGCTACTTCTCCTATATTGTATAACTCTTTGAGCGATATTGACCGCATTGTAGTCAATGAGAATCTAAAATAATCATGCAGCCTCAGTATATTTTCGAGACCAGTTGGGAGGTATGCAATCGTGTAGGCGGCATTTATGCCGTCCTCTCCACGCGTGCAGCCTCTATGCAAGCAGAACATAAAGACAAAGTAGTATTTTTCGGTCCCGATTTCGGTGAACATTCTGATTTAACCTTCAAGGAGAGCAAGACGCTCTTGAAGGGCTGGCGCCCTAAAGGTGTGCGCGTCGGTCGTTGGCAAGTGCCTGGCAAACCTATTGCCGTACTCCTTCGCTGGGACGAACTCTGGGTAGAGAAAGATCAGATATTTGGACATATGTGGGAGAAATATGGTATCCAAAGCCATGCCGCCTACGGTGACTACGATGAGAGTTGTCTCTTCGCTTACGCGGTAGGTCAAGTGGCAGAAAGTCTGTACAAGCACCTCGATATGCCGACCACCGTTATGCATTGCAACGAGTGGCAAACGGCATTCACTATCCTCTACCTGCGCGAGCATTGCCCTGCTATCGGTACGCTCTTCACCACCCATGCTACCAGCATAGGTCGCAGTATAGCGGGCAATGGCAAGCCATTGTATGATTGCTTTGATGGTTTCCACGGTGACCAAATGGCACAGGAGCTGAATATGGTCAGCAAACACTCTGCCGAAAAGAAAGCGGCACATTATGCTGACTGCTTCACTACCGTCAGTCATCTCACTGCACGCGAGTGCAAGCAATTGCTGGACAAACCTGTGGATATAGTGACACCTAACGGCTTCGAACAGGGCTTTGTGCCACAAGGCAAGGACTTCGATACCGCGCGCAAGCGCGCGCGCAATACCTTAATATCCCTCGCGCGCGCGAAAGGTATTGATGCACAATCTACCGATATGCTTATCGGTACAGCTGGTCGCTACGAATGGAAGAACAAAGGCATTGATGTCTTTTTGGAGGCAATGAGGCAATTAGGCGAAAAGGCGAAAAGGCCAGTAATCGCTTTTGTAATGATTCCTTACCTTGACCATGAAGACTTTACGGTGGGCAATGTGCATGTGATATTTGTACCTACCTATCTCAATGGCAACGATGGGGTGCTCAACTTGCCTTACTACGACCTACTGATAGGTCTGGACTTGACGGTTTTCCCAAGTTACTACGAACCATGGGGCTATACGCCACTTGAGAGTATGGCCTTCCATGTGCCTACCATATGCACCACTCTCAGCGGCTACGGTGTATGGTGCGAGGAGCAGGGCTGTACCACGATTGACAAGGGTGTGTCCGTCATTTACCGCAACGATAGCAACACGGATGATGTGATAGGTCATATCGTCAATACCATTGCGTATTACCTCTCGCTCACCCCACGCAAGGTGGCAGCCGCCCGCAAGGCAGCCGTAGAATTAGCGCTAAAAGCGGAATGGAAGAATTTCTTCTCCTACTACCGCGAAGCATACACTATAGCACTTAAAAAATCGCTGGCGCGTTTGTAGCCAGCGATTTTTCTATCTTCTCAGTTATCTTAAACCTCATTAATGCATACCACGCGGATATTACTCCACTCGGTGTGCGCCATTGCCTATCTCGGCGATATAGAAATCGGCTTTCAGACCGGTCTTCTCGGTATATTCCTTTCCTACTTGCTCAATGAAGGTAGGAATGGCCTCTTCGCGCACCAATGATACGGTGCAGCCACCAAAGCCACCACCTGTCATACGGCTACCAAGTACGCCATTTACTTTCCATGCCGCTTCTGCCAGTGCGTCCAACTCAGGACCTGTCACCTCATAGTCATCGCGCAGGGAGATATGGCTCTGATTCATGAGCACGCCAAACTGCTCAATATCGCCCTGTTGCAATGCCTCTACCGCATCCTTAGTGCGTTGCACTTCGCCCACTACGTGGCGCGCACGGCGGTGTGCTACCTCATCCGTGATAGCGTGCTCCACTTGCTCAAAATCGGCTTGCGAGAGTTCGGCGAGATACTTAATAGGGCGCAGCGCAGCGAGTTGCTCTACCGCCAAACGGCATTGGCGAACACGGTCATTGTACGCCCCCGAATCCAAATGGTGAGGCGAGTGGGTGTTGCTGACCACCACCTTTATGCCCTCCAACTTCACAGGCACCAAGTCAAAGGCCAATGTATCGCAGTTGAGGTAAATAGCATGGTCTTGCTTGCCGTGGGAGGAAGCAAACTGATCCATAATGCCGCACATTACGCCTGCATACTCGTGCTCGGCTTTCTGACCAATCTTAGCCAGTTCGGTGCGGTCATAACCCGTACCCAACAACTCGTTGAGCGCATAGGCAGTCACCACCTCCATAGCCGCACTACTGCTCAGTCCTGCGCCTGCGGGTACATTGCCCCAGAACAATATATCATAGCCCTGCTCAATCACCACACCGCGCTTAATGAACTGCGCGAAGACACCGATAGGATAGTTAGCCCATGCCTTGTCTGGCAATGGCGTAGTGAGTTGGCTCAGTTCGAGCGAATAGACCGCTTCTACATTCAAGGAGCGGAAATTCATCTTCTGCTCGTTGTTAGGTGCTACCAACAAATAGGTACCAAAACTCAGCGCACATGGGAAGACAAAACCGCCGTTATAATCCGTATGTTCGCCAATCAGATTCACACGACCTGGTGCGAAATAGATGGCAGTAGCTGACTTGTGATAAGCTGCCTCGTAAGCAGATTTTAGTTCAAGGGTATTCATAATCTTATATCAAATTTATAGATAGTTGTTGTAGTATATGTCTCTCCCGGGCGCAAGGTGGTCGATGGGAAAGCAGGTTGGTTCGGACTATCAGGGAAGTGCTGGGTCTCAAAGCAGAGACCACTGCGGTGAGGGTATGCCACGCCATTCTTACCCAAGAAACTGCCGTCCAAGAAGTTGCCGGCATAGAATTGCACACCGGGTTGGTCGGTATGAATACGCATTTCGATACCTGTCGTAGGGTCATACAATATGCCTGCCACGGCACTTATATCGCCATGGGTAGCCAGTATCCAGTTGTGGTCGTAGCCGCGACCATTAATGATCTGCTGGTGGGTCGTGTCATTGATTCTCTCACCGATACGGGTGGGGGTACGGAAGTCGAATGGGGTGTTCTCCACCGTAGCCACTTCGCCTGTCACTGCCACATTGCCATCCACAGGGGTGTATGCCTCGGCATTGAGGTAGAGTATCTCATGCATGACATTTCGACTGGGGTCGCCACTCAAGCAAAAATAGCAGTGATTGGTGAGGTTAATGACCGTCGGCTTGTCGGTGGTGGCCTCGTAGTCTATGCGGATAGCATTGTCGTCGGTCAGGGTGTAGGTCACTTTGACGCGCAGTGTACCGGGGAAGCCGTCCTCGCCATCTTCGCTCACGGTGCAGAAAGCGATACTGCTGTCGCTGATAGGCATTGCTTCCCATACGCGGTTATGGAATGCCACTTCGCCTCCACCGTGCAGACAGTTGCCATCGTTGTTGCGAGGCAATTGGTACTCCACGCCATCTAAGGTGAAACGGCCCTCCTTGATACGATTGCCGTAGCGACCAATGAGCGCACCGAAGTTGCAGCCCTGATAGCCATAGCGGATATAGTCGGTTATGGAGTCATGTCCGAGGCAAACGTCCAGCAGCTGTCCATTCTTATCGGGCACCATAATGCTGACAATACGTCCGCCGAAATTCGTAAAACAGACTTCCATACCCTGCTGATTGGTCAGCGTATAGAGGTCGGTGGGCATGCCTGCATGCTCGGTCTGAAAATGACTGCGCAGCAATCCGCTCTGAGTGGGTTGCTCACTCGTGGTACATGCTAACATAGTGATAGATAGTATGAGGGTTATAATCTTAGCCGTTGTTTTCATGGTGGTCATTGTTTTATGGGAGCATGACGCTCCGGATAGTGTTCACCTCTTCTATATTAAAAGGTGTATGGTCTTGTCGGAAAATATCGTGGAACCACAATGGGGGCTCTTGTGCCTCGGGCATAGGTTCGTCCCAAGCAAAGATGGTATTCGTCTTACCACTGACAAAACCCCAGTTAATGGCTGCCACATTATGCTCCTTGAGCAGCGGCAGAATCGTTTGGAAGTAACTACCATTACGGCGTGCCATATACTCGGTGCAGACCATAGGACGCTCGTGCTGACGGAGGGTGTCGATACATTGGCGGTGGTTGTCGGGCTGGCTATAGTTGTGGTAGGAGATAATGTCGGAGTTAGCGAGTTGGAACGCATTCAGTTCGGGGCACTCCATGAACCATACGCCTACGGTGAGCGGTTGGCTCACTTGGCACTCGCGCGCCCAACGGAAGACATTGCGCAGCAGGGGCATGGAGGTCATTTGGTGGCCCGAGTTGCCTGGCTCGTTGTACAAGTCCCACATCCAGATACGCTCATCGTCCTTGAAGGTGGTCATTACGTCCTTGACATATTGCTCCAAGATAGGGAAAAGGGTCGCAGTGTCGGCACGCAGGCTGACAGCAGGGTCTTGCACCCAACCTGAGTTATGCACGCCTGGCTTGGGGGCTGGCTGCTCGCCAAAAGCAGACTCTGGATTCCAGCAGTCGTCAAAGATAACGAACAGGGTCTTTATGCCATGACTCTCGGCAATGGTCAGGTACTCATCAATATGCGCCTTGTATGCCTCGGGCTCGTTTTGCCATACCACGCTGCTCAGATAGACACGCATGAGGTTGAAGCCCAACTCCTCTGCCCAACCCAGTTCGCGGTCAATGGTGGCAGCATCGAAGGTAGAGGATTGCCACATTTCAATCTGGTTGATGGCGGTACTGGGCTGGAAGTTACATCCAGCGCGATAGGGGTGCGACTCGTACCACGCTTGGGCTTTCTCTTTGGACCAAGGTTGGTAATCTACGCCTGATTGGCAGGCAGTAAACAGCGATGCTACGCATACGCATGCGATGAATAATGATGTGTGTTTCATGGTGTTGTATGTTTGTTTATTTGCGTTTGCCAGCAATCATCTGTTGCCACTTTTGTTTGGCGAAGTCCCAGGTATTGTTAATGAGTTGTACGCCCCAATGCTTGCTTTCTTCCTCGTTTGTTTCTTCGAGATATTGAGCAGCAAGCATAGCATCGTTGTCGGTGATGACCAACAACTGGTCGCCCACCTCCAACTCAGATTGTCCCGTAGGCACAAAGAAGTCCTCGCCGCGGCGTACCATAATAACCAATGTCTTGTCTGGGAAAATAAGGTTCTTGAGCATATTACCATGCACGAGCATATCCTCTTTGACCTCAATCTCAGTAGCAGAAGACTCTACCTCCTCGGGTAAATCAATATCAAAGTGCGTGAGTTTCTTCAGTTCTATTGGAGGAGTAGCCAGTTTGAGTTTCTTTGCCACCACCGACAAGGTTGTGCCCTGCGCAATCAGCGAAACTATCGTACAGAGGAAGACGATATTGAAAATCAAATCGGCATGGGGTACATTATTCGCTTCGCACATAATAGCAAAGATAATAGGCACAGCACCCTTCAATCCCACCCAACTGAGCAGGATCTTATCGTTGCGCTTATACTGCTTGAATGGCAACATACAAAGGAAGACCGCTATAGGGCGTGAGATGAAGATCATCACGATACTGATAATCAGACATGGCAGCAAGACCTCCAATTGGAACAATTCGTGCGGACGCACCATCAGACCCAAGACAAGGAAAATAACCAATTGGCTCAGCCATGTCAGTCCATCGAAGAAACTGCGCGTTTGACGCTTGCGGGTGAACTTGCTATTACCTATCACCAGACCACCGATATACACTGCCAAATAGGTGTTACCCTTGAGGAAATAGGTGATACTGAAGATGAAGATACATGCCGTAAGCACCATAAGAGGATACAGCGACTCGTTGCCAAGGTCCGCCTTGCGCATGATACTCACAATGCCTTTACCAAAGATAAAACCAAGTACCGCACCCATAATCAACTGAATAACGACGTCTTGTATTACGGATAAGGCAGTCACTTGATTGCTGGTAGCAGTGACGATACCGATCATCGTGGTAGTCAGCACATATGCCATCGGGTCGTTGGCACCCGACTCCAACTCCAACAACGGACGAAGGTTGTGCTTTAGTCCTATTTTGTTGGTACGAAGAATAGAGAATACCGAAGCAGAGTCAGTGGATGACATCGTGGATGCCATTAGCATTGCCACAGCAATACTCACACTTGCCACTGAATGTAACCAACCGAAAACATAGTAGGTAATCACACCTGTCACGAGCATGGTGATCAGCACACCGATGGTTGCCAAAGTCAGACCAGGAATCATCACAGGGCGGATATCCGACAATTTGGTATCCAAACCACCCGAGAAAAGAATAATACACAACGCAATAGTGCCGATGGCTTGGGCAGAACCCACATTGAGCATATAACCCACACCGTCATCGTTGATAAGACGTCCAATACCGTCTGATCCAAACAGCATACCTACAGCCAAGAATAGCAGCAAGGCAGGCACACCAAACTTATAACCGATTTTATCGGTAAAAATGCTCGCAAAAAAGAGGAGCGATAGTACGAGAAGAATGAGTTCTACTTGCATATCCTTGCCTTTAACCTTTAGCCTCTAACCTTAATCACTCTACCCCAAGAACCTGCTTTATCGCTTCTTGCCAATAGTCCAGTTCGTGGTAGCCCTGAGCAATGCGTGGACCACCTTCCATTGGGCAAATCACCACAGTAGGATAACTACGCACACCAAACAACGCAGCCACTTCGGGCTCTTTCTCTGCGTCTAACGTATAAACATAGACCTTGCCCTCGTATTGCTTAGCCACTTGCTCTAAGATTGGATGCAACTTCTTGCACCAACCACACCACGTAGTGGAGAAATCTATCAAACAAGGTTTATCACCAATATATTTCCACTGAGGTTGCTGACCAGAGGACAAATCATAGTAGCATACTTTTGCCTTAAAATCGGCTGTAGAGAGATATGTCAATCCCTCTGCCATTGTCGAGAGTGCGAAAATCGCCATTAAAATGGTAAAAAATACTCTTTTTTGCATAATTTTTCTAATTTAGGGTGCAAAGTTACAAATTTTTTCGTAACTTTGCAAACTTTTTACTACAAAAAACAATTCTATACAACTCTACACAATACAATGCTACACGATTTAACGTATCTCCATAGTATCCTCGCGAATTTGCCCAAAGGGCAATTATTCATGCTCACAGATAGCCATACTGCGGAGTATTGTTTGCCCATTTTAGCCGATTCTATCGGAGAAATCCCCTATCATTTACTCACGATTGAAGCAGGCGAACAAAGCAAGAACTTAGCATCGGTGCAGGCGGTTTGGGATTTTCTCTTCAAACATCGTGCCACACGCGAGGCATTGCTCATCAATTTGGGTGGTGGTATGATTACGGACTTAGGCGGTTTTGCTGCGGCCACCTATATGCGCGGCATACGTTTCGTGAATATCCCCACCACTTTGCTCGCCATGGTGGATGCTTCGTCTGGCGGAAAGACTGGTATTGATTACAACGGAATAAAGAATGGCATTGGCACTTTCACACAGCCATTAGCGACATTGATTCATCCTAATTTTCTGCGCACACTACCTGCTACCGAACTACTCAGTGGCTTTGCTGAGATGCTGAAGCATGCCTTAATCGCAAGTCCAGAGGAGTGGATTAGACTACTGCAATTGGCACAAGAGGAACTGCCTCAAGCACAGTTTTTGGCAGCGCTATCCGAAAGGGAATTGCTGCGCAATAGTATCGCCATTAAGGAGCAGGTCGTAGCTCAGGACCCACGCGAAGCAGGCATGCGCAAGATACTCAACTTCGGACATACCGTAGGCCACGCCATAGAGTCCGCAGCCCTGGAAAACTCCCTTCAACCTTCAACCTTCAACCCTCAACCTTCAACCTTCAACATTCAACCTACCCCCTCCCATGGCTATTGCGTACTTTGGGGTATGGTGGCAGAGGTATATCTCAGTGTAGTACACGCAGGTTGTCCACGCGAAGTACTACAGCAACTCACACAAATCATGCTACAGTGGTACGGCAGACCACAATGCGACTGCAAACAACGCGAACAACTGATTCAGCGCATGTATCAGGACAAGAAGAACGAGGCGAACAGTATACCCAACTTCACCCTGCTGCGTGCATTAGGCGAGCCCATAATAAACCAACACCTCAGTGATACGGATATCAATGAGGCGTTGGAGTATCTATTTAGTCTTTAGGAATCGGCGTATTATACGCGGGTATTTGCTCCAGAAACTGGTATTGCGTGGGCAGTACCTGTGCCACTATGCTCTCACGTCCGTTGCAGAGCATGAGTAGCGGTACTTGCAGCTTACGGTTGTAGATAGCGGCTTGGTCAAAGACCTCCTGCGTGAGGTGCACGGACGGGGCTTTGAACTCCAGCAACATTAGTGCTTGCATTTGGCGGTTATAAACAATGGCATCGCAACGCTTCTGCACACCCGCCACCTCTATGGGCACTTCCACGGCTATGAGACTGTGCGGATAACCGAACTCATCCACCAAGAGTTGCAAGGTCGTTTGGCGCACCAACTCCTCTGGCGTGAGGCGGACATACCGCCGCCTCCACGCGCAAAGTACATATTGTTTGCCGTTTTGAGTTCGTATCTGCATCGCCTCTAAACTATAGCCCGTAGGGCGTTCTATAGGCACAACGTGCCGTCCTCTAAACTATTTCTGCCAGTTATCTTTCAGCGAAGCGGTGCGGTTGAACACGAGTTTCTCGCTCGTAGTATCAGGATCCACCACGAAGTAACCATGCTTGAGGAACTGGTAGTTTTGGCACTTAGCAATGCCGTTCTCCACCTCTGGTGCGTGCATTTCGGCTTTCAGCGCGCCCTCGATCTTGCAGTTCACTACCTTCAAGCTATCAGGGTTGAGCAAATCGCGGAAGTCGCCTTCCTCTGCCGATGGGTTCTCGCATGCGAACAATCGGTCGTACAAACGCACCTCAGCATTCACACATGACTCGCACTCTACCCAGTTAATGGTCGATTTGGTCTTGCGGTTGCCGCCCTCGGTACCTGACTTAGAGTCTGGGTCGTAGGTTGCATATACGGTAGTGATATTACCCTCGGCATCCTTCTCGCAACCAGTAGCTTGGATGATATAAGCGGCTTTCAGACGCACCTCGCGACCACCAGGGCTGAGGCGGAAGAACTTCTTATCGCCCTCCTCTTGGAAGTCGCCGCGCTCTATGTAGAGCTCCTTCGCGAACTTCATTTCGCGGGTACCCAACTCTGGGTGACCATCAATATTCTCTGCTACGATAGTCTCACCCTCACCCTCATAGTTTGTTATCACAAGTTTCACAGGGTCGAAGATAGCGCATACGCGTGGCGCAGTCTCTTTGAGTGTCTCGCGAACGGTGTGCTCGAGCAAGCCGAGGTCAATCATACCCTCTACCTTAGTATAACCAATCTTGTCAATGAACGCACGAATCGCCTCAGGGGTATAACCACGACGGCGCAAACCGCATACGGTAGGCATACGTGGGTCATCCCAACCGCTTACCAATCCCTCTTTCACCAGTTGGAGCATCTTGCGTTTGGACATCACGGTATAGGTGATATTCAGGCGGTTGAACTCATATTGGCGTGGGCGGTAGTCGCCAATGATGAATTGGTCAATATAGTAGTCATAGAGTGGACGGTGTACCACGAACTCCAGCGTACAGATAGAGTGAGTTACGCCCTCAAAGTAGTCGGATTGACCGTGCGCGAAGTCGTACATTGGATATACGTTCCATGTGCGACCTGTGCGATGGTGAGGATGGGTGGTGATGATGCGGTACATGATTGGGTCGCGGAAGTGCATGTTGGGATTAGCCATGTCAATCTTCGCACGGAGTACCATCTTACCGTCTTCGATTTCACCATTTTGCATGGCTTGGAAAAGGCGAAGGTTCTCATCAATAGGACGATCGCGGTATGGCGATGCAACACCTGGTTCAGTAGGTGTACCTTTCTGCTCGGCAATCTGCTCTGCCGTCTGCTCATCTACGTATGCCTTGCCCTGTTTGATGAACTCGATGGCGAGGTCATAGAGTTGTTGGAAATAGTCAGAAGCGTAGTAGATATTGCCCCACTTGAATCCCAACCAAGCGATGTCTTGTTGTATGGAATCTACATATTCCACATCCTCTTTAACGGGGTTGGTGTCGTCGAATCGCAGGTTGCATACGCCGTTGTATTTCTCCGCGATACCAAAGTCCATGCAGATGGCTTTCACGTGACCGATATGCAGGTAACCATTTGGCTCAGGCGGAAAACGTGTCTGTATGCGTCCGTCGTTCTTACCTTCCTGTAAATCTTTTTCTACGATTTGCTCAATAAAATTGAGACTTCTTTCTTCCATTTCCATGATGTATTATGTTGTTGTTCTTTATCCGTTTTTTGAAATTACGCAAAATGACTGCCGCTATGGCAGTCATTTTTTTATCAATGTTCCATTGCTTCAGCAATGGAGTTAGCAATCATAGCCATCTCCTCGGCGGGTAATGTCATCTTCGGATTAGCGAAGGACATATCCCCTTCCTTTCTGATAGGGATTAGGTGCATGTGTACGTGAGGCACTTCCAAGCCAATCACCGCCACGCCCACGCGCTTGCAGTCGATAGCCCCTTGTATGCCACGAGCCACTTGTTTGGAGAAGACCAGCATTTCACTGAGCAGGTCGTCATCGAGGTCGAAGATATAGTTCGCCTCCGGTTCTGCCAATTTCGGTACAACCAAGGTATGTCCCTCTTGCAGGGGGTTAATATCCAAAAAAGCATAGAAGTGTTCGTTCTCTGCTACTTTGTAACTGGGTATTTCACCATTGATGATACGTGTGAAGATTGTCATGGGGATGTACTATTTGACAGTTATTAGATACTGATTTCCAAAATCTTGAATTGCAACGTACCAGCAGGCACTACTACTTCTGCGGTATCGCCTACTTTCTTGCCCAACAGGCCTTTGGCAATGGGGGTAGTAGTAGCAATCTTGCCCTCCAATATGTTTGCTTCTCCTTCGGTAACCAATTGATATATTTTCTCTTGTCCCGTTTTCAGATTTTGCACACGCACTTTGGTCAATATCTGTACCTCATCGGTATTAATATCTGTCTCATCAATAATGCGTGCATCCATGATTTTGGCTTTGAGCATTGCAATATGACTTTCCAGTATGCCTTGTTCTTCTTTGGCGGCATCGTATTCTGCGTTTTCACTCAAATCACCTTTTTCTCGCGCCTCTGCAATAGCCGCGATTACGCGTGGACGCTCCACGCTTTCCAATTGTTGCAGTTCTTCTTTCAGTTTTTGAAGACCGTTAGCGGTCACATAGTTTGTTGCCATATCGATTGTTTAGTATTTACGATTAAAAATCTCGCTCGCAATAAATGCTTTGCGAGCCTCTTCTGTGTCGGTTAAATCCACGTTGAGTGGATTAGGATTGTCAATAATTTCGTTCATATCTTTACAAAAAAATAGTGAAAACAATGTTTCTGTTTTTGTGTAGTTTTAAGAAACAACGAGAAACTTCCCAGCCTCTCGTTGCCATTAAACCTAAACCTTAACTATGAAAATTTATTGTTTTCGGTGCAAAAGTACTGCTTTTTTTTTAATCGTGCAAATTTTTTATTAAAAAAAAGTATTTTTTATTAAAAAAAATGTATTATTTTACGATTTTTCCTTTCAACGTGGCTGCTGAAGCCTCTAAAATCTCCACATTCACCAGTTCTCCTATGCTTCTGCCTTCGCGTGGAAAGACGACTGTTTTGTACTGACTGGTTCGTCCATACATATCGTCGTGACTACGCTTGGAAAAGCCCTCTACCAGCACTTCTACTACCTTGCCCACTTCGCGCAGGTTAGACTCCAGAGAGAGTTGGGTCTGTAGCGAAATGATCTCATTCAGTCGGCGCACTTTCTCCTCCTCGCTAATGTTGTCGGGCAAGTGCTTTTGCGCGTGCGTGCCAGGGCGCTCGCTATACTTAAACATAAAAGCAGAGTCAAATCCTACCTCGCGCATGAGAGAGAGGGTCTCACGGTGCTCCTCCTCAGTCTCGCTGTGGAAGCCGCAGAACACATCCGTGCTGATAGCAGCCTCGGGCAGTATGCGGCGAATAGCGGCTATGCGCTCCAAATACCACTCACGGGTATATTTGCGGTTCATGAGTTTGAGGATACGATTCGAACCACTCTGTACGGGCAGGTGAATGAACTTGCAGAGATTGTCATATTGTGCAATCACCTCCAATGTCTTGTCGGACATATCTTTGGGGTGCGAAGTAGTGAAACGAATACGCATGTCGGGCACCATTTCGGCTATGATGCGCAGTAGGGTTGAGAAGTCTATCACTTGTGTTTCTCCCTGTTCGTTGGTGTGTTCATAGCGATAGGAATTGACGTTTTGCCCCAGTAGTGTAACTTCTTTGTATCCTTTTTGTTGTAGGTCAAGTACTTCGTTTTTTATGCTTTCCACATCTCGGCTGCGTTCTCGCCCGCGTGTGTAAGGCACAACGCAGTAGGAGCAGAAATTGTTGCAGCCACGCATAATGCTCACGAAGCCTGATATTTGTTTGCCAATACGAGCGGGCATAACTTCGCGGTAGGTCTCAGTAGTACTGAGTTGGATATTTACCGCAGGCAATCCTTGTTGGCATTGCGCCAGCAGGTTAGGTATGTCCATATAGGCATCTGGACCTGCTACAAAGTCCACTCCGTAGTCTCGCACCAGTTCCTCACCCATGCGCTCTGCCATACAGCCAATGACACCGATGAGTTTGTTATCTTTCTTGCGATTTCGTCCTCCGCGCAGTTCTTGTAGGCGGTGTTGTACTTTTTGTTCGGCATTTTCGCGAATGGAGCAGGTGTTGAGGATGATGATATCTGCTTCTGTTATATTGTCGGTGAGTTGTGCCTCTGTCATTTGCATGATAGCAGCAACTACTTCGCTATCTGCCACATTCATTTGGCAGCCGTATGTTTCAATATAAAACCGTTTCATGCTGCAAAGGTACAACAAAAAATGCACATACGCAAGTGAAGCGAGCAATATTTTTTGAAAACAGGATAGATTTTATCTATCTGCATACGATATTCAACACCTCACTCAAGCTCGCTTGAAGGTGAGGTGTTGGAGATTGGATGCAAAAGGTGTAACCTTATTTTCAAAAAATATTGCTCGCGAACTGTAGTATGTTCAGCATTTTGCGAACGTACTTTCGAGGTGAAGAAGTGCCTTGAATGGCACTTCGAGTCTTGCGCCCGAAGAGTCCCCACTCTGAGGAAATAGCGCAAGACATAGAATGGCGTGATCCACCGCGGTCGCGCAGCCGTATGGCTATAGGGTAGTGCCGTACAGGGTAGGCACGACCGCCCATATTGTTTGATGTATTGCACATTTCCTTTTCCCCAAAAAGTGCTATTTCTTAAGATTCGTTTCTTTATCTTTTTCTGACCCTTACCGAGAGACGACCCTGAGAACACCGAGAGAACTCCCTGAGACCGCCATCTCGAAAAAGTGCGTTTTGTTAAGATTCCCGCCTTTACACCTTACACTTTACATCACCCTTCATTTGGGTTGTTTGTGCCATTGCTTTTACATTTTCCTTATTATGTGAAAGAACTCCCGAAATTACTAAAAAACATCAAATTCGTTACTCATATCTTGCAAATCTCATAGAATTGTAGTACCTTTGCAGCGGAATACATGGAAAGAAGCATCTTCATACTACTATTAGCGAGCTGTTTGTCACTGTTTTCGCATGCCCAACCTACGGTGGACTCGGTGCGCTTGCAGGTCAGCCATAACGATACGTTTTATCTCGCACACCTGCAGGATGTGTGGGTTTATCCGCAAATGGTCTTCAAGAATAAGCAGCAAGAACGCTTTTATTGGAAAACCGTTCGCGATGTCAAACGAACACTGCCCCTCGCCAAAGAACTCGCCAAAGAAATGCAAGTCGCAGACCAACAGTTGGCACTGCAACTAGACGACCAAGCCCGTCGCAAATGGTGGCGACAGTACGAGAAATACCTATTCAAGAAATACGAAAACAACTTCCGTCGCATGACTGCTTCGCAGGGACAAATGCTCATGAAACTCATGGACAGAGAAAGCGAACGGACAAGCTACGAAATCATCAAGCACTATCGAGGCAAAGCAAGTGCCAACTTCTGGCAATTCGTGGCTAAACTATTCAAAAACGACCTAAAAGAGGGATACGATGCCCAAGACAAAGACCGTATCGTAGAACGAGTCATTAATCTGGTAGAGGCAGGGCAACTATAATACCCCTACGACGTCTGACTCATAAACTTGCGTATATCGCGATTCACCAATATAGCAGCCATGATTGATGCCAACGCATCGCATATAGGCAGACTCCACCATACGCCCCAGATGGGGGTGATATCCAACCTTTGGAATAACCACGGCAATACTAATATACAAGGTATCAAGAATAATACTTGTCGTGTCAAACTCAAAAATATCGCCTTACCAGACATACCAATCGATGTATAGAAGTTACCCACCACCATCGGAAAACCTACCATCACCATTGTGCACAGCATCACTCGGGCAGGCACAATGGATTGGGCTATCAGCACTTCATCGTGGGTAAACAGTCGGATAAATCCTTCGGGCCACAGCAATCCAAACAACCACAACACACCCATTACGCAGGTCGCGCACATCGCTGTCAGTTTCAATGCACGAGCCATACGGGGATATAGTTTGGCACCATAGTTGTACCCAACAATAGGCTGCATGCCTTGATTGAGTCCCATCACAATCATTGAGAAGAAGAACATAAAACGATTGGTCAAACCAAACGTAGCTATCGCCATATCACCGCCGTAGCGTTTCAGTTGGTTGTTGAGTACAATCACCACGAAGCATGCTGCCAAGTGCATCAAGAACGGTGCCGTACCAATGCCCAAAGCCCGCATAGTAATATCGCGCTTCAGACGCCATATACCGCGGTGGAAATAGATAACCTCTTTAGGGTTGAGGAAAATCACCAATTGTCCTATCACGGCTATCACCTGCGAGATTACGGTGGCCAATGCTGCACCACGAACGCCCATATCCAATACAAAGATAAAAATAGGGTCGAGGATTATATTCGCCACAACCGCTACGATGGTGGAGAACATGGCCACTTTGGGGTGTCCTATCGACCGCAACATGCTGTTGAGTCCGTAGTAGATATGTGTCAGGATATTGCCCCATAGGATTATTTCCATATAATCGCGTGCGTAAGCCACAGTCACATCGCTTGCGCCAAAAGCATATAAAATCGGCTCCAGCCAATATAGTCCGACTGCCATTACCAATGCGCCCAATAGCACATTCAGCAGTATCACGTTGGCCAACACATCGTTGGCTGAGCGATAGTCTTTCTCGCCCAATTTGATGGCCACCAACGAACTGGCACCCACGCCCACCAGACTGCCAAACGCAGCGCAAATGTCCATAAAGGGTTTTGCCACCGTCAGTCCTGACAATGCCATTGCCCCTACGCCATGCCCGATAAAGATGGAGTCCACCATATTGTATAGCGAACTGGCAGTCATGGCTATGATACCTGGCAGGGCGTATTTGAGCAATAGCCCACGTATAGGTTGTGTGCCTAATTCGGTTATCTTAGGTGCTGACATATTGTTTCAAACATTTGTGCTGCGGGGTGTCCGTCTTGCAATGCGATGGGTGTACCTTCATCGCCCCCTTCGCGGATGGATTGTACGAGTGGCACTTGTCCCAGCAGTGGGATATTGAGTTCCTCAGCCAATTGCTTGCCGCCATCTTTGCCAAAGATATAATAGCGATTATTAGGCAGTTCAGCAGGGGTAAACCATGCCATGTTCTCTATCAGTCCCAATACAGGCACATTAATCTTTTCGTTCATAAACATATCCACACCTTTGCGTGCATCCACCAGTGCCACAGGCTGTGGAGTAGTTACTACGATGGCTCCTGTCAGTTGCAAGTGCTGTACCAATGTGAGGTGAATATCGCTGGTGCCGGGGGGCAGGTCAATGAGGAAATAGTCTAGTTCGCCCCAGTTGGCATCTTGAATCAGTTGCTTGATAGCGTTGCTTGCCATACCGCCGCGCCAAACGACTGCCTGCTGCGGATCTACGAAGAAGCCAATAGATAGCATCTTCACGCCGTATTGCTCAATGGGCTCAATCAGGTTGCGACCATTCACGGGTGTAGAAACGGGACGACAACCTTCGGTGTGGAACATCTTGGGTATAGATGGTCCGTGAATATCGGCATCTAAGAGTCCTACTCTGTACCCCATCTTTGCCAAGGTAATGGCTATGTTGGCTGCCACGGTGGACTTGCCTACGCCACCTTTGCCCGAGTGGATAGCAATCACTTGCGCTGCGCGCAGGTTCTCCACCGAGTCAGACTTAGGTGCCATGTTTTGCTTGATGAACTTAGTATGGATATGCACTGCGGCATTCTCATCCACGTATGTATGAATAGCCGTTTCCGCTGCTTTGACTACGGATTTGCGGAAAGGGTCGTTGTCTTTTTCGAATATCAGCGAGAACGATACTTCCAAGCCTGAGATGCGAATATCATCTTCCAACATTCCACCTTCGATAAGGTTCTTGCCAGTGCCTGGGTAGCGCACATGCTGTAGTGCATCTATTATTTGTTGAGGATACATTATTTTTAGTTTTAAGTGTAAAGTTTATAGTTTAAAGGCTGGAGGTATAGTTTCTGCCATACGAACGATAAGTATCTTTCTCTATTTCTATGTCTGGTTCGGTGAGCAACGGTTCAGCAGGCAACTCCCATGCTATATATTTGATGGTCAGTCCGCGGTCAAGCCACTGGTGCTCATAGTGCGTCTGCAAGGCGCGTGCCTCACTGGCCTCATCGCCTAATAACCTCATCGCCTCAGCGCCATAAAGATCACAGGTGTCCACCAACAGCGGATACTGATTCTCTTTCACCATGGCTTGTGTATAGGTGTATAGGAAGGGGCTATCGGTCTTCAGGTGAATAATGCCATTGGGTTTGAGCAGTTGGCGATAGCGTGCCATGAAGTAGGTGGAGGTCAGGCGTTTGGTGGCTTTCTTCATCTGTGGGTCGGGGAAGGTAATCCAAATCTCTGCCACCTCATTTGGGGCAAAGAAGTGGCTAATCATCTCAATGTTCGTGCGCAAGAAGGCCACGTTCTTGATGCCTGCTAACTCTGCTTGCTTGGCACCTGCCCACATGCGTGCGCCTTTGATGTCAATGCCTATATAGTTTTTGTTGGGATTGCGCTCTGCCAGCCCTACGGTATATTCGCCGCGCCCACAACCCAACTCCAATACGATAGGGTTGTCATTGTGAAAATACTCCGCATGCCATTTGCCACGCATGCCCACTACGGGACTATCTTCCACGCACTCGCGTGCTCCACACTGAAACACGTTGTGGAAGGTCTCCATCTCTGCAAATTTCTTCAATTTATTCTTTCCCATTACTTGCCTTTAACCTCTAACCTTTAACCTCGTAACCTTAACCACCAATCCCACTTCCGTGATTCCCTTCAGCCATTCGGTTCGCATACCTTGTCGAATAGCGAAGGTATGTTCGCCCGATTGCGCAAAACGATGTTGCTCATCATATAGCAGTGGCAACTCATATCGGTGAATGCCTGTGCCCAACCAACGGCCATAGTCATCGGCCAACATGGCTTCTACGGTATCTTGCAGTATGAGCATGTTGCCTGCGTATTCATCCACAAACAGCCATAGGTTTTGGTATGGATATTGCGTAGTATGGCGCACCACCAATTGTATGTCGTAGCAGGCTGTGGAGTCTGCCACCTCGGTGGTAAATGTCAGGGTGGAATCTTGATGCCAACCGTCAATAGGCATAGAGTAGAACTCGGTATATACTACCCCATTGCCGCATGCGCTCAGCAGTGCCAATACGATTGCTATGATTGCTATCTTTTTCATTCTGTACGGCGAGGCGCATGGGGGTTATTACCTCGAGGTCGATTGTCGCGTCGGCGATTATGACCATTCTTGTTGAGGTTATTCTTCTTTTTATCGAAGCGGGTCAAGTCATCTTGTCCTACTACATTTTGATAGTCCACCTCTATGGCTTCTACGGAGGATTGCTTGCCACCGAGAGTATAAGGCTTCTCGCCTCGCTTATTCATTTCGATAATATCCTTTGCTTGTTTCACGGATATGACTTGCAGGTTCACTGGTCGATGGGCATCGGTCGAGTATGTTATTTCGCCTTTCAGTGGGTCTGCCGAGAAGAAGTAATAGGTTGCATCTTGCGTTTCCAAATGCTGATGGCGCGATGGCAATTTCTTGTTTGCTTCTTCATATACGGGTATCTCGTAGTTCAAGCAGCATTTCAGTTTGGCGCATTGTCCTGCCAACTTCTGTGGGTTGAGTGATAGGTTCTGTATTCGGGCGGCGTTGGTACCTACGGATGTGAATTGTGTCATCCATGTGGAGCAACACAACTCTCTGCCGCAAGGGCCTGTGCCACCGATGCGTCCTGCCTCCTGTCGAGCACCAATCTGTTTCATCTCAATGCGCACACGGAAGGTTTCTGCATATACTTTTATCAACTGACGGAAATCCACGCGACCTTCGGCTATATAGTAGAAGATAGCCTTTGTGCCATCGCCTTGGTATTCCACATCGCCTATCTTCATCTCCAAACCGAGTGATTTAGCCAACTGGCGGGCTTGAATCATGGTGGCTTGCTCTTTGGCGTGTGCTTCTACGGCACGTTGTTTATCTTCATCGGTAGCCAAACGAAGGATATTGCGTATCTCATAACGTTCGGTGTTGATATGATTCTTCTTGATTTGCCTTTCCACCAAGTGTCCCATCAGGGTTACCTCACCCATGTCGCAACCGGGGTTGGCTTCCACAATGACTACCATGCCCTTTTCCAAAGGGAGGTTATTGCTGTTGTGATAATATCCTTTGCGGGTGTTCTTGAACTGCACTTCCACGAGGTCGTTCTCATCGCCCGTCTTTGGCACATCGCTCAACCAATCCACCACAGGCAACATGTGCTGTGGATTATGATTAACGGCCTTCTTCGTGATATGACACGAACCATTTTCTATAATAAAATCTTCTTTCATATATATACCTTGCCTTTCACCTTTAAACTCCTAAACCTCTGAACTCCTAAACTCCTACTTCACCAACACAATCATCTGCAAGCATAAATCGAAAAAGATGATTTTCGCATTACCGTTTTGTGCTATTTGCTGTTCGGCTTTGCTGAGTTCGTTCATCATCTTCTCCACGTTGTTGTCATGAATGAACGGGGCAAACCTGCTGGAGAACTGTCGTTCATTGGCTGTTTGGTAATTCATCTGCTCGCAGTGGAAGTTATAGATATAGTTTTCTCGTACTTGTCGTTGTGCGTATTGCAGGAATGCCTTCTGTTTCTCGCGCCCCACTTTGCTATCCGCCATGTCGGTACTCCATTGACGTAGGTTGAGCAGTGCGCTATAGTCTTTCTTTTGTCCTACCAGCCAAGCGTTACGCATGAGTGCTACAAAGTCATCGAAGTATATTTTGTTATCTGCACTCTCACTCATGTTTTTTAGGGCAGCCAAATAGCTACCATTGGCCATGTGCGCTATGCTGAGGGCCTCTTCATTGCTGAGCCAAGTGTACTCATGCTGTAATCCCGTAGCAATGGTATCTTCGCTCAAACGAGGTACTCTCACTTCTTGCACGCGCGATATTATGGTGCTTAGCAGTTGTTCCGGATTCTCGCTGACCAAGAGGAAAAGCGTTTGGGTGGGTGGTTCTTCTAATAGTTTGAGCAGTTTGTTGGCGCAGACGGTGTGCATTTTCTCGGGTTGCCAAATAATCATCACTTTGTACCCGGTGCTGAAGCTCTTGAGTGATAGTTTGCGCAAGATTTCGCTGCTCTCTTTCTCGTAGATAAGACCTTGTTTTGTTTCTACGCCGAGTGTACGATACCAATCATCCAGGTCAAAGTAGTGACTCTCTATCACTTGAGCACGAAACTTATCCATGTATGAGTCGCAGACATCGCCATTATCCGTTTTGACGATAGGAAAAACGAAGTGCAGGTCGGGGTGTTGTAGTTTTTGGTATTGTAGGCAGCTGGGGCATTGTCCGCATGAGTCATTTTGTGTGCGATGTGGGCATGCTATGTATTGTGCGTATGCTATGGCCAATGCCAATTTGCCTACACCGCTGATGCCGCTGAATAATTGGGCATGTGCTATGCGTCCTTCCTGTACGGATTGACGTAGCCGTTTTTTAACCTCTTCTTGTCCTACGATCTCACAAAAACGCATAGTTACACAATTTATGCTGCAAAGGTACTACAAAAAATGCAAATATGCAAGAAAATCGCGCTTGAAAGTAAACTTTTACTTCGTTTTCTTGCTTTTGTGCATTTTTTGTAGTATCTTTGCAGCATATTTTCAATATAGATATGAACCACGAATTTCCAATGTTGGCAAAGACCTTCAAGGGCTTGGAGCAAGTATTGGCTAAAGAGCTTATTGATCTTGGAGCGAACAATGTGCAGGTTGAGCGCCGTGCCGTGTCTTTCACAGGCGATAAACGTATGCTCTATACCGCGAACTTCTGTTTGCGTACTGCGTTGCGCATTCTTGTGCCAATTGCCACTTTCAAAGCCAAAACGACCGACGAGATATACCAACACATCAAGCAACTATACTGGGTGCAGTATATGACAGCCAAGACCACGTTTTTGATTGACGCTACGGTCTATTCCGACCTTTTTCGCCACTCGCAATTCATCACCTACCGAGTGAAGGATGCCATAGTGGACTGGTGGATGGAGCATGGTGGCGTGCGTCCCAGTGTGCAACTCACCAATCCCGACCTCTACCTCAATGTGCATATAGCAGGCGACTTGGTGACCGTGTCGCTCGATAGTTCGGGTGAGAGTCTGCACAAACGTGGTTACCGCGTAGCCAATACACAAGCGCCTATCAACGAAGCACTTGCTGCGGGCATGCTACTGCTTGCAGGATGGCATGGACAAAGCGACTTCTACGACCCTATGTGCGGTTCGGGTACTCTGCTTATCGAGGCAGCACTCATTGCCCGCAACATCGCACCGGGCATTTACCGCAAAGGGTTTGCATTCGAGAAATGGGCTTCCTTCGATGCCGACTTATTCGAAGATGTGTACAACGATGATAGTCGCGAGCGTGATTTCCATCACAAGATCTATGGCTCAGATGCTGGTTTTTATGCCGTGCAAACTGCCCAAAAGAACATCCAATCGGCTAACCTCCAGCGTGACATAGAAGTGAAGCAAATCCGTATTGAAGAACTGCGGCTTGCTGATAAAAACACCGATGGCGCGCTCGTGATGATGAATCCGCCATACGGCGAACGTCTATCGCAAGACAAGAATGTGCTACGCCTCTACCAAGACATGGGTACAGCGCTCAAGCATCAGTTCAACGGCGCTACCGCGTGGATTATCTCCAGCAACGAGGAGGCGCTCAAGTGCGTAGGACTGCGCCCTGCCAAACGTGTGCGCTTGGTGAATGGTGACCTCGATTGTATGTTTAATCAGTATGAACTTTTCAAAGGCGACCGCAAGACATGGAAGAAATCCTTATAGAAGAATACAACTACCCTTTGCTCGATGAGCGTATTGCCAAATATCCCTTGGCAGAGCGTGACCGGAGTAAACTGCTCATTTACCGCGATGGCAAAGTGAGTGAAGACCTTTTCTATCACGTAGGCGAGTACTTATCCGCGGATTCACTCCTTATATATAATAATACGCGCGTGATACAAGCGCGATTGGAGTTCCACAAACAGTCGGAAGATGGCACACAGGGTGCAAGGATTGAGATTTTCTGCCTTGAACCGCTTTTGCCACACGATTACCAATTGTCTTTGGGTAGTACCAGCGGTTGTACGTGGAAATGTATGATTGGCAATGCTAAGAAATGGAAGACTGGTTCACTATCTCTGCCCGTACAACTCCCATCTGACGAAGAAATCACCCTCTCCGCCGAGAAAGGTGAACAAACAGGCAACACTTTCGCTGTACATTTCACATGGAATCCAGCAGCGCAGCGGGCTAACAACGAAGTGATCCAACAGTGCAACGGTCTAACAGCTAAAGGCGATCTAAATATCAGCTTTGCTGAGATCCTTGATGCCGTAGGCGAACTGCCTATCCCTCCATACCTCAATCGCAAGACCGAGGAGAGCGACAAAACCACCTACCAGACCGTCTATTCACGTATCAAAGGTTCAGTAGCTGCCCCCACCGCGGGACTTCACTTTACAGATAATGTTCTCAACGGCTTACGCCAAAAAGGCATACAGACCGCCGAGGTTACACTGCATGTTGGAGCAGGAACCTTCCAACCTGTGAAAGTGGCGGATGCCAACCAGCACACTATGCACACGGAGATTATCGCCGTGCCACGCGAGACTATCGCCACACTCATGGCTAACCTCGGACATATCGTAGCGGTTGGTACCACCAGTATGCGCACGTTGGAGAGCCTTTATTTCATCGGAGAAGAGTTGTGTGCTGGATTCCGAATGCCAGATGCCGAAGATACAACGCTATCTGTGGCGCAATTTGCGCCCTACCAGCAAGAGCATACACTCTCCACACGCGAAGCGTTGCAGGCTTTGTTGGACTATTTGGATAATACACAGCAAGATACATTGCATGCCGAAACGCAGATAATGATTAGACCAGGGTATCAGTTCCGTGTAGTGGATCAGTTAATCACCAATTTCCATCAACCCAAATCCACGCTATTGCTGTTGGTGAGTGCTTTTGTGGGAGGCGATTGGCATACGATTTACGATTATGCTCTCTCCCACAACTTCCGTTTCCTCAGTTACGGCGATAGCAGTATCCTGTTCCGCAGGAACCCCGCCTTTACACTTTAAACTTTACACTTTACACTCAAATGATCGATACCCATTGCCATATAGATGACCCGCAATATGCGGAGGACTTGGCTGCTTTTTTGGCTGACCAACAAGCTTCGGGCGTAGAAGCTATTTTGGTGCCTGGCGTAGATAAGACGTCGGTAAAAGATGTTTTAGAGGTATGCAACAAGTACCCCAAATACCTCTTTCCCGCATTGGGATTGCACCCAGAGAATGTGAAAGAAGACTGGCAAGAACAACTGCAAGTCCTGAAAGCCGCAGTTGATGCATCCCTTGCCTCTACTATTGGAACTTTAGAACAGCACAAAGTGCGCTTAGAACCTCTTTCTTCTTCCAACCTTCGGTTGGTAGCCATCGGCGAAATAGGTCTTGACTACCATTGGGATGTAACCTTCAAGGAGCAGCAGCACGAGGCTTTGCGCGAACAAATGCGTTGGGCGGAGCAATATCATTTACCCGTGATGATTCACAGTCGTGATGCTACAGAAGATACACTGAATATCCTTCGCGAGTTCCCTACGGTCAAGGGCGTAATGCACTGCTTCAGTGGTAGCCATGAGGTAGCTAAGCAGGTGGTGGATATGGGTTATTATTTGGGTATTGGTGGTGTATTGACCTTCAAGAATTGCAAGTTAGCAGAGCATCTGGTTGGTATTCCATTGGAGCGTTTGGTATTGGAGACGGATGCACCTTACATGGCACCTGTCCCCCATCGTGGAAAGCGCAACGAGAGCAAGTGGATGTGGTATGTGGTTGAACGCTTGGCAGAAGTGTATAATTGCTCGCCAGAACACGTAAATGAGGTCACAACAGCCAATGCAAAGGCGCTTTTTGTTATAAATTTGTGAAAAAATAAAAAAAAATCGCAAAGTATTGTGCATATATCAATTTTTTTTTGTACCTTTGCGGGTCGAAAGGTGTATTGCGTCATTTTGTATGCATAAACACTGCATAAAAAAGCGTTCTTAGACATATATTTTTAGGTCGCTGACGCGAAGGAGAGATGCTCGAGTGGTTGAAGAGGCACGCCTGGAAAGCGTGTAAACTCCAAAAGGGTTTCGGGGGTTCGAATCCCCCTCTCTCCGCAAAAGACTTTTACGAACAATCGAATCTGAGCTTGCTCAAGTGAGATTGAGAGTAAAAGGATTTGCACAGGATGCCCGTGGCAGACTGTGGGGCGTTCGAGGTGGGCGAGCGAAGCGAGGTCGGTGTCATCGAATCCCCTCCCAGCGGCAGCTTGTTGGGATTACGCAGAAATAATCGTTCGAGGCGTAGCCGAGATAAGAAATCCCCCTCCACCAAACAAGGCAGACGAACAAAACATATTATTAACAATTTAATACACAAAAAACAAATCTTATGAAAAAAATTTTTGCAACCCTAACGGTGTTGGCAATGTTTTCTTTCGGAAGCGTTGCAGTAATGGCTCAAGAGGCAGCTGAGGCTGCTCCTGTAGCAGAAGAAGTAACTGAAGCTCCTGCGGCTGAAGAGGCTCCTGCAGTTGTAGCAAAAGAAGTAGTAGAGGCTGAGGAAGGTGCTATCGTAGCCCTCCACAAAACTCTCAAAACTAAGTTTATCGAAGGTGGTGCTGGCTTTATGGCTGCAACTCTCCTCTGCTTGGTATTTGGTTTGGCACTCTGTATTGAGCGTATCATTTACTTGAGCTTGAGCAAAACTAACACCAAAGCTCTTTTGGTTGAGGTTGAAGCAGCTTTGAAGAAAGGTGGTATCGAGGCAGCTTTGGAGGTTTGCCGTAACACCCGTGGCCCTGTGGCAAGTATCTTCTACCAAGGTTTGAGCCGCTACAATGAGGGCGTTGACGTAGTTGAGAAAACTGTAGCTTCTTACGGTGGTGTTCAACTCGGTCTTCTTGAGAAGAACCTCTCTTGGATTTCTCTCTTCATCTCTATCGCTCCATCGTTGGGATTCTTGGGTACCATTATCGGTATGATCCAAGCGTTCGATAAGATCCAACAAGTAGGTGATATCTCTGCTACCGTTGTGGCTGGTGGTATCAAGGTCGCTCTTTTGACAACCCTTCTCGGTTTGATCATCGCTATTATTCTTCAAGTATTCTACAACTACATTCTTAGCTTGATCGAGGGTCTCGTTAATGAGATGGAGGATAGCTCTATCAGCCTCCTTGACCTCGTGGTTGAATACGACGCAGCACAAAAGAAATAATCTATTTTGCATTGTGCAGAACGTGAATTGTTAAACTTGCAAAATTTTAGATTATTATGAAGAATTATAAATTATTCCCAAAAGTAACCCTCTGGGTCCTCATGCTTGTAGGCATCGTTGCTTCGGTGATGTTCTTTGCAGGAGGCTCTGAAGGTTCGTTGGAGGTGGCTGGTGACTTCTTGGATATTCCTAAGTTCACTGACGTGCTCCTCTATTGGATTTATGTACTCGTAGGTCTTGTTATCCTTGTGACTTTCGGTTTTGTTATTGCTAAACTCGTTGAGACTTTCAAGGTAGATCCTAAACGTGGTCTTACATCTGTAGGTGTAGTGCTTGGTGCAGTTGCATTGTGCGTACTCTGCTGGTTCTTGGGCAGCCCTGAAGAAGTGGAAATCCTTGGTTACGAGGGTACCGACAACGTCGGTGCTATGGCACGTATGAGTGATGCTATCATGTATCTTGTTTACATCCTTACTGCTTCTACTGTAGTAGCGTTGATATGGGGTGTTATTTATACACGAGTTAAAAAGTAATTACGACATTTACATCAATTGTAAATTGTCCAATCGTAAATTAAGATTATGGCAAAGAAAATTCCGCAGATTAACGCCAGTTCCATGGCAGACATCTCATTCTTGCTGCTCATCTTCTTCTTGGTGACCACCTCTATGGATGTGAATCAAGGTCTCGCACGCCGTTTGCCTGCACCTATTCCACCTGACCAAAAAGTGGAGGACACCGATATCAACAAACGTAACTTGTTTGTTGTGAAGATCAACTGGGAGAACAGACTCCTCGTGCAAGGACAAGAAATGGATGTACGTCAGCTGCGCGCTAAAGCCAAGGAGTTCATTGTAAATGCCAATGACGACCCAAATATGCCTAAACTCTTTGAGGAGGATTTTGGTCAGCCATTTGGTACGCTCAAATATACCAAGGAACACGTGATTTCCGTGCAAAACGATGCCGAAACACAGTACCAAGCATATTTGGAGGTGCAGAACGAATTGGTGGCAGCATACAACGAGTTGCGTGAGGAATGCGCTCAAAAATACTTCCACACTCCTTATACAGAGTTGGATGAAGAGTGGCAAAAGAAAATCCAAAAGATTTATCCTCAAAAGATTTCTGAGGCTGAACCTAAAAATTATGGAGGAAAGTAATTATGGCAAAAATTCGTAGAAATGACAAACGAGAGATGCCAGCTCTGAACACCAGTTCATTGCCTGATATCATTTTCATGTTGCTGTTCTTCTTTATGTCTGTAACATCTATGAAAGAGGTTACATACAAGGTTTCAATCCAGAATCCACAAGCAACCGAGTTGACTAAACTTGAAAAGAAATCATTGGTTCGTTACATCTATGTAGGTACTCCTACTGCTGAGTTCCGCAAGCAATACGGTGCTGAGACACGTATCCAATTGGATGATGCTTTCGCTGATGCACGTGAGATTGGTGATTATATCATCAATGAGCGTTCTTCTATGAAGGAGCAAGACCAAGGTCTTATGACCGTGTCTATCAAGGCTGATAAGGAGACTAAGATGGGTATCATTGCAGACATCAAGCAAGAGCTTCGCCGTGCATACGCGCTGAAGATCAGCTACGCTGCTACCCAACGCACATCCTACTAATCTGTCTTACCAATAGTTATACTCTTAGAACTACCCGACCAAATGGTTGGGTAGTTCTTTTTATCCCCCAGCCTTTATCCCCTTGCCTTTACACCTTACACCTTAAACATTGCATCTGTACAAAATCCCCATAACTACCACATAATCAACCATTCTTCTCGCAAAATCATGTACATTTGCTCCTTACTCTTGCCCACGTCCAATATTTTTACTACCTTTGCAAACGAAATCACCAAACACACTGCCTTATGTCGCCAATCCGTCATCTCACATTGCTGCTTCTCTGCCTACTTTTGGCTTCTTGTGGCTACACCACGCGCTACCAAGAAGCGCAGACCACTATCGCTATCGCAGATAGTCTGGACCAAAACGAACACCTCCTCTATCCCGATACTGCTGCGCTTCAGCAAGCCATCCGCACGCTTGAAAAACCCTTTACCAAAATCTTCGCGCACAACCAACTCGGCAAAGCGCACTACTACATGGGGCGTCATCTCAGCCTTGACAATCAAATCACCCAAGCCGCAGCGCATTATATCGCAGCCGACCGCGCGCAGATAGACAATCCTATCTATCGCGGACGTATCAACTCCTGCATGGCGCATATATGCAAGCAGAACGAGAGCGACAGCCTCGCGCTTATCTTCTTCCTCCGCGCCAATCGTGCCTTCCACGAGAGTGGCAAAGACTGGTACTACGCGCATACCTTATTAGACGTCAGCGAATTTCACACCTACCTCCACCAATTCGCCAAATCCGATAGTGTACTCCATCTCGCTGCTTCCTACAATATTGACGACTACTACCTCGCCCGCTTCTACGAGACCAAGGGACTCTATTTCTACGAACTACAGCAATACGACTCCGCACTTGTCTATTTCAAAAGCGCACTCAACTATTGGCAGTACGAGGAAGACCGCCTCTATACTTATAAGAAACTCATGCAAGTCTATCTTGACATGGGCGATCAGACATCGGCTCTTCCTTATGCACAGATTATTGTGGAGCAATCCGCTACACCCAACGAGTTGGTTAATGCCTACTACTGCCTCATGCAGGATGCCAAGACCAACAACGATATTGAGCGACTGAGCCGTTATGCCCACGCACGCCAAGACGCCAACCGTCTGCTCAACGAACAGGTGGGCAAGTACCACGGCGCACTCACTCTGTTAAAGGAGCATCTGACCAACCCTTATCCTTATCGTTGGGCTTGGATTACGCTTCTATGCCTATTCGGTGCCTGCTTGTTATTGGTCATTGCTATCGTGCTGCACCGCCGACACGCTGCCCATCGCTTGCAAGTGGCACATCATCAGATAGATGACTTGTCTGTCAGTGCCCAACTGTCCGACATCCGCGCCACCTATCCACGCCCTCGCAAACAGTGGAACGACTACAACGAACTAAAGAAAGACTTGGACACCCTACTCCACGACTGGCTATCTCAGTTAGAGACGCACCAACTATCCAACCGCGAAAATGTCTTTTGTACGTATATGCTCCTTTATCCCAATGCCTCATTGGAGGAATTGGCAGATTGGATGCACTACTCCGCTACAGGTGTCAGCACCTTCAAACGCCGCATCGCACAGAAGATAGGCATTCCCACCCGAGAACTGTATCATTTCCTACATGAGATGCTACAAAGCGAAAAATAGAAACTGTACATTTTTATTACAAATAATAGATTATCAACACAATACATTTTTATAGTCTGTACAAATGCCTCTGCCTATTGCATATATTACCAAATTGTACTACCTTTGCAACAAAATTCTTATCTCATCGCTGTCAATTACGTTAGATACACGATAGATAACCATAGGAACACCATAAGAAAACGAAATGTATAACCTATAAATAATAGCGATATGAAAACAATATCCTCTTTCAGTAGCAAACTCCTTGCTCTCACCCTCGCCCTCATGGCAAGTGTAGCATCTTTCGCGTATGATGAAATGCCCGATTTTCAGGTGGATGGACTATACTATAACTTTTTAGAGGGGGATAATGTGGAAGTCACTCATCCGTATAGACCTGAGATGCCAACAGAAGGTACATCTACTACGGCAATACAAGATTTATATGATGACTATGCTGAGCTCACGGAACTAACTATACCCTCTACGATTTCGTATGAAGGCAAAGTGTATAATGTAATACGCATTGGGTATGCTGCATTTGATCAGTGTAATCTTACCTATGTTGATATTCCAAGTAGCATAAAAACTATTGGAGTAGCAGCATTTTCTAATTGTAGTTCTCTAACGTCTATCACACTGAAAGAAGGATTAGAACATATTGAAGGTAATGCATTTGCCGATTGTAGATTACTTGAAACCATTATTTTCCCCAATAGCTTAAAAACAGTCGGATCGTATGCCTTTTCTTTTACATCATGGTACAATAATCAGCCCAATGGAGGTGTGTATGCTGGAAATGTTTTCTATAAATACAAAGGGGATATACCTCAAAACACATCTTTCGTTATTAAAGAAGGAACGGTCAGTATCAGTCCCGATGCCTTTATTAAGGAAAATCGTCGTATTGATTATGGACTTGTTGATGTTGCTATTCCTAATAGTGTAGAGATTATTGGTGAATATGCTTTTTCTCAATGTAGGGCATTGCGCTCCGTAAATATTCCCCACGAAGTAACAACAATTGAAAGCTATGCCTTTAGTTATTGTAAGTCGCTCACTTCAGTAACTTGCGAAATAGTAGAACCTCTTTCACTACCAAGTGATGTATTTTTCAGTGCTTCTGTTGCAAATGCAACCCTTTACGTACCTGCCGAATCTGTCGATGAATATAAAAATGCTGAGCAATGGAAGGAATTTGGTCAAATCTTGCCAATAAAACCACTAACCGCAGAAGACCTCTTCCCAGCGCTCTGGGGCTTGCAGCGAACAGAGGTAGAATTCCATATAGACGGAGCTGGTGCCCCTTCTCTCGTGTCTTTCAATGAATATACACCTACTCTCGTTAATGGAAAATGGTATTTGTATGATGGAAGAAATTATCTCCGCGAGGAAAAGAGTCAAGTACTACTCTATAGCCCCGAATTTGAAATATATGAGGATGTTGTGTTATATGACTGGGCATTAGAGATAGGAGATACTTTACCTTTCACAATACGTCCATTTGATGATGATAAAATGCGTGGGGCAGTATTTCGTGTTACAGATGTTTCTACTATCACGCTATTGGATGGTAAAGAATACAAGAAATGGACATTGGCCTGTGGAATAGAATATATAGAGGGCATAGGTGCTATCAATGGTGAAGGTTTTGGTAATTATTTTTGCATACAACACACAGCACATCCTGCTACATATATTGAAACACGCCTCGTCTGTGCCAGCCGTAACGGACAACTCCTCTACCAAATGGACGATGCCGAGATGGAACGCCTTGGTGCAGAGTGCCTATGTGAAGCAGAGAATCCCGAAGACCTCTTCCCAACGCTCTGGGGATTGCAGCGAACTGGTTGTACAAAGACGATAGGAGAGAATGGAAATGGAACTACTGTTTGGGGATCGCGTTCATATCTAATGCAAGAAATAGAAACCGCTACTATTGATGGAAAGCAATATCTATTGTTTGGTACGAATAACATCTACGATGAATATTGCAGTCTTTGGCTACGCGAAGAAAACAACAAAATATTGCTTTATAGTACAGCACAAAAGAAAGATCTTGTATTATACGACTTCACATTAAATGTAGGCGATTCACTACCACGCTTATATGTTGATTACGACTTATCAAGTGTTGTGGATTATGACAATGATGAGTGGGGATTGTCGCCACTTGTTGTAACAGAAGTATCAACAATAACACTTCTTGACGGCAAGGAGTACAAAAAATGGACTTTTGATAATGGTATAGAGTACGTAGAGGGAATTGGTAGTTTTGGTAGCAATTATGGACACAATGATTTTTACCAATTAATCGTCAATGCTCCGCGACTTTCAGATGTTTATAGCCAACACCTTGTTTGCGCCAGCAAAAACGGTCAACTCCTCTACCAAATGGACGATACCGAAATGGAACGCCTTGGCGCAGAGTGCCTTTGCGACTACGATAGCGGACATCGCAAGGACAATGCCAAAGATGGACAGATTGGTGGCAGACCAACCCCTACACAATGGAATCAGTTAGAAGTTGTGCTTCGCGAAATGGATAATAACCACACTATTCTGCAAGCAGAGACATTCAGCTACACGTTAGAAGACATTTCGCAACAGGTAAACAACAAAACCTATTTCCAACTCGCACGCCAATCCACCAAGGATACTGCCACTACCAAGTCCGTAGTAGGTGCACTGCATTTCGGCAAAGATGAAGACAACCGCGTGTATTTCCTCCGCGATGGGGTAGAGTACGTCCTCTATGATTTCACCGCGGAGCCAGGCGACACCATTGAAATCTTTGCAGGTATCAACAACTATCCACAAGACAGCACCTACACCCATGTAGTTACGGGCAAAGATACCCTTGAGAATGGCGCATGCCGCATGCTCTTGGAAGTAGTCTTCTCTGATGAAACTGCCACAGCCGAAAACGCAGAAAAAGTCTGGTTAGCTGGTCTCGGCTCTGTGGACGGTATCGTGCATAATGCAGCCAAACGAGTAAGCAACGCTCACGCTGCACCAAGCAGAACTGCCCATAGCAGCGATACACAAACTTCAGTCATGCTCTGTGCTTGGCGCGAAGATAGTTGCCTTTATACTACCGACCATCCCGACTACGACTCGTTCGGTTGTGTCTATAACCAAGACCCTACATCAATTGAGGATACCCATAGCCCATCGCCAATAGCCGATTATCAAAAGCTCCTCCGTAACGGTCAACTCCTCATTATCCACAATGGTAAGACCTACAACGTATTGGGTATTGCTGTAGAGTAATTATATTCTATATCTCATCGTCTTCACCTTCGGGTGATAACAAACAAAAAGCGCTCGCAATGTTGGCGAGCGCAATTGTTGTCTATGTTGTCTTAAAAAATAAACTTACTTAAACCCGAACACGAAATACACTGCGGCAATCAGGCACATTCCTGCTACAATGTGGTTCCATTTGATTTGCATATTAAAGGCAATCACGGAGAATAGGATAAACACCACCAATGTAATCACCTCTTGCAGTATCTTCAGTTGCATGAGCGAGAATGGTCCGCCATTGCCCTCAAAGCCAATGCGATTAGCAGGCACCTGCAGACAATACTCGAAGAACGCAATGCCCCACGATAGGGCTACTATGCCTATCAAAGGCAACGTCTTGAACCACGAAAACTCAGCCATCTTCAGATGACCGTACCATGCTAATGTCATAAAGACATTTGATGCTATCAGAAGTAAAATTGTATATAAACCATTCATATGACAAACAAAAAATGCCGTGAACATTAATGTCACAGCATTTTCTTGTGCGCAGGATGAGACTCGAACTCACACGGTCTTGCGACCACTACCCCCTCAAAGTAGCGTGTATACCAATTTCACCACCTGCGCAATGTGCCCAAAACAGGACTCGAACCTGCACGTCTCTCAACACTCGCACCTGAAACGAGCGCGTCTACCAATTCCGCCATTTGGGCGTTGCGTCAGCATCTGACTGCCGATTCTTTTCCGTATTCAATGACCTCTTTAGAAAAACAAAGCAGGAACTCTGTCCTGCTCATTTCTATAGAGCGGCAAACGAGACTCGAACTCGCGACCCCAACCTTGGCAAGGTTGTGCTCTACCAACTGAGCTATTGCCGCAGAATGTGTAAGAACACTGCTCTCAACCGAAAGCGAGTGCAAAGGTACTGCTTTTTTTTGAAATGACCAAATATTTTGAGAAAAAAATGCAAAAAATGTGCTTTTTTCTGCATTTTTGTGTGATATATGCCAAAAAAGCAGTACCTTTGCACTACTTTTTGCACCTTATGCAACGAACACCCCAAGAAATAGAACTTATCCGTTTACGCGCTCGTTTGACCAAACGATTTCACAAAGCATGTGCCGACTATGGGCTGATAGCCGATGGCGATCATATCCTTGTGGGACTGAGTGGCGGAAAAGACTCCTTGGCATTGGTGGAGTTCTTGGGCAAGCGTGCGCAGATATATGTACCACGTTTTCGGGTTACAGCCGTATATGTTCGCCTCAAAGAGCGTTCCTATCAGTCCGACATTGACTATCTACAACGCTTTTGCGACGTTGCGCAAGTGCCATTGTTGGTGCGCGACACCGAGATTGGCGCAGAGGAGAAGAAGGACCCATGTTTTCTTTGCTCGTGGTACAGGCGCAAAGCCCTATTTGATGTGGCGCAGGAATTAGGTTGCAACAAGATTGCCTTGGGGCACCACAAAGATGATATAGTGGAAACGCTGCTAATGAATATGATTTTTCAAGGCAGCATAGGCACTATCCCTCCACTCCTGCAAATGGAGAAGATGCCCATACAAATGATTCGCCCGCTCTGTCTATTAGAGGAAGGCGACATAGCCCACTATGCAGAGTTGAGTGGATATGAGAAGCAGATTAAGGCGTGTCCGTTTGAGAAAGAGAGCAGTCGCACACAGATGAAATCCCTGCTCAAGCAATTGGAAACGCTCAATCCTGACGTTCGCGACTCCATTTGGAGTGCTATGGAGAACATTAAACACGACTATCTGCCCAAACGCAGCAACAAGGCTTCGCAATAAACGTACAATACCAACCTACATAATACATAATCGCAACCATGAAACATCTATTCTCAACGCTCTTTATCCTATTCTTTGCACTCAGCAGTTTGGCGCAACAGGCGTATAATATCCGCAGTCCGTATGACCCTGCTACAGTTCCTATGCCCGAACAGATGCGTGGCGAGATAATCCAGTTCACGCTTGATGATTCGCATATCTATCCTGGCACCGAACGCGACATTAGGGTGTATATACCTCAGGCATATACGGGTGACAAGCCTGCGTGCTTATTGGTCTGTATGGACGGTATCCTCTATGATGCCACTACGGTGATGGATAACCTCATCGCCTCCGGCGAGATGCCTGTGACGATTGGTGTGTTTGTTAATCCAGGGATGGTGTATGATGCTGAGGGCGAGGTGGTGCGCTATAACCGTTGCAAGGAGTTTGACGCAACCGATGACCTCTTCGCTCAGTTCCTCGAAAAAGAGGTGCTTGCTAAGGTAGAGGGTATGCAAACGGAGAGTGGCAAAACGATTCGTTTGTCCAACGATGCCAACGACCGCGCTATCACAGGAGCTAGTAGCGGAGGTATAGCAGCGTTCACAGCAGCGTGGAACCGACCCGATTTGTTTAGTCGCGTATATACTACGGTCGGTACTTTCGTGGCTATGCGTGGTGGTCATGAGTATTCTGCCGTTGTGCGCAAGACCGAACCCAAACCGCTGCGCATTTATATGCAAGACGGTTGGTACGATGTCTGGAATCCTATTTTCGGCGAGTGGTTTGAATATAACGTGCTGATGGAGTCAGCATTGAATTTTGCAGGATACGAGGCGTTTCATAAGTGGGATAGAGGTAATCATAGCATCAAGTATGGCACATTGGCTTTTCCCGATGCCATGCGTTGGCTATGGAAAGGCTACCCTGCGCGTGTACAAAAGGGCTGGTCAAACAACGGCATGCTGCAAGATATATTGCTCAAAGACGAAGATTGGCAAGAGATCGCATTGCCTATGGCGATTGATAGCGATCTCTTTGCTACAGCAGACAGCTCCATCGTCTTCTCTTCGCGCGCTACAATACATAAGGTGTCGCCTGCGGGTGTATGCACACGCGTGAGCGAACTGAAAACAAGTGAATGCCTGTTGGGAGAAGACCTAACGGCACGGGGAACGACATTGTACTACCATGGTGCAAAGGTGGCAGACGGGTTGTATGGTCTGGAGGCTGCGCAAGTGTTGTCCGATGGCAAATATTTGGCCTTGTGCAACGCCAAGGCGAAGAGCAAAGACAATGTGTGGGTTATCCATGCTGGTTGTCGTGCATTGGCAGTAGCACCTGATGAGCGTTTTTGTGTAACGGGAGAGCAGCATACCCACCATTTGCTGAGTACGATTATCACTCCACAGGGCGAAATGCTATATAGCGAGCCATTCTATTATCTGCATGACCTGAGCAACGGTTCGCAGCAGCAAGCAGGCAATATGGTATTTGACACGAAGGGCAACTTGTATGTCGCCACCGAGATGGGTGTGCAGGTGGCAGATCATAACGGCCGTGTGCGCGCTATCTTGTCTTTGCCTGCGGGTAGGGTACAGTCTTTGGCGTTCGCTGGTAACTACTTGTATGTGCTTTGTGGCAATCGTCTGTTCGTCCGCAAGATGAATGCACAGGGACACTTGCCTGCTTCGGGGATAGTGAAATACAAGTCGCAAGGACAGGGGTAAGATTATGAAGTGATTAGAATAACATAGTCCTTCGGTAATTTAGGACTGTATCGTTCGGTAATTTGAGATGGTTGTGATACAAACAAGACTGCCAAGTGGTTTGGCAGTCTTGTCTGTTGATTGGATATCGGATAATGGTTATCGGATATCGGTATCGCGGAATTAATCCTCGTCCTTTTGAGTTGCTTCGTACTCTTTGATGAGTTTCTCTTGTACATCGCCAGGTACGAGTTCGTAGCTCTTGAACTTCATGGTGAAGGTAGCACGACCACCTGTGAGGCTGGACAATGTAGTAGAATAAGAAGCCATCTCCTTTAATGGAACCAATGCCTTCAAGGTGGTGAAGTTCTTCTCGGTTTCCATACCAAGCACCATACCACGGCGACCGTTGATGTCGGACATCACATCACCCATGATCTCGCTTGGTACAAATACCTCTACCTCATATACAGGCTCCAAGAGTTTTGGATTAGCATTCTTAAATGCCTCAGCGAATGCGTTGCGACCTGCCAAACGGAAGGAGATTTCATTGGAATCTACTGGGTGCATCTTACCATCATAAATGATAACGCGCACGTCTCGAGCGTAGGAACCAGTCAAAGGACCTTGCTCGATACGATCCATCAGACCTTTGAGGATAGCAGGGATGAAGCGTGCATCAATAGCACCACCCACGATAGAGTTGATAAGTACCAATTTACCGCCCCACTCCAAAGGAATCTCTTGGGTATCGCGAACAGAGATACGGTACTCTTGGTTGCCGAATTTGTAAACTTCCTTCACTGGAACGCCCTCCTCGTATGGCTCAACAATGAGGTGAACCTCACCAAATTGACCAGAACCACCTGATTGTTTCTTGTGGCGGTAGTCAGCGCGAGCAGACTTGGTGATAGTCTCGCGATAAGGAATCTTAGGCTCCTCGAAGGTAATCATCATCTTATCGTTGTTCTCCAAACGCCATTTGAGGGTGCGAAGGTGGAACTCACCTTGACCGCTGACAATCACTTGTTTCAATTCCTTAGATTGCTCTACAACCCAAGTGGCGTCCTCCTCGTGCATGCGGGTGAGGAGTGCAGACAGTTTCTCAGAGTCGCTTTCGTTCACAGGCTTAATGGCACGGCGGTACTTAGGATCTGGATAAGAGATAGCAGGATATTGATTCTCGCAATCTTTTGCATTGAGGGTGTTGCCAGTACGTGTATCTTTGAGTTTCACAGTAGCAGCGATGTCACCAGCAGATACTTCCTCTACAGGAACGCGGATGTTACCAGCCACAGAATAGAGTTGCGAGATACGCTCTTTGGTGCCACGGTCTACGTTTACAACGTCATCACCTGGGCGGAGTGTACCTTGCATCACCTTGAAATAGTTTACATCGCCAATATGTGGCTCAACAGATGTCTTGAAGATAAATGCAGAAGTAGGAGCTGAAGCATCAGGAGTTACTTCTTTAGCATCCACTGTAAGTGGTTTAGGAGCATCTGCTACAGAAGGAGTCATCTCGCCGAGGAAGCCCATGAGGCGACGGATACCCATGTCCTTGAGACCGCTGGTGCAAATAACAGGATACATGCTGCCTTCTGCGAAGACGGTCTTAAGACCTTGCATGAGTTCATCGTCGGAGAGGGTGCCTTGCTCGAAGTATTTGTCCATAATGGTCTCGTCGGACTCAGCAGCCCACTCGAGGAGTTGAGCGCGAATCTCTTCTACAGTAGCTTTCTCGCTCTCTGGGATATCTTTAGCCTCAGGTGCACCACCTTCTGCTTTCCAAACGAGCATTTTGCCTTGGAGTACATCAATAGCAGCGTTGAAGTCCTTACCTGCGTTGATAGGATATTGGAAGAGGGTACATTTGTTACCAAACACCTCTTTGAGTTCGTTGAAGGTACGCTCGAAGTCAGCGTTCTCGTGGTCGCACTTGTTAATAATGAAAGCGATAGGTTTCTTGGCTTGCTCAGCGCGACGGAAGTTGTTTTGTGTACCTACCTCAACACCACCGTTAGCGGAGAGTGTGATGATGGCGGTATCTGCCACGTGGAGTGCTGTGATAGCACCACCGCAGAAGTCGTCGGAACCTGGGCAGTCGATGATATTGAGTTTTTTGTTATTGAACTCGATGTTACATACTGAAGAAAAGACTGAATAGCCATATTCTTTTTCTACTGGAAAATAGTCGCAGACGGTAGATTGTGTTTCAACAGATCCGCGACGTTTGATGACCCCGCACTCGAAGAGCATGGATTCCATGAGGGTAGTCTTACCCGAGCCACTGCCACCCATGAGGGCAATGTTCTTAATCTCGTTAGCTTGATAAACTTTAGCCATAACGTGTTTAGTTTTAGATGTTAAGTATATGTATTTTCGGTATTTCGGATATCTTTATCGCCTACCGTGATGTGATTCTTGGTTTGCGAATAACCGATATTGGCTGCAAAGGTACGAAAAAAATGTTATATATGCAAGCGATTTGAGTAAAAAGTGTATTTTTTGTTTCAATACGTGTTATAAAAGTACAAGCGCGGGTTGTGTAGCCCGCGCTTGTAGTCTAAACGGTAGTCACTAAACTACAACTCTTGTCCCATGACATTGTATGTCTTGCCGTCACGAAGGATGAGGAGTTGGCCGTTGTGGATAACCTTTTGGCAATCGGTCATTGGTGATGGGCTATGGGTGTTTTCAACACCTGTTGGTGCATTGCTCTTGCCTTGAATATTGAACTCTTGCCATACAGGAGCTGCCTTATAAATATCTACCACCTCGTCTGGTACATAAACAGGGATTGAGCGATCCACCTCTTCGAAGGTGCGTGCTGCTACGGTAGGAGGAAGCATAGCATCTACATTCATACGGCGAAGTTTTGCACAAAGGGCAAAGCCGTTGTCAGCAATCTCTTGTACAGTGCTTGGCAATGTCATCTCTTTCAGATAAGTACAGCCATAGAATGCAGCATGTCCCACTTCGGTCACACCTTCTGGAATAACTAAGTTGGTCAATTCGTGGTTGTTGTAGAATGCCCAGTTGCCAATGCGAGTCAGTGCTCCGTCTTTGGCAAAGTTTACAGATGATAGCATACGGCAGTTCTCGAAAGCACGGTCCTCTATCTCAATGACAGCAGCAGGAATGGTAATAGATTGCAGCTTCACGCACTCTGCTACAGCCATATATGGAATAGTCTCAATGGTTGAAGGCAATATCAATGATTCGAGATTATAAAAGTTCAGAAAAGCCTCTTCTGCAAGACTCTCTGTAGCACCTAAATCAATATGCTTGAGGGTTTTGCGGTTTCTATTTATGAAGTCCCAACCTAAATCATGCGTCATATCGCCACTATTGATGGTTAATGATTCTAACTGCTTAGGAAGAAATGCTAATACATTGAACTCTTCATAGTTTTCATTTGTGCCGAAGAAATCGGCAGGGACAATAAGCGTCTTTAGATTGTCACATCCAAGAATACTATAAAATCCATTATAGTATTCTGTCCATTTGCCATAATAGTCTTCGAAGATTTCGGCTGAATATTGCACAGAACTTGGGATGGAGAGATATTGGAGTGCAGAGCAATAAGAGAAAGCTTCTTCTCCGATAAATTCTACGCCCTCAGAAATGGTAATGGACGTAATAGAAGGGCAGTCGGCGAAAGCGCCTTCACCAATGACAGTGACGGCGTAGGTGATAGTATTCTCATTGTTTTCGGAGGAAATAATATCTTTTTTGCCATTGATAGACCAAGCATCGTATCTTTCGGTGTCGTTGGTTACAAGACTTAATGGCATGTTGTAGTTAGCAGCAGAGTGCCAAATCCATTCGCCGTCACCATAGAGGTCCACGAGATATTTGTACTGAAATTCCGCAGGAACGTCAAGCATTAATGTATATTGTCCTTCACCCAAGTTGGTCATAATGTGCTCTGCTGGAGGAGGGCAAGCCCATGCACCAGCAGCAAGACCTGAACCAGCGATAGCGAATTGAGCAGTTGCTGGGAAGTTAACAGCGGTCAAGTTGAAAGTAGCAGTACCTGCTTCGTTCAGTTTTTCGCATGCACTCGCCTCCCAAGCGTCCACTCTAATATAGATAACTTGGTCGTCAGAGTTGATAACCATATCCGAAGTGATTTCTCCATAGTAAGATAGATCTCCCTCTAGAAGTTCTCCGCTTGCAGCTTGATATACCCATTCCCATGTGCTGTTAGGCTTGCAGTGAGCAATCTTAAAAGCATAGTCTGGTTGCCAATCGAAAGTACCAGCATACCAATTATTGGTTCCCTCTATCAATTGGGTTGCCTGACCATTGGATACAGCGTCACCCGTATTCCAAGAAGTCAAAGAACCTGGGATTACTACAAACGAACCTTCGCAAAGCGGTTCAGGTACTTGCACGCAGATAGTAACTTTGCCTGCGCCTGGAAGAGGAAGATAGGGCAGCTCCTCAACGCCTTTCTCAACGTAGACTATAACATCAGCTATTCGACCGTTGTAGACCGCAGTAATCATTGTCGCGCCTTCGTTAATAGCTTTGATTAAGCCGTCTTCAACAGTAGCAACATACTCATCAGCAGAAGTCCACTCTGCATTGACTATAACGCCACCCATAGTAGCCTCTACTTGAAACTCATCGCCTTCGTACATTGTAAGTGATTCGTGTGAAATAGTGAGTTTATAAGGTCCTACTACAGATGATGGTATTTCTACTGAAGTAGCATTTGGGTTACAACCGATAACGGCTACTGTGTACGGTTGTTCGCTGGTAATTTGATACATCAAATCACCAACTTGAAAATCATAAATCTGCGCTAAGAGGGCAGTCGTGGCAAGAATTGCCACGAAGAATGTTACTAATTTCCTCATAATAGTTTGATTTTAAGGGTTAATATTGTTTGTTAATTGATTGGCTATATATAAAAAGATACTGTATTAAAATCCAAATTATTGGTCTTAAAAATAGTATATTTTTTTGTTTTGCTCATTTTTTCCAAAAATATTTGGATATGTTTATAATATTTTGTACTTTTGCACCTTCTTAGGGAAGATTGGTTTCTAA
>JAZNMH010000017.1:0-14152 GCA_045579505.1 Paludibacteraceae bacterium
AACCAATCTTCCCTAAGAAGGTGCAAAAGTACAAAATATTATAAACATATCCAAATATTTTTGGAAAAAATGAGCAAAACAAAAAAATATACTATTTTTAAGACCAATAATTTGGATTTTAATACAGTATCTTTTTGTATATTTATACTAATGGGGCGTTTGGAGCCGATGTCCCCAAAAAAACATTTAATAACAATGAAAAAATCTATTTTTATCACGTTGCTGTGCGTTTGCTTCAGCACAATGACTTATGCCCAAAAAGAGGGGTTCTCTGTTTATGGCGCAGGTACATTTCCAGTAGGTGATGCCAGTTGGGCTACAAGTTGTGGCTTTAGTATTGGCGGAAAATACCAGTACAATTTACCAGTTAAAGGATTAGGTGCCATTGCTACTGTGGATATGTTCTTCAGTGGATTATCTAAAGATGGAAAGGCACTCTACGAAATTGATGAGTCAGATTATACCTCATGTAAGGTGCGTACTCCTAAAAGTTTTATTGTTCCATTAATGGCTGGTGTAAATTATAATTATGCTTTCAATGAGAATATTGCAGTTTGGGCAGAAACAGCTTTAGGTTTAGGTTTGGACTTTAGTACGAATTATAAATTTTCAGGTACAAAAGTAGTTGACTATCAAAGTCCACAAAGTCGTTGGCATTATAGTTATAAAAGCACTACTACAACTGAAGTGCGAAAACGTCATATGGTTGCCAATTGTGCGTACCAATTAGGTATAGGAACTATGTTATGGCAACGTGTTAGTGTTGGTCTTCATTTTTATATATTTGGCGGAGCAAGTAAGATAAAAACAACAATAGAAACGACAAGAGATGTTTATCAACGCTATCGTACAGGTCAAAATTCTACAGAAAAGACAACTACCAATCATGATACAGATACAGATGTATTTATATCAGAGGATGTTGATCCTATGTTGAAATTATCTCTCCGTGTAGGGTATCATTTCTAAATTTAACCACGAATAAAATTTTATATTATATATTAATAACCCATAAAAAATTAAACATTTATGAAAACTATTCGCTTTTTTGCAGTAAATCTGCTATTTATTATGTTAGCAACTGTTTTTATAGGTTGCGAAGGTGAAGAATCTACTCGTATTATTGGTGAGTGGAAATTAGTAAAGGAAACTTATACCTATGATGGTGAAACAGAAACCAATGTCGGTACAGCACCATATGTTATTTGGCAATTTAATGAAGATGGTACATATTGTTCTTATACAGAAGATGAAACAAGCGAAGAACATATTTACATGCCCTATTTGTTAGAGGGTGAACAAATTACTATTGACGGTGAAACTTTGTTGAAAATACAAAAATTGTCAAAGAGTCAATTAATTTTGGATATGTTTGTAGAAGAAGGTACAACATATCTACTCTATTTCGAACGTTATAACTAATCTGTTGTTGCAATGAAAAAACACTTTTTATCTTTTATAGTTTGCATTGTGCTATTTGCAAGCTGCGATACCAATGAGCCAACGAATAAAAAAGATAACGGAATTGGCAAATTTTCTGTAAGTGAAAGCAAACAAGTAACTTTCTCTCCTGGTAATTTGCAATATTATCCAAAACATAATTTATGGCGTTTTGCAGAAAGCCAATTAGATTATATTGGAGAGTCAAATAAAAACATTTCTGATACTTACAACGGATGGATTGATTTGTTCGGTTGGGGAACAGGTGCTAATCCAACAGAATGGAGCAAAAATTTTAGCGACTATTCTGTTTTTATCGATTGGGGAACTAACGTAATCGATAATGACGCACCAAATACATGGCGAACCATTACAACATCTGAATTATGTTACTTACTTTATGAAAGATATAATGCAGACTCTCTTATCGGTATTGCACAAATTGATTCTATAAATGGAATGATAATATTACCAGATAATTGGATTTGTCCGAGTAATATTACGTTTAAACCAGGGTTAGCATCTGAAAACGATTATTCAGAATACGCTAAATATCAAACTTTTACAATATCAGAGTGGGCAAAATTGGAACAAAACGGAGCGTTATTTCTTCCTGCAGCTGGTCGCCGTGGTTCATCTGATGTAGGAGCCATTCAGTGGTATGGTTACTATTGGTTAGCAGATGTTAGTGACGAGTATGAATCTGATAATTTCTTTTTTCGATCGGATTTCTATCAACTACAAGATAATGATTGTTATCGTGGCTATAGTGTCCGTCTCGTTAAGGATTTATAGATATAGTCATTTAAGTTCTCTCACCCTGCAATTCAATTAGATTTGCGGGGTGAGTTTTTATATTGCTATTCTTCTTGATCGCATTCAAGCACTCCTTCGGTAAGGGTTCGGTATCCCTTCGGGAAATGAAAAGTGCATGCTGATGATTTCCACGGACGCGGGAGAGAAGGGGTAAAGACTGGAGGAAAGAAGTCCGTGGAAGTGAGGTGATGAGGTTATAAGGTGATAAGGTAAATCCGCATAATCGATAGAAAAAGAATCGGTTATGCGGATTGGTCGTTTGTGGGAAGTGCAAAAATATAGAATGGGCAATTAGGGTAAATTGGGTAAACCGAAATACAATGAAATACCCAAAATACCCTATTTACCCAAAATACCCAAATAGTATTTTGATAGAAAATAGATGTTATAGATGCTATAGATATTATAGAGGTTATAGATACTATAGCGAAAGGATAGGATATAGATGTGCTACGGAAAGTATAGTGATGTGATGACGAAGGTATTCTATCAACCCGTCAAAAACCCGTTATGAACCCGTAAATGGTAGGGAAGCAGATAGGATCATTCGATAATATCGCTGAAAGAGAACCAAGAAAATACAGGAAATTTGATTTTACATGTATAATATTTGTGTATGTCGGAATTTTTTAGTAATTTTGCAGGCTTTTTGGCAGAGTGCGCCATTTTAGACAAAAAACAACTTATTTTAGAATAAAATAAATACAAGCAATATGAACATCTCATACAACTGGCTCAAACGCTACATCACACTCAACGACAGTGCAGAACAAGTAGCACAAATACTTACCTCTATCGGATTGGAAGTAGGCAAAGTAGAAAAAGTACAAACCATCAAAGGCGGACTGGAGGGACTCGTAGTAGGTGAAGTCATCACCTGTATTGACCACCCTAACTCCGACCACCTACACATAACCACTACACGCGTAGCACCCAACGCTGAACCACTGCAAATCGTTTGCGGAGCACCCAACGTGGCTGCTGGACAGAAAGTTATCGTGGCTACAGTAGGCACTGTACTCTATGATGGCGATGAGAAATTTACTATCAAAAAAGGTAAAATTCGCGGTGAAGAGTCATTGGGTATGATTTGCGCAGAAGATGAGATTGGCGTAGGCAGTAGCCACGATGGAATCATGGTACTCCCAGCCGACACTCCAGTGGGTATGCCTGCTAAAGAGTATTTTGGCGTGGAAGATGATACGCTCATCGAAGTGGATATCACTCCTAACCGTGCAGATGGTGCCAGCCACTATGGCGTAGCACGCGACCTATATGCGTATTATCAGGCTAAAGGCGAGGAGGCGATAAGGCTGGAGAAACCATCTGTAGAGGACTTCCATGTACAAAACCACGCATTGCCTATCGAAGTAGTCGTAGAGAATACTGAAGCATGTCCTCGTTACACAGGTGTGAGCATCAAAGGTGTAACTATCAAAGAATCGCCCGATTGGCTCAAGAAAGCCCTCAACACCATCGGTATTCGCCCTATCAACAACGTGGTGGATGTAACCAACTTCGTACTACACGAGATGGGACAAGCACTCCACTCCTTCGATGCCGACAAAATCAAAGGCAACAAAGTTATCGTTAAAAACGCTACCGAAGGACAAAAGTTCATCACCCTGGATGGTATCGAGCGCACACTCTCCGCAGCTGACCTGATGATCTGCAACGCAGAGGAGCCAATGTGTATCGCAGGTGTGTTCGGCGGACAAGACTCAGGTATCTCGGAAACGACTACAAATGTCTTCTTGGAGAGCGCGTACTTCGACCCTGTGAGCATCCGCAAGACCGCTCGACGCCACCAATTATCTACAGATGCCAGTTTCCGCTATGAGCGTGGGTGCGACCCAAACAACACACTCTATGTACTCAAACGTTGCGCATTGCTCATCCAAGAGGTAGCAGGCGGAGAAATCGCGATGGAGATTGTAGATCACTGCGCTGTAGATGGTAGATCGGCTACGCCTGTAGATGGTAGTAACGTGTTTGCGCCATTCCCAGTAGAGTTGAATATTGACCGCGTTAATGCACTCATTGGCAAAGAGTTAGGAGAAAACAAAATCGAGACTATCCTCCGTGCGATGGAAGTGGAGATATACAGCAAAGACGGCAAGAATTGGCAGTTAGGCGTACCTCGCTACCGCGTAGATGTACAACGCGAATGCGACGTAGTGGAGGATATCCTCCGTATCTACGGCTACAACAATGTGGAGTTCCCCGAGAAACTGAACACCTCGCTCAGCTACAATCCAAAACCCAACCCAGTAGCCCTGCAAATACGCATTTCTGAGCAACTGACCGCACAAGGCTTCAACGAGATTCTCAACAACTCGCTCACCAAAGTGTCGTACTACGAGCCATTGGAGCAACTCAGTTTGGCTACTTGTGTCAAGATAATGAACCCACTGAGCCAAGACCTCGGAGTAATGCGTCAGACATTGCTCTTTGGCGGGTTGGAGAGTATTCAACGCAATGCCAACCGCAAGAATGACGACCTGAAGTTCTATGAGTTTGGCAACTGCTACCACTACAATGCGCAGAAGATTGCTGACCGTCAAGCCAAAGACCCACATTGGACATACGACCCACTCTACGCATACAGCGAAGAACCACACCTCGCCCTCTGGCTCACAGGTAACAAGACTGCACAATCATGGGTGCAAAAGGAAGAAAAAGTATCTTTCTACACCTTGCACGCATACGTCAATAACGTGCTGCGCCGATTGGGCGTGAACATCACCAACTGCGCACTCGAGCCTATGGAGAATGAACTCTGCTCAGATGGTATGGTCATTAAAGCACCTAATGGCAAACAGATTGGCTATATGGGCATCGTAAACGGCAAACTGCTCAAGGCATTCGACATCGACAATCCTGTCTATTATGCCGACCTGGATTGGAACATGCTGCTGCGCCTCAACAAGCAATACAAACCCGTCATCAACGACCTGCCTAAGTTCCCTGAGGTGAAACGCGACTTCGCCCTCCTTGTGGATAAGTCTGTGAAGTTCGCCGACCTTGCAAAAGCCGCATTGGCAACCGAGAAGAAACTGCTCAAAGCGGTCAATCTCTTTGACGTCTATGAAGGCAAGAACCTCGAGGCAGGCAAGAAGAGTTACGCCCTCAGCTTTATCCTACAAGACACAGAAAACACCCTCAAGGACAAACAGATAGAAGCCATCATGGCGAAATTGCTCAAGACCTTCGAGGAGAAATTCGGTGCTAAGTTGCGTTAATCCCCCACTAAAAAACAAAGCCAACCCTATGTAAATCAATAGCTTACATAGGGGGGGGTAATAAACAACCAAACAAAATCATGATAGGAATATTCAATGACAATTTCCCTCCAATCCTAGATGGAGTAGCCGTGACGGCGCAAAACTACGCCTACTGGCTGCACAAGAAAGGGCACAAGTCATGCGTCATCACGCCTTACGCGCCCCACTCGCACGACGTGATAGCAGCAGCTCCATACCCTATATTCCGCTATGCATCTGTACCTATACCGATGCGCAAGCCCTATCGCTTTGGTTTGCCACAAGTATCCCTGAATTTCAAACGACAAATCAAAGGTATCCGCTTCGACCTCGTGCATACGCACTGCCCCTTCACATCGGGACTATTGGCCAAGCATATAGCCAGACGACAACATATTCCACTGGTGGCGACCTTCCACTCCAAGTACAGACAGGACTTCGAGCGCGCTGTGCCGTCGAAGTTTATCATTGACAAGGAGATCAGACGCATCGTGCGTTTTTACGAGCAGGCAGACGAGGTATGGATACCTCAAGCCGCCGTTGAACCCACCCTGCGCGAGTACGGATACAAAGGACATGTCGAGGTGGTGGAGAACGGCAATGACTTTGCAACATCGATAGGCGAAATCAAAACCATGCGCGCATACATGCGCAGTCAACTGAAGATTCAGCCCAAGGAGACCATGTTCCTCTTCGTGGGACAACACATATGGGAGAAGGGTATCGACTTTATGTTGGAGTCATTAGCGCAGATTGCTCACCTGCCTTTCAAACTGTTTATGTTGGGTACGGGTTATGCAGTGAATGATATACGTGCAATGATCGAGAAACTGAACCTGAGCGACCGCGTGCAACTGGTAGGTGTGGTTAAAGACCGCAAACTGCTCAAGCAGTATTTCGCTGCCGCCGACCTCTTCCTCTTCCCATCGCTCTACGATAATGCACCCCTCGTGGTGCGCGAAGCGGCTGCTATGCACACGCCATCTCTGCTCTTGGCAGAGTCCACCGCCGCCGAGGTGATACAAGACGGCTACAATGGCTTCCTATCACCACGCGAGACGCACATGTATGCAAACATACTGGAGCACCTCATTGCGCAACCTGAGCACATAGCCAATGTCGGAGAGACAGCGTCACACACCATTGCTCGCACATGGGAAGACGTCATAAATGAGGTCATCATGCGCTATGCTGACATCAAGAAACGATTTGAGCTAAAGTACAAATAATCATAATGTTACAAACCAACAAACTACGATACATACTTTTACTCCTTTGCTTTGGCATCTGCACGCTCTGTGCCTATGCTCAAGAACTGACAGGAGCATCTGGAAAAGTGATAGATGGTGAGACAGGCGAGTACCTGCCCTTTGTACAAATATTCTTCGTGGAGTCTAATCAGGACAATGCCCAACCTACTACTTTTGGTACGACCACCGATATGGATGGACGCTACAAAATTAGCAATCCACAGGGATATACCGTCCTATACTTCCAGATGATAGGTTACAAGACCGAGAAACTTATCCTACGCAAAGGACAGACACGCGAGAACATCAAGATCTCGCTCTACCCCGACACCTACGCATTGCAGGATGTCATCGTCACCCCCAAGAAGAAGAAAGAGCGTTACCGCCGCAAAGGCAACCCTGCTGTCGAACTCATACGCAATGTCATTGCGCACAAAGACTCTGCCAATGTCAAGACACGTAACTACTACACAGCCGATGCATACGCACGTATGTCCTTCGCCCTGGATAACTTCACTCCTAACTTCCAAAAAGGATTCTGGAAGAAAGTAGACTTCATACAGCAGTATATTGATACAACGGGTGACTATCCATCCATCACCTTGTCCATCCGAGAGAACCTCTCTAAGGAGTACTACCAACAACATCCACAACGCGAGAAGAAGATCATTGAGCGCAAACGTTTCTTTGGTCTGGAGTCACTCATCTCCACACAGACATTGGACAAGACACTCACCTCTGTCTTCACCGATGTGGATATTAACACGAACTCTATCTCCCTGCTCTTCAACCGATTCGTTTCGCCTGTGAACAGCCTCATGGCAGTGAGTTACTACCAGTACTACATCATGGACACCGTCCTCGTTGATGGCTATGAGTGTATAGACTTGGGCTTTGTGCCCGTCAACTCGGAGAGCTTCGGTTTCACGGGACACCTCTATATCGTCAATGACTCTACTTACAAGATCAAGAAGTACATACTGAATGTCCCACAAGACATCAACCTCAACTTCGTGAGCAATGTCTCCATCGAGCACCAGTACAAGCAACTGGACAATGGTCTCTGGGCACCTGACAGAACGAGCACCAATTGTAAGTTCTATCTCACCAACCGCGAGCGCACCTTGCTGGCCCGACAAACGAAGATATACCGCGACTTTGACTTTGAGACGCCTATCGACCCCAAAGTCTATTCGCCCATGATACCCACCGACACGGTCAAAGCACCCGACTCTACCTCTATCCGTATGGACTTTGAGTTCTGGAAGCAGAACCGCCCCGAACCGCTGTCCTTCTACGAGGCATCGGTGATGGACCTGATAGAAGGCTTCAAGATGAGGCCCGAGTTCAATGCGCTCATTATGGCTGTCGATGCTATGACCACGGAGTATCTGGCTACAGTACCATCCTCCCAGTGGGGTGAGTCTGAGTGGGATTTCGGTCCTATATACAATACTATCTCATGGAATATGTTGGAGGGTGTGCGTATGCGTATCGGTGGAACGACCACCGCCAATCTGCATCCGCACTGGTTCATATCGGGCTATGGTGCCTTTGGTGTAGATGACCTACGCCCCAAGGGTAACCTCACGCTTATGTACTCCTTCAATAAGAAACGCTACTACCAGTACGAACCGCTCAGACACCATATCTCGCTCTCTGCACAGTACGATGTGGATGAGCCAGGACAGCAGTTCGGCATTGTGGATAGGGACAACATACTCATGTCTATCCCTACCTCCACCCCTGTGCTGCGCAATATGCAGTATGTCCTCCACGCGCGCGCGAATTATATGAAGGAGTGGCCCAACCGCATGACCCTCAAGGCATACATGGGTTTCGAGCACAACGAGGCGGCTGGTGCGATGTCCTACGACCGCGTCACCGCGTATAACAACGGCAAGATAGCCACCACGCATAACCTGCCCTATTACCATGGGTATGAGGCAGGTGTGGAGTTCCGCTATGCCCCTGGCTCGGACTTCCCTATCAACCGTTCAGGTGTAGAGACACCGTTTACCATTGAGCAAGATGCACCTGTCTTCAGTATCATGCACCGTATAGGTTACTTGGATGATCGTCTGACAGGTGGCAAGGGCTTCCTCTACAACTATACAGAGGGTGTGGCAGAGAAACGATTCTGGTTCTCCTCTTTCGGACACCTGGATGCTCGTGTACAGGCAGGTATCATGTGGAACCAAGCACCGTTCACCAAGTTGTATATACCGATGACCTCTACCTCTATCTTCTTGGGTAAGAACGCCTTCAACCTCATGCAGCCCATGGAGTTCCTCTTTGATAAGTATGTGGCATTGTTCGCCACCTACTACTTCAAAGGCTGGATACTCAACCGCATACCGGGTATCAACCGCCTGCAACTACGTGGTGTGGTTAGTTTCTCGGGTATCTACGGTGGACTATCGAATAAGAACAACCCTTATATAGAGGGCAACGAAGGTCTATATGCCTTCCCTAATGATGCCGTCTTCAATGACCAAGGAGAATACCAATACGGCTACACCTCCTCGCCTATCGGCGCACTGCCTTACTTGGAGATGTCTGTAGGTCTAGAGAACATATTGAAGTTCATTCGCGTGGACTATGTCCGCCGCTTGACCTATAACGACTATATGCTCCCCGATGGCATTCACTCACGCCGAATGCGCGGCTGGGGACGCAATGGTGTCAAAGTTACTATACGTTTTGCATTATAATACCGTTCAAGCATTATGACGACTTTCAAAATGATATTGCTCATGCTCCTACAGACATCCATGTTGGTAGGCGGGCAAGTGTGTTTCAAATTAGGCATGCAAGGCATAGACAGCTTCGTGTGGTCATGGGACTTTATCTGCCATCATATTCTGCTCAATGCGTGGCTGCTGATTGGCGTAGTGTTCCTCGTGGCGGCTAACCTGTTCTGGCTGTGGCTATTGAAGATGTATCCATTTTCGCTCATATATCCGCTAACCAGTTTAGGTTTTATTTTTGGTATGCTGTCGGGTATGTTCATTTTTCACGAGACGGTTACTTTCACCCAATGGATAGGTGCGTTCATGGTCATGGGCGGATGCTACTTCATTGCAGCGCAATAAGAAGAGATAATGAGTACAAGTTTCAACATAGCCATTTTTGCGTCGGGCGCGGGTACGACCCTGCAGACGCTCATAGATGAGCAGTCGCAGCATGGGTATCGCGTGGCACTCGTTGTTACCAACCGTCCGTGCCCTGCTCAGGGGCGAGCCGAACAAGCCTATATCCCCACCTTAGTCTCCAAAGACTGGGAGGAGATAGATAAGGCGCTAATGTACAATCACATAGAATTAGTGGTGCTGGCAGGGTTCTTAGTTATCATACCCGACTGGGTTTGCGCGACGTGGAATAAACGCATTATCAATATCCACCCTTCGCTGCTTCCTAAGCATGGAGGCAAAGGTATGTATGGCATCCGCGTACAGGAAGCGGTATTGGCAGCAGGCGATACCGTAGCTGGTTGCACGGTACATTATGTCAGTGCAACGATTGACGGAGGTAGTATCATTGCCCAAGCGCAGGTAGAAGTACTGCCCAACGACACCCCCGAGAGTCTATCCGCTCGCGTACAACAAGAGGAGAAACGCCTCCTCCCCCGCACCATTAGCACCCTTTTACACCACTAAACAACCCTATACAACCCTATACAATACTAAACAACACTAAACAATACTACACTACACTATACAATGCTTAACAACGCTGAACAACAAGAGATACTGCGTCGCCGCACCTTTGCGATTATCTCGCACCCTGACGCAGGTAAGACTACATTGACCGAGAAACTCCTGCTCTACGGAGGTGCTATCCACGTAGCGGGAGCTGTTAAGAGTAATAAGATTCGCAAAACCGCTACCTCCGACTGGATGGAGATTGAGAAGCAGCGTGGTATATCCGTGGCGACTTCCGTCATGGGTTTTGACTACAACAACTACCATATCAATATCCTTGACACCCCGGGTCACCAAGACTTTGCCGAGGACACGTTCCGCACCTTGACTGCGGTGGATTCGGTGGTGATTGTCATTGACTCTGCCAAGGGTGTAGAGACGCAGACGCGCCGCCTCATGCAGGTCTGCCGTATGCGCAAGACGCCTGTCATGGTCTTTGTCAATAAGATGGACCGCGAGGGTAAAGACCCCTTCGACCTCATGGATGAGGTAGAGAGCGAACTTGGTATTCATGTGCGCCCCCTCTCGTGGCCTATCAACAGCGGCGAGCGATTCAAGGGTGTCTATAATATCTTCCAATCCACCCTTGACCTCTATACGCCTAATAAGACGCAAGTCACTGAGTCATTGCGCTTTGACGATGTCACCGACCCACAGATTGCCGAGCTCGTCGGCGAGCGCGATGCACAGAAACTCCAAGAGGACTTGGAGATGATTGAGGGCGTATATAACCCCTTCAACCACGAGGAATACTTAGCAGGTGATTTGGCGCCTGTGTTCTTTGGTTCGGCGCTCAACACTTTCGGTGTGAAAGAGTTGTTGGAGTGCTTCGTGCAGATTGCCCCATCGCCACGCCCTGTGGAGGCTGTGGAGCGTAAGGTCGAACCGATGGAAGATGGCTTCACGGCTTTCTGCTTCAAGATTCACGCTAACATGGATCCCAACCACCGTTCATGTATTGCTTTCTTTAAGATTTGCTCGGGTAAGTTCGTGCGTAACACCTATTATAAGCACGTGCGCGAGAACCGCCAGATGCGTTTTTCCGCCCCTACCTGCTTCATGGCGCAACGCAAAGAGACGGTGGATGAGGCTTTCGCAGGCGATATAGTGGGTTTGCCAGATACGGGCAACTTCAAGATTGGCGACACCCTCACCGCAGGCGAAATGCTCCACTTCAAGGGCTTGCCATCCTTCTCGCCTGAGATGTTTAAGTATATCGAGAACGCTGACCCAATGAAGCAAAAGCAACTCGACAAAGGTGTCAATCAGCTCATGGACGAGGGTGTGGCGCAACTCTTTATCAGCCAATTCAATGGCCGCAAGATTGTCGGTACGGTAGGTCAATTGCAGTTTGAGGTGATCCAACACCGTTTGGAACATGAGTATCAGGCTAAATGCCGTTGGGAGCCATTGCAGATGTTCAAGGCTTGTTGGATAGAGTCCGACAACGAAGCCGAGCTGGAGATGTTCAAGAAGCGCAAAGCCCAGTATATGGCGAAAGACAAAGAGGGTCGCGACGTCTTCATGGCTGATAGTGGCTATGTCCTGCAAATGGCGCAAAACGACTATAAGAACATTAAGTTCCACTTTACCAGCGAATTTTAGGCACCCGGATGCCGGATGCCAGTCAATGGTTGCCAGAAGCCAGAAAAATAATAGGGTCCCCAGCAGCCGGCAGCCGGTAGCCCCCCCACGATTAACAACTAAAACGTAAAATAATATGAAGAACATCAAACTTCGACTAACAGTCATGAATTTCCTCGAATTTGCCGTTTGGGGAGCGTATTTAACATCTATGGGTACCTACCTTGCCACGCACGGTATGGCTACTAATATTGGTTGGTTTTATTCCATCCAAGGTATTGTAAGTTTATTTATGCCTGCCCTCATGGGTATTGTAGCAGACCGCTGGATTCCAGCAGAGAAGGCATTAAGTCTCTGCCACGCATTGGCAGGTTCATTTATGATTGCTACGGGCGTGTATGGTCTGATGGCAGGCGATGGCGTAGTCTTCTCTACCCTCTTCTCGCTTTACACCGCTTCGGTGGCATTCTTCATGCCTACCCTTGCACTCAGTAACTCAGTGGCTTATACGGCTTTGACACAAGCTAACTTGGACACTGTGAAGGCGTTCCCTCCTATCCGCGTGTTGGGTACTGTAGGTTTCATTGTAACCATGTGGATTGTGGATTTGTGTGGTTTCCAAGCTACACCTAAGCAGTTTGTTGTCAGCGGTGCATTGAGCATTGTGCTGGCTATCTATTCGCTGACTTTGCCTAAGTGTCCTGTCAAAGGCCATGTGGAGAACAAGTCGCTTGTGGAGGCATTGGGACTGGAGGCGTTTGCGCTTTTCAAACAAAAGAAGATGGCTATCTTCTTTGTCTTCTCCATGTTGCTCGGTATGTGTTTGCAAATCACCAACGGTTATGCTAACCCATTCATTACCAGCTTCGGAGCCATTGAGGAGTTTGCCGATACATTTGGTGTACAACACGCTAATATCTTGATTTCCATTTCGCAAATCTGCGAGGCACTTTGTATCTTGTTTATCCCATTCTTCTTGAAGCGTTTTGGTATCAAGTCTGTGATGCTGATGGCTATGTTCGCATGGGTATTGCGTTTCGGTCTGTTCGGTGCGGGTGATCCAGGTATGCCAGGTGTGATTTTGTTCGTGCTGAGTTGTATTGTGTATGGCTTTGCATTTGACTTCTTCAATATCTCGGGTTCGTTGTATGTGGATCAAGAGACTGACCCAAGCCAACGCTCCAGCGCACAAGGTCTGTTTGTGATGATGACCAACGGCTTTGGTGCGACTATAGGTACTTTGGCGGCTCAGGCTATTGTGAATCATTTTGTTCATGCGGAGGCTGTAAGGTCAGCAGGTCCGATGGCTATTTGGCAAGGTTGGCAAACCAGTTGGTACATTTTTGCGGGCTTCGCATTGGTAGTAGCATTGGCGTTCTGGGTGATTTTCCCTAAGACTCCAGTGAAGAAATAGACGTTCCCCACCTCCTCTCGTGGGAAGGAACGGTTGTTAATAGACTTTACACATTGATACGATCAATCGCCACTTATGTTTTCGGACATAGGTGGCGATTTTTTGAAAGGTATTATCGGGTGGATAAGCGGTGGATAAGCGGTGGATAGTATGTGCTTTTCCTTGCTCGTGGATTTCCCCGCGAGCATATTCCAGCCTTTACACCTTACACCCTACACTACAAGCAAAGCCAGCGAACATGTACCATAGTATTCATCAAAGCAATACTTTCTTGGCGTTGTTTGGGCTTCGTCCCTTGCCCACTCCGCCTCGTTGTATTGCTTTGATTAGCTTATGGCAAAAATGGACTGCAATAAACTATGGGAGAAGAACAACACGGAACCCAAGGTCGCAGCAGCGATAGCCAGGAGAGTAGCTGAAACGGTAGGCAACGCGACAGTAGGAAGCACTGTAGTCCCAGCCACCGCCCCGACTCACGCGGTTGGACCCCGACGATTGTCCCGTAGGGTTAGTCTGCGCATTGCTGCTGTAACGGCCAAGCCAATCTTGGCACCACTCATATACATTACCACTCATATCATACAAGCCCAACTCATTCGCTTGTTTTTGCTTCACAGGGTGTGCCTTGAAACTGCTATTGTCCCCATACCAAGCCACATCGCTCAATGTAGTGCTACCTGC